>NZ_CP017014.1:2605487-2911980 GCF_001767395.1 Rhodococcus sp. WMMA185 | reverse complement strand
TTTGTGGACGAAAGTTTGCAATTGTAAGAGAATCGTTGCCCAGTTGGTTTGGGAAGTGATCTGAAGTGAAAGTACATCCGATACTGCGGCGGAATCGAAGGTCTGTCCCTCTACTCCAGTCGGCTCGCATGCGAGGACGACCGTCCTCATGGCCGAGTGAGAAACTCGAACGCCTCCTGACGCCCCGCGAGATCGAGGAAGTCCTCCGCCGCAAACTTTAGATCGGCTTGCTCAGGCCGTCCCGCAACCGGCGCGTTAGGGGGACGGCCTGAACAGGTCGTTACCGCAGCGGGTCGAAATGTCGCACGACGCTGGGCACCGGTCCTCCAGTCACGGATTGGGCGGTGATGCGCCCGGTGAGCGGGCCCAGCGCAACGCCCCACATTCCGTGACCGCCGGCCACGTGGACGCGGGGTGAGCGGGTTGCACCGATGAGTGGGAGTCCGTCGGTGGTGCAAGGCCGGGAACCGACCCACTCCTCCCTACGGGCTTCCCAGTCGATGCCGGTGAGCACCGACTTTCCGGTGTCGACCATGGCTTGAATGCGGCGAGGGTCGAGAGGTGCTTCGGGACTGCGGAACTCCATCATTCCGGCCACGCGGAAACGGTCGTGCAGTGGAGTGCACGCCAACCGCTGGATCGGGAAGTAGACGGGGTTCTTCGGCATCTGACGGGGCTGGACGCTGAAACTGTAGCCGCGGCCGGCCTGAACCAGCGCTCGAACTCCGAACGGTCGGGTGAGGGCGTTCAGCCTTGCACCGCTGGATACGACAACGGCATCGGCGGTCACGAAATCGGCGGTGCGCGACATCAGGCGGACACCCCCGTGTTCGCTGTCGTCGATCGCCGAGACGTCGAAGCCGGGCACTATCTCGCCGCCGCGGGACCGCACGGCGTCCGCGAGGGAGTGCACGAAACGCGGTGGATCGACGAAGCGCTGGTTGCGCAGTCGCAGACCCGACACGACATTGTCGCCGAGGCTTGGTTCGAAGGATCGGATTTCGTCTCCGTCGAGACGGTCGTACTCGACCTCCCCGCCTGCAGCTTCGAGGTGCGCGAACTCGTTGACCAATATTTCCCGGTCGCTGTGCGATGTGAACGCGGCCAGGAACGGGTCGGCCAAATGGGTCTGCTCCCACACGCCGCCGTCTGCGAGCTCGTCATAGGCGCCCAGTGACATTCGGTTCACCTCGGCGTACACCCTCATCGCGGACTCCCAGCGAGAGGTGGTGCAGTGCCTGGCGAAGCCGACCAGGAAACGGATGAGGTGGGCGTCGGCGGTGAGGGGGACGTACACGGGTGAGGACGGCTTCAGCATCGCCCGAAGCCCATACCTCAGGACCGCTGGTTCGGGAAGTGGCAGCGTCAGCGCGGGCGCCAGCCATCCCGCGTTTCCCCAGGAAGAGTCGCCTGCGACACCCTTTCGGTCGACGACCGTGACGCGAACGCCACGCTCTTGAAGGAACCACGCCGTCGACAACCCGACGATCCCCGCTCCGACGATCGCGACGTGGTTCGGGTGTCTGTCTGTGCTCATGTCTCCATGATCGGTCGAGGGAGACGCTGGGGGATTGGCCGTTCGGCCAGTGCCGAACAGGGGCCCCTGTGCAATCGGACAGGGGTTGCAACTGTTCCCAAGAATGTGGAACTCCCTGTTGTTCTGTGGAGAAATCTCCGTTGGCAGCGTTTCCCCACGAAGTGTCGGCGACTGCCCGCATAGTCGAAAACATGTTCGAATTGGGTGCGTCGGGTGGGGCCAAAATTCGGTGGCGGGCAGTGGGGGTTGTCGGGTGAGTACGTTGCTGCAGGCGTACCGGTTCGCCCTCGACCCCACACCCGACCAAGAGTCGGCGCTGCGGTCGCATTGTGGGGCGCAGAGGTTTGCCTACAACTGGGGGTTGGCCGTCGTGAAAGCCAACCTGGATCAGCGGGCCGCCGAACGCTCCTACGGGATCGGCGGCGATGATCTCACTCCGGCGGTGGACTGGTCCGCGTACTCCCTCCGCAAGCACTGGAACCAGGACAAGCACCTGGTGGCCCCGTGGTGGGCGGAGAACTCGAAGGAGACCTACTCCTCCGGGCTGGCGAACCTCGCTACCGCATTGTCGAACTGGTCGAAGTCCCGGTCCGGGAAGCGTAAGGGTCGCCGGGTCGGCTTCCCCCGGTTCAAGGGCAAGAGGTCGGCGTTATCGTGCCGGTTCAGCACCGGGGCGTTCGGGCTGACCGACTCCGACCGCAGACATGTGAGGCTGCCGCGGATCGGGATCGTCCGGACGCACGAGTCCACACGGAAACTGGCCCGCCGCATCGACGCCGGCACGGCCCGGATCCGGTCCGCGACCGTGTCATTCCGGCGGGGCCGGTGGTTCGTCTCGTTCTCCGTCGAGGTCCGGCGGGCCGAACCCGAAACGCGGACAGTAGCTTCACCGTCGGTGGTCGGGGTCGACCTTGGGGTGAAGACCTTGGCAGTCCTGTCGACCGGAGAAATGATCGAGAACCCGAAGCACCTCGAACACGCCCAGAAAAAACTGCGCCGCCTCAACCGGCAGGCCGCACGCCGGGTGGGTCGGGACAAGCGCACCAACCAACAACCGTCGAACCGGTGGCTTGCCACCCAGGCGCGGGTCGCCCGGTTGCACTCCTACGTGGCCGATGCCCGCCGGGACGGGTTGCACAAACTCTCCACCCGCCTGGTCCGCACCCACGATGTGGTCGTGCTGGAGGATTTGAATGTGGCCGGGATGTTGCGGAACCGGTCGCTGGCCCGGCATATCGCGGGGGGTCGGGATGGGTGAGGTGCGCCGCCAGAGCGTGTACAAGGCGGAGTGGCAGGGCACCGCCGTGCATATCGCGGACCGGTGGTATCCGAGTTCGAAGACGTGTTCTGCTTGCGGGGAAGTGAAAGCCAAGCTGTCCCTCAAGAAACGAGTATTCAAGTGTGAATGCGGTTTACGTCTGGACCGTGACCTGAACGCCGCCCGCAACCTCGCGGCCCTGGTTCAGGCGTCCTCCCCGAGTTGCGGGGCGACGGTAAACGAGCCCGATGGAACCCCGCGGAAGGCCCGTACCGTGCGGGCGGCGGGGATCGCCACGGGAAGACTCACACCCCGTGTGAGTCAAGGCCGGGACCGTGAGGTTTCGGATCAGGGAACAGATTTACCCTGAACGGTCAGTGCTCGCGTAGTTCGACCAGTTTCAGGTGCAACATCAGAATGAGCCTGGTGTCCGCATCGTTCAGGTCGACCCCGCACGAGTCGACGGCACGCCGTAGCCGGTTTCGCAAAGTGTTGGGGTGCACGTGCAGCGTGGCGGCCGCTGCGGCGACATCGCCGCCGTGGGACAGGAAGGCGCGGGCCGTGGCTACAAGGTCTGTACCGTGCTGCTCGTCGTGACCGGCGAGCGCGGCGAGCGGAGTGTGAGCGTCCAGCCCGTCGAATATGTTCGCTGCCCGCAACGCCAGCACAGAGGCGAGGTTCTCACCCATCGTGCCGACGACGCCACCTACCCGTGCGTGTTGCAGCGCGGCGAGTACCTTGTCCGCGTCCTCTTTCGACAGGTGCGCCGCACTGGCTGTGTTCACCTCGCGTCCGACTGCAACGACGAGTGAGGACCCGCTGCGAGCACGCCCGAGGAAGTCCTCGGCGAGGCGTCGGACATCCATCTCGGATGCTGCAATCACGAGATAGATGACGTCGTCGAACTGGGCGGCGACCGAATCGACCGCTAGCGCTCCGAGGTGCAGGGTGAGGGAGGGGAGGGTTCCGGTCGGCAACGATCGTCCTATAGAGACGGTGCTGGCGGCGGCGACCGTCAGCCGTCCCTCGAGGCCGAGGGCATCGGCAGCTCGGGAAGCGGGTTCCCCGCCGTTGATGAGCGCCCGGACCCGATCGACCTGCAATCGGCGCGTCACGTCGCCTCGATTGCGCTCCGCTGCGATGCGTTCGGCGACGAAAGGGACAGCGGACCGAAGGATTGATTCCTGCATGGCGGTGGGTGCGGAGTCCATCGCTGCCCAAATGGACCCGATCGGCCGGTCGCCGTCGCGCACGGCGATCGCCGCGCGTGGAAGAAGCTCGGGCAGGTGCAGGTCGACATAGAGGACACCGGTATCGCGGTACAACCGCTCGAACACCCCCGCCTCGGTGAGCAGCTGCCTCCACCGGCCCGGGACCTGGCGTTTGAGGATGGTGTCGATGCGGGCATCGTCCACCGAATGCTCGCCAGTCGAATAGGCGAGCACCGTCGAGTTCTCGTCTTCGATGGTGACCGGCGCGCCGATGAGTTCGGCCAGTGACTCCGCCACTGCGAACAGGTCCTCACCGCGCAGGTCCATAACGAGGAGCCTAACTCCCGAAAAGGGCGTGGAGCGGCCACTCTGGTTTGCCGAATTACCTTGGCGACCGCATCCGGTTCGGGGCATTGTTGTAGACATGGTGGCGGTGCGGAACAGATCCGCGGCGATGGCCGCGTGGCGCGTTGTGGATCCGGGCCCCGTCTCGGGTCACCCATTGGAATTTGTCAGTGAGTCGATTCCCGTGCCCGGGGAAGGCGAATTGCTGGTCAGAGTGTTGGCGTGCGGCGTGTGCCGAACCGACCTCCATGTCGCGGAGGGGGATCTCCCGGTGCATCGGCCGCGGGTGATACCAGGCCATGAGGTGGTTGGTGAGATTGTCGCACTGGGTGATTCGGTGTCCGGTGATTTCTCCGTTGGGGATCGAGTAGGTATCGCTTGGTTGCGATTCACCTGCGGACGCTGCGCGGCCTGCCGGCGCGGTGCCGAGAATCTGTGCAGGCAATCGCGGTACACAGGATGGGATGCCGACGGCGGATACGCGGAGTTCGCGACCGTACCCGCCGACTACGCGCTCCGTCTTCCGGACGGATATACCGATAGCGAACTTGCGCCACTGCTGTGCGCGGGGATCATCGGCTACCGCGCCCTCGAGCGAGCAGCGGTGCCAGACGGCGGCGCACTCGGGATCTACGGATTTGGCGGCAGCGCCCACCTCACTGCTCAGGTCGCACTGGCCAGAGGCGCACGCGTGCACGTGATGACGCGGGGCGTGCAGGCACGTGCGCTGGCAGAGAAACTGGGAGCGGCCTCCGTGCAGGCTGTGCGCGACGAGCCACCCGAAGCACTCGATGCGGCGATTCTGTTCGCGCCGGTCGGAGATCTGGTGCCCACCGCAATGGAGGCGCTCGCAGACGGTGGCACTCTGGCGATTGCGGGCATCCACCTCAGCGACATACCCCCGCTCGAATACCAGAAGCATCTGTTCAGAGAACGACAGATTCGGAGCGTCACCGCAAATACACGTGTGGATGCCGTCGAATTCTTGCGCTTCGCGGCGGAACATCGGCTGAGCATCGACGTCCACCCGTATCCACTCGACAGGGCCCATAGTGCTTTGCGTGATCTGTCCGATGGAAAGTTCAGCGGTGCAGCAGTTCTCGAGATGTAGAGGTAGGACTGGACGCCGCCGCCGTCCGACTGGACGTACCACTCCGTCTTGCCAACACCCGGTCGGTCGCCGATAGGCTCGACACATGGCTGGGGTCGCGGGTGTCCTGCTCGATATCGATGGAGTGCTGGTTACTTCTTGGCACCCGATCGACGGCGCTGCTGCGGCGGTGCGAGAGGTGCGTGAACGCGGACTTGCGTGCGCCTACCTCACCAATACGACTTCGCGGACGTGCGACGCGATTGCGGATTCGCTTCGGGCGGCAGGCATCGAGGCCGATGCCGGAGAGATCGTGACTGCTGCCCGGCTCACCGCGGAGTACGTACTGGCTACCTATCCGGGGCGCAGGGCCTGGCTTCTCAACAGCGGCGACGTCGCGGACGACTTGCCCGGTATCGAGTTGGACGAACAGGACCCAGAGGTGGTGATCCTCGGTGGGGCAGGTCCTGAATTCACCCACCGTGCGCTCAGTCGCGTGGTGGAGTTGATGCTCGACGGCATCCCGGTCGTCGCGATGCACCGCGGGACCACTTGGACCACCCGTGACGGGTTGCTTATCGATACCGGCATCTATCTCCCCGGGATGGAAGAGGTCGTGGGAACGAATGTCGTTTCGGTGGGCAAGCCGTCGCTCGCGGCGTTTCTCACCGCCACCGAATTGATGGGCACCGAACCTGATAAGACGATGATGGTCGGAGACGATCTCACGGGCGACGTGCTGGCGGCACAACGGGTAGGACTCACTGGTGCGCTGGTCCGGACGGGCAAGTTCCGACAGTCGATTCTGGATCTGTCCGCCCAGCAACCGGACCATGTGATCGACTCCGTTGCGCAACTCCCGAGTCTCCTCGACGAACTTCGCTGAGTATGGGGTGAGACGGGTCGCACTCGAACGGGTAATGTCGCGGGGATTCCACCAATTCGACATTCCCAGAAGGAGCTTTCATGCCCGTTGTCTCCACGCCCGTCGCCTCGGCAACTGGTGCACGCTTCTCCTCTTTGTTCGGCCGACGGCTTGCGCGTGCGGGAGCAGTGTTCGCGGCGGGCATGGGCATCGCGGCGGGTATGTCGGTGGCCGGAGGAGGCATCGCGTCGGCCGGCCCAGTCATGTGTGTCTCACCGCCATCGGACAATGACATCCAGGTGTCGGAGACGGCTAGCTGCGGAGCAAAGGCGACCGATGCCGGGTACGCCCGCGCCTCGGCGATCGAGAGTGGTACGGCAGTGAGCGTCGCCAATGGGGAGGGTTCTATGACCACCACCTACGCCAACGGCTTTGGAACCTCGCTCGGCACCTCGACGAGTTCGGGGCAGGCGTACGCGATCTCGCTCGGTGGCGGCATCGCTCGGGCCTCAGCGTCCGACGGTGCTACCACGGTTGCGATCGCAGGCTGGGGTTCTGGTGCGACAGTCGACTCCACTGGCGTCGACTGCGTGGGCGCGCTGTCGTTCGCGTTCAACCTCGATACCGGGCAGTTCTGCGCGATGCGCTGATCGCCTGCCCTGGCACTTCCGTCCCGACCTTGCACTCGTTTCGCGCGAGTGCTAAAAATGCAGTTGGCACTCGCGACACGTGAGTGCCAGGTCGGGATGGTGAGGCCGGGAACCACAGACACCCCTGGTCGTCCGTCGCGGGCACTGACCCCGGCCGCGCGCGTAAAAGAGGCGACCCGTCAGGCGGTCGTCTATGTGTGTCACCCCGAATCCGGAGGATCACTTCGCAATGGCCAAGATCATCGCGTTCGACGAAGAGGCTCGCCGCGGCCTCGAGCGAGGACTCAACTCCCTCGCCGACGCAGTCAAGGTGACGTTGGGACCCAAGGGTCGCAACGTCGTGCTCGAGAAGAAGTGGGGCGCCCCCACGATCACCAACGATGGTGTGTCCATCGCCAAGGAGATCGAGCTCGAGGACCCCTACGAGAAGATCGGTGCCGAGCTGGTCAAGGAGGTCGCCAAGAAGACTGACGACGTCGCCGGCGACGGAACCACCACCGCGACCGTTCTCGCCCAGGCTCTCGTTCGCGAGGGTCTGCGCAACGTTGCCGCAGGCGCCAACCCGCTCGGTCTCAAGCGCGGCATCGAGAGGGCTGTCGAGGCCGTCACCGCCACGCTGCTCGACACCGCCAAGGAGATCGACACCAAGGAGCAGATCGCTGCTACCGCCGGTATCTCCGCAGGCGACCCGTCCATCGGTGAGCTCATCGCCGAGGCCATGGACAAGGTCGGCAAGGAAGGCGTCATCACGGTCGAGGAGTCCAACACCTTCGGTCTGCAGCTCGAGCTCACCGAGGGTATGCGCTTCGACAAGGGCTACATCTCGGCGTACTTCGCCACCGACGCAGAGCGTCAGGAGGCCGTCCTCGAGGACGCGTACATCCTTCTCGTGAGCTCCAAGATCTCGACGGTCAAGGATCTGCTGCCGCTGCTCGAGAAGGTCATCCAGTCCGGCAAGCCGCTGCTGATCATCGCCGAGGACGTCGAGGGCGAGGCGCTCTCCACCCTCGTGGTCAACAAGATTCGCGGCACCTTCAAGTCGGTTGCCGTCAAGGCGCCCGGCTTCGGTGACCGCCGCAAGGCTCAGCTCGCCGACATCGCCATCCTCACCGGTGGCGAGGTCATCAGCGAAGAGGTCGGCCTCTCCCTCGAGACCGCTGGACTCGAGCTGCTCGGCCAGGCTCGCAAGGTCGTCGTCACCAAGGACGAGACCACCATCGTCGAGGGCGCGGGCGATTCCGACGCCATCGCCGGTCGCGTCAGCCAGATTCGTGCCGAGATCGAGAACAGCGACTCGGACTACGACCGCGAGAAGCTGCAGGAGCGGCTGGCCAAGCTGGCCGGTGGCGTTGCAGTCATCAAGGCAGGCGCTGCCACCGAGGTCGAGCTCAAGGAGCGCAAGCACCGCATCGAAGATGCCGTGCGTAACGCCAAGGCTGCCGTCGAAGAGGGCATCGTCGCCGGTGGTGGCGTGGCTCTGCTGCAGTCTGCTCCTGCTCTGGACGACCTGAAGCTCGAAGGTGACGAGGCCACGGGTGCGAACATCGTTCGCGTCGCCCTCGAAGCACCGCTGAAGCAGATCGCGGTCAACGCGGGCCTCGAGCCCGGTGTCGTGGCGGAGAAGGTTCGCAACCTGCCTGCGGCTCACGGTCTCAACGCCTCGACCAACGAGTACGGCGACCTGCTCGAAGCCGGCATCAACGACCCGGTCAAGGTCACCCGCTCCGCGCTGCAGAACGCCGCGTCCATCGCGGCTCTGTTCCTGACCACCGAGGCCGTCGTCGCCGACAAGCCGGAGAAGGCCGCGGCACCGGTCGCCGACCCGACCGGCGGTATGGGCGGTATGGACTTCTAAGAAAGGCGATTACGCCTCCTGTGAACAGCTAGAGAGCCCACAGACTCGACCGCCATACACAGGCACGAAGTTCACGAAGGACCCGGGACACTTCACAGTGTCCCGGGTCTTTCTTTGTGTGAGGACCTCGAGCTCTGGGGCAATCTGACCAGTCATTCACACAATTTCTTCGTTCTGGTCTTATGTCGTGAGAAACGACGATATAAAGGGTCGGCAACCTTCCCGATCAACCTCCTCGTTGGTTGCTGTGCAGGCACGACAGAACAGGGAAACGAATTGCGTTACGAGCAAGCGCGCCGTTTCGAGCGCAGGGCAGTGTTGGTGCCGGCCTCACCCGCCGAAGTAAACGGGTCAGTGAGTGGCGTGAACCGTAGACCAGGGTGAGCCGACGGAGCCAGCCGATCGGGTGAGCTACTGAAGACAGCGAGCCCTGTTACTCGCGTCGCCTGTCATATGGTTCGGCTACCGGGCCGCCACGAGGCACTGCGTTTCCCAATCCTTCCCTACTGCAATGGATCCGCGTGGCTATGCATTCTTGCAGGCTTGGTACGCCCCTTTGGGTAGTGGCAGTTCACCCGTGCAATATCCGACGGAAAATGTTGCAGCAAAATAGTTTCCAATTTTCCTACGAACATCGCTGATCGGTGATTGAATGTGATTGACGGTAACGGAGAAACTGAATTCCGTTGCTGCACATCGACTACGAGGAGGATTCATGGGAAGCACGACCCTCACGGAGCTCATTGAGTTCGTCTTCGATCAGCTCATTGCCTTGGTGGACCAATTCAGCTGATCGAACCAAACCCCCGGCGTTGTCGGGATGCTTGTCTGACCAACTGACGCATCAGCGTCCAGAAGATGGAGGAAACAATGGGAAGCTTGAGCGGCGGCATCACCGCTATTTCGGCCCTCCTGCAGGCGGTCTTCGGACTGGGCGGCCCACTTATCGCAGGGTCGATGGAGGATCCAGCAGGACAAGATTGAATCGGCCGGCCGGGTTGACAACACGTCCGCCTCGCTGGTGACCATCCTTCACGTGATGTAGGTCGGAAACCGCTGTGGAACGGTAATTTTCGACCGATATACGCACTCGCGGAAGATGTAGACGTACGCAATGGATACGTGAAATCCGTTGCTGAAGAACAATCAACAGGAGGACAAATGGGAAGCACATCCGACGACATCGAGTTCCTCTTCGGCAGCCTCGAAGAATTCACGATCTTCTTCAGCTGATCGAATTGCCTTCCGGCGCTGCCGGGATGCATGTATGACCAACTGACGCATCTGCGTCCAACACAGCGGAGGGAATTATGGGAAGCACGGATGATGACGGCACAGACTCGGGCAGCATGGACGCCAACATGATGAAAATCGTGCTCCAGCTGATGAAGGGAATCTTCACAAGTTCCCTGTGAGAATGGCGCACAGGTAGACAGTGAATCCGACTGTGGCCGTGGATGTTATCCACGGCCACAGTTGTCTTTGCAATCAAACGGTTTCGGTCGTTCAGAGATGCTTCACGTCTTGGTGCCGTCCGGCTGGCATCAGCATCCACGCTGCCAGGTAGACGAGTGCGGCCGTGCCGCCAGTGACCAGTACTGCGACGACGGTGAGCAACCGGACGAGGTTGGCGTCCAAACCGAAGTGCTCAGCGACGCCGCCGCAGACTCCCGCGAACATCTTCTGGTCTACAGAGCGAGTGAATTGGCGGGGGATGTTGCTGTCGAATGTCATGCATGCAGTCTGGTCTGCGTGACCGGTTCGCGCATCGGGAGATACCCCGATCTTGACCCTGGTCTTCGTCCGGGGATTTCGGTGTCTCGAGGCAACAACATGCTTTTGGAGCTTGTTGACTCGACCTTGTCATCGTTTGAATCTGGGGTCGGCATGCGGGACTATGGACCCCAGATCGACGCTTCGGAGAAGTGCTCCGGAGAGATTCGAGTTGCGCCCAGATGGAAGGTGAAGGATGGTCAACCGCACAGTAGCGGGTAGGTACGGGGTCCGCTTGGCAATCGCGGCCGCTGTGGTGGCAACGCTGCCCGGGTTCGGCGTCCCCGCGTTGGCGTCGGCAGCTCCGGCCGACAACGCCGCGGTCGCCAATGGTGGTACGTATCTGGTAAGCGAGAAGAACGTCAAGGGCCGTACCTCGACCATGACGGTGCATTCGGCATCGATGGACCGGGACATTCCCCTTCAGGTGATCAGGCCGGCGGATACCAGTGAGCCGAGGCCGACGCTGTACCTGCTCAACGGGGCGGGCGGTGGCGAGGATAACGCCTCCTGGCAGCGAAACACCGACCTTGTCGGCTTCTTCGCCGACAAGAACGTCAATGTCGTCTCGCCTTTGAAGGGTGCATTCAGCTACTACACGGACTGGGAGAAGCCGGATCCGGAGTTGGGTGTCAACAAATGGACGACCTTCTTGACTGAGGAACTTCCCCCGGTCATCGACGAGGCTCTCGGAACCAACGGGGTCAACGCGATTGCCGGCATCTCGATGGCGGGTTCGTCGGTGTTGAGCCTGGCCGAAGCCGCACCCCACCTCTACACCGGCGTCGGGGCGTACAGCGGCTGCGCGATGACCAGCAGTGACCCGGGCCGCACATACGTGAACATGGTGGTGGGCATCGGTGGCGGCGACCCCGAGAACATGTGGGGCCCGGAGGGCGGCCCGGGGTGGGTGGCCAACGACCCGTATGTGAATGCGGAGAAGCTGCGCGGACTCGACATCTACGTCAGCAACGGGACGGGTCTGCCCGGTCCCGGTGATCGCCTCGACGGACCGGGGATCAACGGCAATATCGGGACGTTGGCCAACCAGATCATCGTCGGCGGTGCCATCGAGGCCGCCACCAACCAGTGCACGCATGCACTGGCGAGGAAGCTGCACGATCTAGGGATCCCGGCGACGTTCGACTTCCGGCCCACCGGCACGCACTCGTGGTCGTACTGGGAGGAAGACCTCCACAAGTCGTGGCCGATGCTTGCCGCGTCGATGGGTATCTAGCCGCCCGAGCCTCTCGAGAGAATTGACCCCTGCGGATCGCTGATCCGCAGGGGTCGATTTGTCTGGTGCGGAAGGAGGTTGATTCCCCATCGTTGGGATGTTTCCGGGAGTGGCGACTTGAAGGCTGCCCGAAGCAACGACTCGAGTATGTTCTGTCACTCTTCGGCCACGAGGCCGGGAGGGGAAGTGCGCTGATCACATATCTACAGGTGGCAGGGTAATTGAATGGGCATTCCAGGGGCAGCGAGGCGATCAAGCACTCATTCGTTGTCAACAATTGCCAAAACGTCTTGGGCGATTCGCATTCGGTTCGGTGGAAGGTCGGGTACAAAGAGGATGGCGCCAAGGAGGGCGCTGATCAGAAACCCACGAGAGTCAGGAGTGCACAATGGAGGGATCTGCGGATATCGGTGGTGCCTTTATCGAACTCATCCTGATCCAGCTCACCACAGGATCGGGCGATATTGTTGACCCGAGATAGCCGGGTCATTTCCTGAAACTGGGGTCCCATTGCTCCGTGGCGGAGAAGTTGGGCGGGCTCGATAGCTACGTCAGCAATGGGACAGGTCTGCCCGGTCCTGGTGATGTGGCATCTAGCCGCCCGAGCCTGCAGAGAGTCGACCCCCGCGGAGCGTTGATCCGCAGGGGTCGACTCATTTAGTGGGGAATGGTATGACGCCGCACTGGTGCGCTGTTTCCGGGAGCGATGACATAAAGACGCTCGAATCAAGGACTCGAGTATGTTTTGTCACTCTTTGATTACGACTCTTGAGCGCCGAAGTGCCTGGATTGTATATCCGCAGGTAAGAGGCCTGTTAGCTAGGGCCGCCAGGGGTAACGGGGCAATCAAGCGCTCCGGTACTGTCATAACTTGCCGAAATTTTTCTGCGAAACGCGTTCCCTTCGGCGGAAGGTCGGGTACAAAGAGAACGGCGTCATCGAGGGCGCTGATCGGTAACCAGCGAAAGTCAGGAGCCAGATATGTCGGAAGAGTTTGGTGGGTCTGCAGAACTCGGTGCCATGGTCTTCGAGCTGATCCTGGTCTCTCTCAGTTTCGGGTCGGGTGACTTTGTCCAGGAGTAGGTCGACCAACCGTTGAAATACGTACACGGTAGGTACTTACTGAAACTGAGGTCCAAGAGCACTATTGCGGACCTCAGTTTCAGAATTGGAAGCGGGTAGTAGGCGGAGCCGATTCGGCGAGCGAAGGATCGCCAACCGAGCGTGGGTCGATTCGAGGTGAAGCCGGGTTTCGCGGCAAGTCAAAGAGCAGCCAGTCAATCGCGTGGCTCAGGCCTGGATAACAATTCGGAGTGTTTTCGATCCTCTTTGTCCTTCACGGCAAGTCGACCGCAGAGAATCGCGGCGGATCGGGTACAAAGAGTAAGGCGTCACAAATGGCGCTGGTCGAAATCCCCACGACAATCAGGAGTGACAATGGATAATTTGTCTTCCGGTTCCGGCGAATTTGCCGCCGGGGTCTGGGCCTTCTTGGTCGCCGCCTTCGGATCGTCAATAGAGATCGGTGGCAGCGACTAGCCTTCCCGAACTTCACCGAAACAGGGGTCCACGTGCAACACTGTGGACCCCAGTTCGGCGCTCTGGGCACGTGTTGCGCCAATACGAAGAAGGTGAAGGATGGTCAACCGCACAGTCGCGGGTAGGTACGGGGTCCGACTAGCGGTTGCGACCGCACTGGCAGCGGCACTGCCCGGTATCGGGGTTCAGGCATCCGCATTTGCGGATCCGACCCACGATGGTGGCTCCTACCTGGTAGGAACCGAGAGGATCGACGACCGGCAGTCGACCATGACCGTGCACTCGGCATCGATGGATCGCGACATACCGTTGCGGGTGATCACGCCGGCGGATACAAGTGAGCCGAGGCCGACGCTGTACCTGCTCAACGGTGTGGGCGGCGGCGAGGACGACGCTTCGTGGCAAGCCAACACCGATACCGTCGAGTTCTTCGCTGACAAGAACGTCAACGTCGTGACGCCCATGGAAGGCGCGTACAGCTACTACACAGATTGGGTGCAGCCCGATCCGGTGTTGGGGACGAACAAGTGGACAACGTTCCTGACTCAGGAACTTCCCCCGATCGTGGACTCCGCTCTGGGAGCGAACGGAGTCAATTCAATTGCCGGTATCTCGATGGCGGGTACGTCGGTGCTGAGTCTGGCGCAGTCGGCGCCTGACCTCTACGAGAGCGTCGGGGCCTACAGTGGCTGCGCGATGACCAGTACCCTTCCCGGCCAAGCATTCGTACGAACGGTGGTTGAGTCCCGTGGTGGCGGCAACGCCACGAACATGTGGGGCCCCTACGACGACCCGGGCTGGGCGGCCAACGACCCGTATGTGAATGCGGAGAAGTTGCGTGGGCTCGACATCTACGTCAGCAACGGAACAGGCTTACCCGGCGAAAGCGATCGTCTCGACGGACCTGGGATCGACGGCGACGTAGCCGCCCTTGCCGGCCAACTCGTTCTCGGTGGTGTCATCGAGGCCGCGACCAACTACTGCACTCAGGCGCTGGCAGGCAAGTTGTACGAACTGGGAATCCCTGCGACGTTCGACTTCCGTCCGACTGGCACGCACTCGTGGTCGTACTGGGAGGAAGACCTCCACAAGTCGTGGCCGATGCTGGCCGCGTCGATGGGTCTGTAGCCGCCCTGCATTCTCGAAAGTCGTTGGGACAGGTACGTAGAGATGCCTGTCTCAACGCATCAAACTCCCGAGTACGAGATGACTTTCCCCAAATGTTCGCGATTCTGGTTCTCGAGCGCGATCGGTCGGGTAGAAAAGGGCAAGCGTCAGGAAGTCGCTACACATCAACGGATGTCAGGAGTGTGGGAATGGGAAGTGACGAGTTCGATTTTGGGTCTTTGGCGGGCTGGTTCGAACTGACCTTGATCACTATTGATGCCGGATCTGGTCAGAAGCCGTTGGACTGAGGGCAGAGGCCGTTGGACTATTCCCGTATCACTGCGAAACTGGGGCCCACGTGTGACATCGTGGGCCCCAGTTTCGGCGTTCTGGGGTGTTTCGAGTTGCAATAGGGGGAGAGATGGTCAACCGCACAGTGGCGGGTAGGCACGGGGTCCGGCTTGTTCTTGCGGCAGCTCTGACGGTGGCGATTTCGGGTTTTGTTGGCCCGGAGATGGTTTCGGCAGCCCCGACCGGTGACACTGCGGTCACCGATGGTGGCTCGTATCTGGTGGACACAAGGAAAGTCAAGGGCCGTGAGTCGAGAATGCGTGTGTACTCGGCGTCGATGGATCGGACTATCCCGTTGCAGGTGATCACGCCGGTCGATACGAGTGTGCCGGCACCGACGCTGTATCTGCTCAATGGCGCGGGCGGCGGCGAGGATTCGGCGTCGTGGCAGGCCAACACGGATGTGGCCGGATTCTTCGCTGACAAGCACGTCAATGTGGTTTCACCGCTGAGGGGCAAGTTCAGCTACTACACGGACTGGGTGCAGCCCGATCCGGTGTTGGGGGCGAACAAGTGGACCACCTTCCTGACGGAGGAGCTTCCGCCGATCATCGACGAGGCTCTCGGAACCAACGGGGTCAACGCGATTGCGGGTATCTCGATGGCGGGCACATCGGTGTTGAGCCTGGCGCAGTCGGCGCCTGACCTCTACGAAGGCGTCGGGGCTTACAGTGGCTGCGCGATGACCAGTACCAATCCGGGCAAGACCTATGTGCGCGCGGTTGTCGAGGCCGCCGGGGGCGGTGACACCGAGAACATGTGGGGCCCGGTGGACGGCCCGCTGTGGGCGGCCAACGACCCGTACGTGAACGCGGAGAAGCTGCGCGGGCTCGACATCTACGTCAGCAGTGGGTCGGGTCTGCCTGGTCCTGGTGATCGTCTGGACACACCGGGGGTCGACGGCAACGCCTTGGGGTTGGCCGGCCAGATCATCGTCGGCGGTGTCATCGAGGCGGCGACGAACCAGTGCACCCATGCGCTGGCGAGGAGGTTGCACGAGCTGGGTATTCCGGCGACCTTCGATTTCCGTCCCACGGGCACGCATTCGTGGTGGTACTGGCAGGAGGATCTCAAGAAGTCATGGCCGACGCTTGCGAGGTCGATGGGCTTGTAACCACCGACTTTCAAGATTTTTATTCTCTTCTACGGACCAATCGTGTACAAAGAGATCGCTATCAAGCGCGTGGGCCGAATCCCACATGACTATCGGGAGATCAAATGTCGTCGGACTACATCGAACTCTTCTCAGCCGTGATCAAGTTGCTCCCCGGGTTGCTCAGCTGATTCCGGTCTTGTCTTGGTGGGACGAGTGACCTGAGCTTCGCGAATCTGGGGTCCACATGTGACACCGTGAGTCCCAGATTGTGGGTCCCAGATCCGTTCTGTGGGTCGTTGTGGTCGGCGTCGATGGGATGCTGGTCACTACTCTCTCGATTTTCTCCCCTCTCCTCGACTGCTCGTGTACAAAAGGAGCGCTATCAAGCGCGTGGGTCCGAACCCACATGACAATCGGGGAGATGGAAACAGTATGTCGTCGTCAGAATTCGGGCAGCTCATGGAACTCATCGCAGCCGTGATCGATCGGTTCACCGCGTCTTAGGACCAAGAGCCTTCGCTGAATCTGGGGTTAACATGCGACACTGTGCACCCCAGATTCGGCGTTTCGGGGTGGTGTACGAGTTGCATATGGAAGGTGAAGGATGGTCAACCGCACAGTAGCGGGTAAGTACGGAGTCCGACTGGCGGTTGCAGCCGCTCTGGCGGCATTGCTGCCCGGGTTCGGCGTACCAGCGTTGGCTTCGGCAGAAACGACCGGCGACGCTGCGATCGCCGAGGGTGACTCGTATCTGGTGAGCATGACGCCCGCAACGCCTAAGAAGGGTAAGACGAATCTCGAGGACCGCGAATGGAAGATGCGCGTGTACTCGGCGTCGATGGATCGGGTCATCCCGCTGCAGGTGATCACCCCGGCGGATACGAGCGAGCCGAGGCCGACGCTGTATCTGCTCAACGGGGCGGGCGGCGGCGAGGATAACGCTTCTTGGCAGGTCAACACCGATATGGTCGGCTTCTTCGCCGACAAGAACGTCAATGTCGTCTCGCCCATGCAGGGTGCGTTCAGCTATTACACGGACTGGGAGAAGCCCGATCCGGAGTTGGGTGTCAACAAGTGGACGACGTTCCTGACGAAGGAACTGCCCCCCGTCGTCGATAAGGAACTCGGAACCAACGGGGTCAACTCGATTGCCGGCATCTCGATGGCAGGTTCGTCGGTATTGAGTCTGGCGCAGTCGGCACCTGACCTTTACACCGGCGTCGGGGCTTACAGTGGCTGCGCGACGACCAGTAATGGACCGGGCCGCACCTACGTCAAGCTTGTGGTCGAGAGCCGTGGCGGCGGCGACACCGAGAACATGTGGGGCCCGGAGGGCGGCCCGGGGTGGCTGGCCAACGACCCTTACGTGAATGCGGAGAAGCTGCGCGGACTCGACATCTACGTCAGCAGCGGTACGGGTCTGCCCGGCCCCGGTGATCGTCTCGACGCTCCGGCAATCGACGGCGACACAGCCGTCCTGGCCAACCAGATCATCCTCGGCGGTGCCATCGAGGCCGCGACCAACCAGTGCACGCACGCGCTGGCAAGGAAGCTGCACGACCTGGGGATTCCTGCGACGTTCGACTTCCGTCCCACCGGCACGCACTCGTGGTCTTACTGGGACGAGGATCTCAAGAAGTCGTGGCCAATGCTCGCCGCGTCGATGGGCATCTAGCCACTTCGTCGGCGTGGGCATTCAGCGCTCGAGCCTCTGAAGAGGATCGACCCCCGTGGATCAGTGATCCACGGGGGTCGATCCGTCTAATCTGACGAGGTGGAGACAGTACCGATCCAGATGCCCGACGGAACCACCACCCCGGTTCGTCTGTTTCCCGGCACCGACGCGGCCCCGGTGGTTGTAGTCTTCCCAGGCCTGGGAGTTCCGGCCGGGTACTACGAGCCTTTCGCGGAGGAACTTGTGTCCCACGGGTTCAACGCGGCGATCGGAGAACTGCGTGGCCAGGGTGACAGTCGCCCGCGGCCGAATAGTGCGAGTACGTTCGGCTACCACGATCTGGTATCCATCGATTTCCCGGCGACCTTCGAAGTCGTGCGGGAACGATTTCCGGCCGCAACGCCCTTTCTACTCGGGCACAGCATGGGCGGTCAGCTGGGCGTGATGTACGCGGCACGGATCCGGGGACGTCTAGGCGGGCTCGTTCTCGTGGCATCGGGATCGCCCTACTATCGCGGGTTTCCCGGGTTGCATTCCCCAGGGGTCCTGATGGGCTGCGCAGCGATGTCGGTGACGGCCAGTGTTGCGGGGTTCTGGCCAGGCGACAAGCTCGACATCGGCAGTTTCGGTCGGCAGTCGAAGGTCTTGATCTCCGACTGGTCTCGGTTCGCACGCACCGGCAGGATCGAACCCTATGGCGCAGACATCGACTACGAGGAACGGATCGGGAAGCTGACAGTGCCCGTGCTCTCGGTAACGATCGAGGGCGACGATCTCGCGCCGAGGTCCTCGGTGAAGAACCTCGTCGCCAAACTCTCGAGTGCCGACGTCGCGCTTTGGCACGAGCCCGAACCGTTGGGGCACAACGGATGGATCCGGAACCCCACGGGCATCGTGGACCGCATCGTCGCCTGGCTACACGACTGCACCTAGAAGCGATCGGAATGTCTAGCGGGTGAGTTGTTTCCAGAGAAAGCCGAAGGTGACGGCTGCCTTGAATGCCGCCTGCGCGTTGTCCGCCGCGCCCCCGTGTCCGCCTTCGATGTTCTCGTAGTACCAAACCTCGTGACCCTGCTCCTCGAGCAGTGCGGTCATCTTGCGGGCGTGGCCGGGGTGGACGCGGTCGTCTCGGGTTGAGGTGGTGATGAGAATCGGTGGGTAGTCGGCTTCTTTGGTCGAGTTCTGATACGGCGAGTACTCGCTGATGAACTTCCAGTCCTCGGGGTCGTCCGGATCGCCGTATTCGGCCATCCACGACGCTCCGGCCAACAGCAAGTGGTACCGCTTCATGTCGAGAAGCGGCACTTGGCAGACGACCGCGCCGAACAGTTCGGGGTAGCGGGTGAGCATGACACCCATCAGCAGGCCTCCGTTGCTGCCTCCCTGGATTCCGAGTTGCTTCACGGTGGTGATTCCACGTGTGACGAGGTCGCGCGCGACCGCGGCGAAGTCCTCGAAAGCCTTGTGACGCCCCTCCCGTATGGCCTGGGTGTGCCACGATGGGCCGTACTCACCGCCGCCGCGAATGTTGGCAACGACGTATGCGCCACCGCGTTCGAGCCACGCAGATCCGACCACACCGCTGTACCCGGGCACCATGGAGTTTTCGAAGCCGCCGTACCCGTACAGAATCGTGGGATACGGCCCAGCGGCGTCGTCGCGGCGCACGACGAAGTACGGGATCTCGGTTCCGTCTTCCGACACCGCGAAAAACTGCGATACCAACATCCCGTCCGCGTCAAAGAACGACGGCGCTTGCTTCACCGGTTCGAGTGGCCCGCCTACTGTTCCGTAGAGCAGCGTCGCGGGAGTTGTGAAGCCGCTGGAGTTGATGAAGAAGTTGTCGCCGTTGCGATGGTCGGTACTGATGATCGAGCTTGCCGTCAGATCTGGTATCCCGTCGAGGGGCTTTTCCTCCCAACCGGTGTCGTTCGGGGTGAGTACCGACAACTTGGTCTGCACATCCGACAGTTGCACTAGGAGAAGATGATTCTGAGTCCATCTTCCTTCCTCGAGTGCGGTGTTCCCGTCCGGAGTGAACAGCGGGGTGATCTCCCGGGAACCGGCGAGGAAGCCTGGGTAGTTCGCGACCAGCAGCGAACCGGCGGGATGGATGGTGCCGTCCACCTCCCAGTCTGTGCGGGGGCGAATGGTCAGCCAGTTGCGGTAGACGGACGCCGCAGCGTCGGTGGGGGTCTCGATCCGTTGCAATGAGCCATCGGAGAGCAGCTGATACCGTTCCGAATTGTAGAAGTCCAGCGAACGAGATATGAAGTGCCGCGTGTACCCAGGGGTGTCGTCATAGGACGCGCTGACGGACACGTCGGTGGGCTCACCTTCGAATACGGTGATCGCTTCTGCGAGCGGCGTTCCGCGCCGCCAGCGCTTGGCGATTCTCGGATACCCGGAGTTGGTCATCGAGCCTTCACCGAAATCAGTTCCGACGTAGACGGTGTCCTCGTCGATCCAACTGATCGTCGTTTTAGCCTCCGGTAGGTTGAATGCGTAGTCGCCGGCCACGAATTCGCGGCTCTCCAAGTCGAACTCACGCACCACCGAGGCGTCTGCGCCGCCACGGGAGAACGAGAGCAGTGCGCGCGATCGTGCCGGGCGCAGCACAGTTGCACCGGCCCAAACCCAGTTTTCGCCCTCGCGCTCGGCGAGCTCGTCGACGTCGAGCAGCACATCCCATTCGGGACTCTCGGTGCGATACTGTTCGAGCAGCGTGCGCCGCCAGATTCCGCGTTTATGCCTGCCGTCCCGCCAGAAGTTATAAAGGTATTCGCCGCGGATTACGACGTAGGGAATGCGATCGTCGGTGTCGAGGATGTCTCGGATCCGGCTCTCGAGCGCGGAGAACTCTGCGTCCTCGGTGTACTCGTCAAGGGTCCGGGCGTTGTGCTCTCGCGCCCAGTTGAGCGACTGTTCCGCAGTGACGTCTTCGAGCCAGAGATATGGATCTGTCATGGAGCCATTCTTGCAGGGATGACAGAGCACGGCCCCTGACGTTTCAGCGTGGAGGCATGACCCCTTGCGAGGGCGGCTTCGCCGGGGCATCGGCAGTCGTATTGGCTACTCGCGGGTAACGCGACCGAGGTGAGACGGCGATTCGGAACGGGACTACCCTGAACTACCGTGACCTCACACTATGACGTCGTTGTCCTCGGAGCCGGTCCCGGTGGGTACGTCGCTGCTATCCGCGCGGCACAGCTGGGCTTGAGCACCGCCATCATCGAGGAGAAGTACTGGGGAGGTGTGTGCCTGAACGTCGGCTGCATTCCCTCCAAGGCACTCCTTCGAAATGCCGAACTAGCGCATCTGTTCGCCAAAGAAGCCAAGACGTTCGGCATCTCGGGGGAGGCGTCCTTCGATTTCGGCGCAGCCTACGATCGCAGCCGCAAGGTCGCGGATGGGCGCGTCAAAGGCGTTCACTTCTTGATGAAGAAGAACAAGATCACCGAGTACGACGGCAAGGGGTCGTTCACCGACGCCAACACCATCTCGGTCGAGCTGTCCAAGGGCGGGACCGAGACGGTCACGTTCAGCAACGCGATCATCGCTACCGGCTCGACCACGAAGCTCCTCCCGGGAACGTCCCTGAGCGAGAACGTGGTCACCTACGAGGAGCAGATTCTCACCCGTGAGTTGCCGGAGTCGATTCTCATCGTCGGTGCCGGCGCAATCGGCATGGAGTTCGGTTACGTCCTGAAGAACTACGGCGTGGACGTCACGATCGTCGAGTTCCTCGACCGTGCGCTTCCCAACGAGGACGCGGACGTCTCCAAGGAGATCGCGAAACAGTACAAGAAGCTCGGCGTGACCATCAAGACGGGTGCCGCCGTCCAGAGGATCGATGACGATGGCTCCAAGGTCACCGTTTCGATCAAGGACAACAAGTCCGGCGAACTCGAGACCGTTGTAGTCGACAAGGTGCTGCAGTCGGTCGGGTTCGCCCCCCGCGTCCAGGGATACGGTCTCGAGAAGACCGGCGTGGAGATCACGGACCAAGGCGCGATCGGCATCACGAACACGATGCAGACATCGGTGCCGCACATCTACGCGATCGGTGACGTGACGATGAAGCTGCAACTCGCTCATGTGGCCGAAGCGCAGGCAGTCGTGGCGGCGGAGACGATCGCCGGCGCCGAGACACTGCCCATCGACGACTACCGGATGATGCCGCGGGCTACGTTCTGTCAGCCGCAGGTCGCCAGTTTCGGTCTCACCGAGCAGCAGGCTCGGGACGAGGGTTACGACGTGAAGGTCGCGTCGTTCCCGTTCACCGCCAACGGCAAGGCGCACGGCCTCGGCGACCCGACCGGCTTCGTCAAGCTGATCGCCGACAAGAGGTACGGTGAGCTTCTCGGCGGGCACCTCATCGGTCCCGACGTCTCGGAGCTTCTGCCCGAACTGACGCTTGCTCAGAAGTGGGACCTCACGGTCAACGAACTAGCTCGCAACGTGCATACGCACCCGACACTCAGTGAAGCCCTGCAGGAGGCCATCCACGGTCTCGCCGGGCACATGATCAACTTCTAGGAGTGGGCAGTGCCTTGCCGGTCTCCCGGCAAGGCACTCCCCACATCCGACCGAAGAGATCAGCGCCCGTCGGTGAAATCGCGCTCGATGCGCAGTGTTCCGATGGTTGTGGCCAGAGCATCGTACTGCGTCACGAGGACGCAGAACTCGATCATCTGGCGGTCGTCGAAGTACGTGGTCAGCGTCGACCAGGTTGAATCGTCGAGGTTCTTGGCGGTAACGAGTTGGTCGACACCGGTGAGGATGGCGCGGGTGCGCGCATCCCACCCCACGGCCTCGGGGCCCTCGAGTACCTGTTCGAGGAGAGTTTCGGTGACGCCGGCGCGTCGCCCGATACGCACGTGATGATCCATCTCGTACTGGCATTCCCGCAGGTGGGCTACTCGAAGAATGATCATTTCAGTCTCGCGGCGTGGGATACGTCCGCCCGGCATCAGCTTGCTCGAGTAGCGCAACCAGGCGCGGAAGAGACCCCTGGTGCGGCCCATCGTGCTGAACAGGTGAGCGTCCGGGGCACGGACGCCGAGTGAAATGACTCGCCACAGCACCCAGTTGACCGGGCCGAGTTCCTTCAGCCGCCCCGGCGGAATTCGTGCGGTCATGCGGCGCCCTCGCTTTCTGTCCGCCCCCTCGCGTGAGCGGTGGCATGGGAACGTTGTCCGATCGTTCGGGTCATCCCTGTGGCCCGAAGTGCGAGCATACGGACCGAACCAGTGCCGGGCACCCGAGACGGTACGTTGACTCGATTCCTCCGTCCGGCGATGCCCCGCTCGAGCGCATCGACAGCGACCGTGATGGAGGAAGCTGTCCGCGACAGCGCGCTGCGGGGCGTCGAGCAGGCGGCGACGCCGTCGAACTCGATCAGCGTTCGGTCCATGTCGATCTCACCGAGCCGGGCGATGCCCACTTTGGCGCCCAGGGGTTTCAACTCCTCCCGCAGAATCTCGCCGAGTTCCTGCGTGCCGCCTCTCCTGGCGCTGTGCACGCCGCGCGACGGACTGAATGCGGTCGACGTCGCCACGACCAGCGCGTACCCGTTGCGGTGTCCGATGTGACTTCCCGCCGCCCGAAGCGTGTTGTACGTGCCCATCATGTTGATTTCGACTGCTTGCCGCATCACTTCGGGATCACCGTCGACGATGCTGAGCGGGGGCATGACCCCTGCATTCGCGACTACAGCATCTAGTCCCCCGAGTTGGTCGGCGAGATGGTTGAACGCCTCCTCGACAGCGTGCTGATCGCGGATGTCGCAGTATCGCCACGGCGCCCGACCGCAAGCAGTGGCTGTCTGCTCGAGGAGTTCAGGTTCGAGGCCGAGCAACCCGACGAGTGCCCCCCGTTCGTGTAGGCGTTTGGCAAGTCCGGCGCCGATGCCCCTGGCCGCGCCTGTGATCAGGACGCGGCGGCCGACCAGGCTTTCTTCGAGGGTTCGTGACATGAAACTAGTTCCCAACCTGTGCTACTGAGCGGTAGCAAGACGCTAGCACCTGCTCGACTCAGGGGAGGGGAGAATGGCTGAAGAACCCAGTGGTAGGTCGGGTTCCATGTCAGCGGATCGGGTATGGGGAGACCGAACTCTGGTGCTTGCTGATGGCGAGTTGCATGCCGAGCGTCGGAAAGTGCTCAGGAAGTACCTACGCTTTGCGTGTCCTCGAGGTAGGCCACCCAACCACCGAATTCGGTGATGTCGATGGCGTCGTCGACCGCGTCGTGGGTGCAGCTGAACCCGACTACAGTGCGGCCGTCGGACAGCTCGACGCCCGTGAGGGCCATCGGTGCGGGCAGCGAGTGCAGGAACGTCCCCAATCCGGCCGCCGACACCCGAAATACCTCACCCACGATCGGCGCGCCCGCACCCGAGCCTCGTCGCACCAGCCCCGGCTTCGGCGGGGTGGTTGCGAGTGCGGTGAGCCGGTACGCGTCGGTGGTTGTGACGGTGTCCAGGTAGCGCGCGCCGATGTCCTCTAGCTGAAAATGCAGCGGTTGTCCGCGCAGGTGTGCGCCGAACACGGCCAGGTCGACGCCATCGTCGACCAGCGCCGGTGTGGGTACCCCCGCCATGCGAGCGGCGAGATCGACCGCTACCTGGTCGGCGAACCCGGGCACCACGAACATCACGCCGAACGGTTCGCCTACTGCCGTAGGAATTCCCGGGACGGCGACGGCGGCGAGATCGAGCAGGTTACAGAAGTTGGTGTAGGTGCCCATTCTCCTGTTGATACCGATCGGATCCGACTGCACCGCAGCGATGGTCGGGTGTTCTGTGGTCGTCGGCAGCAGGAGGGCGTCGTATCCCTCGAACAGTGTTCTCGCGATTCCCTTCGTGTGGACGAGGGTGTCGAGGTCGGCCGCGAACTCGTGGGCGGCCGGTCCACGTGCGGCGCCCACAATCGCCGCCACCACCGGATCGGCGCCCGCAGGCGCGGTGTCGAGGAAGCGACCCACCGCGGCGTAACGCTCGGCGACGACGGCTCCGTCGTAGAGCAGACGCGCGGCGTGGAGCAGGGGCGAGATGTCGACGGCCGAGGTAGTGAACCCATTGTCCGCGAGTGAGGCAACCGTCTCTGCGAATGCGGCACGGTACGCCGGCGTCAGTGATGACAGGTCCTCCTCCCGCGGGATCGCTATCCGAGCCTTTGCGGGGGCGGCGTGCCGGATGTCGGCCGGCCAGGCGCGGCTGCGCGGATCCGAGGGCGTCGGTCCCGACATGATGCGAGCCGCCGTGACGGCGGATTCGAGGTCGGTCGCGAACACGGTGACGCAGTCGTAGTCGGCGCAGGCGGGGACCACACCGTCGGTGGGGATCACGCCCAGTGTCGCCTTGATTCCGACGAGGCCGTTGAACGCGGCGGGTACCCGGCCGGAACCGGCGGTGTCGGTACCTATCCCGATATCAGCGATGCCCAGGGCCACCGCCACGGCGGAGCCGGAACTCGAACCACCTGACACCTTTTCCGGATCCCACGAGCATCGCACGGCCCCATAGGGGCTGCGGGTTCCCACCAGACCTGTCGCGAACTGGTCGAGGTTGGTCTTACCGAGGACGACGGCGCCCTCGTCCAGCAGGCGCGCGATCGCGGTCGCCGTGGTCTCGGGCCGGCGCGTGAATTCGGGGCACGCCGCGGTGGTGGGAAGACCGGCGACGTCGATGTTGTCCTTGACAGCGACCAGTTTTCCCGCGAGTGGCAGGTTCTCTCCGGCCGCCAGTCGGGCCTCTACGTAGGCCGCGTCGGCATGCACATCGTCCTCGGCGCGCAGGGTGATCCAGATTTCTGGTCGGTCCATCTCGGAGATGAGGCGGAACGCCTCCTCGACGCGGGCTGTGGGAGGCAGGGCTGTGTGCTGTGCGGCGTCGCTCATCAGTCTTCTCCAATGACGAAAAGGGGTGTGCCCGGTTCGACGACTGATCCCGGTGTCACGAGTACCTTCAGTATCGTTCCGGACGCGGTCGCGGGTACCGGCAGCTCGAGTTTCATGGCTTCGAGCACGACGCCGTCGTCCCCGGCCTCGATCTCTTGCCCGGGCTGGACAGCGACGCGCCAGACAGTCCCGATCATCGAAGCCTCGACCACGACAGCACCGTCGGGCAGTTCCTCGAGCGCCTCCGGCTCAGGTGCGGCCGGCGTGTCCACCCGATCGAACTCACCGGACTGCCGCCACGCCGTCTTCTCGATTTCGAACGCCGCCGACTGCCGTTCATCGAACTCGGCGATAGAGTCGGCGTTGTCGCGCAGGAACTTCAGATGCTCAGCCAGTGCGAACGTGCCTTCGGAGATTTCGGCGTCGAACCGGCCGGCTCTGGCCTGGGCGCGGTACTCGTCGAGCTGTTCCGGAGTCACGGGCTCCCATGAGATGCGGTCGAAGAAACGGAACAGCCAGGGCTTGTCCTGCTCGAACGGTCGGTGCTGTCGGTACCCGGACCAGATCGGCACGGTCCGACCGATCAGCTGGTAGCCGCCCGGCGACTCCATCCCATACACGCACAGGTACTTGCCGCCGATACCAACCGCATCCGACGGCGTCCAGGTTCGGGCAGGGTTGTACTTGGTGGTGACCAGGCGGTGCCGGGGGTCGAGGGGAACGGCCAGCGGCGCACCGAGGTAGACGTCACCGAGCCCGAGGACGAGGTACTCGGCGTCGAATACCGTGTCCCGCACCTGGTCGACGTTGTCCAGTCCATTGATGCGCCGAATGAATTCGATGTTCGACGGCAGCCACGGCGCGTCCTGTCGCACCCCGCTACGGTAGCGGTCGATCGCCTCCACGATGGACGGGTCGTCGAAGGACATTGGCAGGCGTACGGTCCGGCTGGGCACCACCAGGTCGTGGGTGGCGGGCAGGAGTTCCTCGATCTCGCGAAGGATATCGACGAGCTTCCGTTGCGGCAGCAAGTCGGCGTCGAAGTGTATGTGCAGCGACCGCACACCCGGGGTGACGTCGATGATGCCGGGCACGGCGCGGGAGGTGAGTTCGGTGGACAGGGCGTGCACACGCATACGGAGGCCGAGATCGAGCTCCATAGCGCCGTACTCGACGAGTACGTTGTCGTCGCCGCCGCGAAGATACCGGACGGACGGGCGATCCAGGGACGCATCGCCGTCACCGAGGATCCCTCCGTCACGCACAGGCGCGAATGTGGAGACCGGCGGGACGTCCTGTGCCCGTATGGAGTCCGAGCCTCGCAGCAGGTCGGCGCCGGTATCGGACACTGCGACGAAGCGGACCTGGTCGCCGGGGCGGATCTGACCGAGCTTCCAACGGTGTGCTTTCACGACGGTGATCGGGCAGGCGAAACCACCGAGGCTGGGCCCGTCGGGCCCGAGGAGGATCGGGGTGTCGCCCGAGACGTTCAGCGCACCGACGCTGTACGGGTTGTCGTGCAGATTGGAAGGATGGAGTCCGGCTTCGCCGCCGTCCGTCCGCGACCACTCGGGCTTCGGTCCGGCGAGACGAAGGCCGGTGCGGTTCGCGTGAGTTTGCACTGTCCACGTCGTGTCGTAGAACTGCGCCATATCGGCATCTGTGAAGTATGCGGGCGCCGGTTGTGGTCCCTCCGCGACCGCGAGATGCCACACGTGGGTGAGTTCGGGCCGGCTGTCGACGGGGACAGGTTGCGGTGCCGGGGATTCGGCAAAATCGTCGTCGAACAGGTCGAGCACGTCACCGACGAGCACAGCCTTGCCGGTTATTCCCCCGAAACCGCCGAGCGTGAACGTCGCGGCGCTTCCACGGTAGAGCGGGGCGTCGATGCCGCCGCGGACCGCGACGTAGGTGCGCAGGCCGGTGTCGGCGGGGCGGTCGATGTCGAGGACGCCGCCGGCGGGCACCCTGATCGGTTCCCACAAGTGAACCGGTTCGCCATTCAAGGTGACGGGGGCGTCGGCGCCCGTCACGCAGACCACCGTCTCGTCGGAGAACGCGAGACGTGGCCCCTGCAAGGTACATTCGAGTCCAGGAGCCCCGGCCGGGTTCCCGACTGCAGTGTTGGCCAGCTGGAACGACAGGTCGTCCATCGGGCCGGACGGTGGAATCCCTACCTCCCACAATCCGATTCGACCCGGATAGTCCTGCACTGTCGTGAGGGTCCCGGCGCGCAAGACGTCGATTCGGGGCCCGGTGGCTCGTAGATTTGCGAGCGAGCCGGTCGTGTGGGCGGCGTCGAGAACCGTATCGGCGGTGCAGATCCGACGTAGCTGCGGCAAATTCGTCTGGATCCCGTAGAGGTGCGTGTCGGCGAGTGCGTCCGAGAGTGCCGCATACGCTTCCTTGCGCCGGTGGCCGCGCGTGATCACCTTCGCAATCATCGGGTCGTAGTGGGAGCTCACCTCGGTGCCCGTCTCGACCCAGGTCTCGACACGGGTGCGGGCCGGGAACTCGACACTGGTCAGGCGGCCCGCGCTGGGCCGATAATCATGGCCCGGATCCTCCGCGTAGATGCGTGCCTCCACTGCGGATCCGATGATCTCGGGGCCTGTGTCGGGCAGGGCGTCGAGCATCGCGGAGTCGCCGCGGGCCAGACGGAGCATCCACTCGACGAGGTCGACGCCGGTGACTTCCTCGGTCACCGGGTGTTCCACCTGCAGTCGGGTATTCATCTCGAGGAAGGACGCCGTATTGCGGTCGATGTCGTAGACGAACTCGACTGTTCCGGCGGAGCGGTAGTGAACCGACGACGCAAGCGCGCGGGACGAGGTGAGCAACTGGTCGATCAAGGCGTCCGGCAGCCCGGGCGCGGGGGCCTCCTCGACCACTTTCTGATTGCGCCGCTGTAGCGAACAGTCGCGGGTACCAAGACTCAGGGTACGACCGCACCCGTCGCCGAATACCTGGATCTCGATGTGCCGCGCGTTCTCGACGAAACGCTCGAGGAACACTCCCGACGAGGAGAAATTCGCCTCGGCAAGGCGCTGGACGCGATCGTAGGCATCGCGCAGCTCGCCTTCGTCGAAGCACGCCTGCAAGCCGATTCCGCCGCCGCCGCCGACAGCCTTGAGCATCACCGGATAGCCGATATCGGACGCGCACGACAGCGCGTCGCCGAGCGATTCGAGCAGGCCGCTGCCCGCAACCAGTGGCACCCCAACCGCGCGAGCGGCTTCGCGTGCGGAGTGCTTGTTCCCGAAGGTGCGCAACTGCTCTGGAGTGGGTCCGACGAAGGCGATCCCCGCGGCCTCCGCGGCGGCGGCGAAAGAGTCGTTCTCGGACAGGAAGCCGTATCCGGGATGGATCGCTCCGGCGCCGGTCGCGAGCGCCGCCTCGATGACGGCGTCGGCCCGCAGGTACGACTCGTGTGCGGGTGCGGGCCCGAGGCGTACTGCGGTGTCGGCCATTTCCACATGGGCGGTTGCGGAATCGGCGTCGGAGTACACAGCGACGGTCTTGAGTCCGAGAAGTCGGGCGGAACGAATTATGCGACAAGCAATTTCGCCTCGATTGGCGATGAGCAACGTGTCGAAGGAATACTCAGCCGGCGGATTCATCCTTGTGGACATGCTTGTATACGCTAGGGAAGAGGGTGTTTCGTTGAGGTTGCCTGCGGTAACGCGATTGTAAGTAAGATCTCTCATGGCAAGGTTCCACTCCTGAGTCCGACAATGATGAATTCCCCTGAAAATCTTTCTCGCTAAGTCTTTCTCGCAAAGGCCGATGACGCCGTATCTGCTCGAAACCGTGGCTTCGGGCGCGACGCTCAGTCGCGCACCGACCACGCCATCCGAGCCATGGACAGCGCCTTCTCGGCTCGCTCGATCACCACGTCGCGGGATTCGCTGATGTGGGCCAGCAGTGTGTCGTAGGCGGTGTCGAGTTCGCCGTCGAGCACGAGTTCCGCCACCGAGATGTGCTCGTCGATGGTGGCACTCATGCGGTCCGGGGTGAGATAGTCGAACATCCGGACTGGACGGACCTTTGCGTTGACGTTGACGAGCGCATCTACGAGTGCGTGATTGCCTGCTGAGTTCAGCAGGACCAGGTGGAACTGTTCGTCGAGGGCCACGAAACCCGCGTCCGGTTCGGGGCTCTGCTTCTCGAGCGCATACCATCGTTCGAGTTCCGGTCCGAGGACGTCCGGGTCGTGCCGGAGCGAGGCGTCGATCCGCATTCTCTCGATACCCCTTAGCTCGAGGGTGATCCGCAGTTCATACAGTCCGGCGAGCTCGTCGATCCGTGGCCGGTATGGGTGGATGCCCCCGGCGTCGCGCTGGACCAGTCCGTCGGCGAGTAGCCTCGCCAACGCCTCGCGGACCGGCGTGCGCGACACCCCATAGGTTTCGGCAAGACGCTCCTCGCCGAGTCGTTGCCCAGGCTGAATCCGACCGCTCATCAGGTCGGTTCGCAGCTCGAGGTAGACGCGGTCGCTGAGAGGACCGTCTCGGCGAGCCATCAGATTGCCATCGCCGCGCGTACGTCGGACACCGCAGTACGCACGTCGGAGCCGGCCGCGGCCCCGCCTGCACCGGTCGACGTAACCCGTCCGGATTCGAGAACGTAATAGCGCTCCGCTGATTCGAGAGCGAACCCGATGTGCTGTTCGACCAGCAGCACGCCGAGACCGCCTCGTCTGGTCAGTTCGGCAATGGTGCGTTCGATCTCCGCGACCACCGAGGGCTGGATGCCCTCGGTGGGCTCGTCGAGGATCAGCATTTTCGGCTCGGTGATCAGTGCCCGCGCGATGGCGAGTTGTTGCCGCTGGCCCCCCGAGAGGAGTCCGGCACGTCGATCGAGCAGGCCGCGCAGGGCGGGGAACAGATCGAGAGACTCATCGATCAACTCCTTGCCGCGCTTGCGCCCGTCTGCCACGACCTGCAGATTCTCGGCCGTGGTCAACTGTCCGAACGACTGCTGCCCTTGCGGGACGTACGCCAGGCCGCGGGAGACTCGGGCGCTCGGCCGCAAGGCGGTGACGTCTTCCCCGTCGAACATCACCCGTCCGGAAGTCACCTTGATCAGTCCGACCGCTGAACGCAGGAGAGTGGTCTTGCCGGCGCCGTTGTGCCCCATCACAGCGGCCACCCCGTCCGACGGAACACTCATCGACACCGAGTGGATCACCTCGGTGCGACCGTAACCGGCGCAGACGTTTTCAAACTCGAGCATTGCTGCCCTCCTCACCTCTCACCGGCTCCTCGATGCCGGTCTGCGGTTCTACATCGGCAACCGCCGCGGTTCCCAGGTACACCTCCTGCACGCGCGGGTCAGCCTGCACCTGCTCTACGCTGCCCTCACTGAGCACCTTTCCGGCGTGCAGCACCGTCACCGACGTGGCGAATGCTCGCATGAAGTCCATGTCGTGTTCGACCACGACGACCGTGCGTTCACCGCCGATGCGGCGCAATAGATCTCCCGTCTCCATCCGCTCTTCGTGGCTCATTCCTGCTACCGGTTCGTCGAGCAGGAGCACGGAGCATTTCTGCACCAGCAGCATCCCGATCTCGAGCCACTGCTTCTGCCCGTGAGCCAGGATGCCCGCCGGGCTGTCGCGGAGCTTGCCCAGCCCGGTGACCTCGAGCGCCTCCTCGATCGCGGGGAGCACGGTCTTGCGCCTGCGCAGCAGTGTGAGAGCCGAGCGTCCCGCGCCCGCGGCGATGTCGAGGTTCTGGAGAACGCTCAACTCCTCGAAGACACTGGCGGTCTGGAATGTTCTGCCCACCCCTAACCGGGCGATCTTGTGCACCTTCTTGCCGACGAGTTCGACGCCGGATTTGGTGACCGAACCGGTCGCGGGCACCAAACCGGTGATTGCATCGACGAGTGTGGTCTTACCTGCCCCGTTGGGGCCGATGAGGAATCGCAGGTCGCCCTGGAACAGGGTGAGGTCGACGCCGTCGACGGCCTTGAATCCGTCGAAGCTTACCTGCAGGTCACGGATCTCGAGGTATTCGCTCGACATCCCGGCGTTGCCACCGGCGGCGGGAGTCTTGGACGTGGTGGGTGTCGTCACCTGGTCATCTCCATTTCCGTCGCCACGGTCTCGACTTCGGGTGCGGCGGGTTTCGGTTTATCGGGCGAGACCTTCTTCTTTCGCCTCAGGAGCGTGAACACCCCGGCCGCGCCGGCGGGGAAGAACCCGACTACCACAATGAACAGCAGGCCCTGCGCGTAGGTCCAGCCGGACGGGAAAGACTCCGAGAACGCGCTCTGCGCCCATGCCACGCCGATGGCCCCGAGCACCGGTCCGAGCAGTGTGGCCCGACCACCGATGGCAACGCCGATGAGGAATGCGATCGAGGGGACGATCCCGACGTCGGCGGGCGAGATGATGCCGACGATCGGCACGAACAGCGCCCCGGCGATGCCGGCGAAGAACGCCGCCGTCACGTACGCGACGAGCTTGATGTCGGCCGGGTCGTACCCGAGGAACCGTACTCGCTCCTCCTGGTCGCGGACCGCGACGAGTAGCTCGCCGTAGCGGCTGTTCATCAGTTGCCGGGTGAGTGCGACGACCGCCAGCAACACGCCCGCGGCGATGAAGAACAGCATCTGCTTGTTGGCCGGGTCGTTCAGATTGAACCCGAAGAACGTGCGAAAGCGGTTGAGTCCGTTGCTACCCCCGGTGCTCTGTTGTCCCACGAGCAGGATTGCGAACGCGGCGGCCAGGGCCTGGCTGAGGATCGCGAAGTAGGCGCCCTTGACGCGACGCTTGAACACGCCGATACCGAGGACGAACGCCACCAGAGCCGGGATGAGTAGAACCCCGAGGATGGTCACGCCGGGTGACGCGAATGGAACCCAGTAGCTGGGTAGCTCGCGGATGCCTGCAATCTGCATGAAGTCGGGCACGGTGTCGCCGCGGAGCTCTGCGTCCGCAATCTTCAGGTGCATAGCCATGATGTAGGCGCCGACGCCGAAGAACACGCCTTGGCCCAGGGTGAGCATGCCGCCTCGCCCCCATGCCAGACCGATGCCTGCCGCAACGATCGCGAAGCACAGGAACTTTCCCAGCAGGCTCAGCCGAAAGTCGCTGAGGACTGCGGGCGCGACGCCGAACAAGAGCACCGCCGCTAATGCGAACCCGGCCCACGCCCGGTAGCGGCTACTTGTCAGGATGCTCATACAAGGCTCCTCGTCTTGACCGCGAACAGGCCCTGTGGTCGAACCTGCAGGAACACCACGATTGCCACGAATACGATGACCTTGGCTATCGACGCCGTGGTCGAGTACTCGACGAACGAGCTGAGGAGGCCGAGCGCGAACGCGGCGATCACCGCGCCCTTCATTTGCCCGAGTCCACCCACCACCACGACGAGGAACGCGTCAACCAGATAGCTCTGCCCGATCGTCGGACTCGTCGAACCGATCAGCGTCAGCGCGACGCCGGCCACCCCTGCGAGGCCGGACCCGATGAAGAAGGTCGTGACATCGGTGCGGCGACTGGATATTCCGCTGGTCTCGGCGAGATCGCGGTTCTGTACGACCGCCCGGATACGCCTGCCCATCGGCGACTTGCGGATCGCGAGTGACAGCGCGAGGACGCAGACGACGGCGAGGACGAGAATGAACAGGCGGGTCTTCGGGACGACGGCGCCGAGGATCTCCACCCCGCCCGCCAGCCACTCCGGCGCGACGACGTTGACCGCCGGCGCGCCGAAGATGTCCCGCGCCAGTTGCTGCAGGATCAGTCCCACCCCGAACGTCACCAGCAAGGTGTCGAGCGGGCGGTGGTACATGCGCTGCACCAGAGTGACCTCCAGCAGCGCTCCCATCGCCCCGCCGACGAGGAAACCGACGATCAAGGAGAGGAAGAGAGAACCCGTGGCTCCCGAAATCACCTGCTGCACAACGTACGCTGTGTAGGATCCGGCCATGATGAATTCGCCGTGGGCCATGTTCACGACCCCCATCTGACCGAAGGTCAGCGACAGCCCCAGCGCTGCGAGCAACAGGATCGATCCGATACTCACCCCGGTGAACAGCTGTCCGATCACTACATCCATCGATGCACGTCCTCTCTTCCCTCCTCCGCGTCGACTTCGAGTCAGTTACCGAGCGACTCGGCCCAGGAGTAGGACTCCAGGTACGGGTCCGGCTCGATCGGGCTTCCCGAATCCCACACCGTGTAGATCAGCCCGTCACCGCGGATCTCGCCGATACGTGCAGTCTTGGTGATGTGGTGGTTGGAGCCGTCGATGGTGACCGTGCCCTCCGGACCGTCGAAAGTGACCCCGTCGGCCGCGTTCTGGATGTCTTCGGTCGCGAAGGAGTTCGCCTTCTCGACCGTGTTCTTCCAGAGGTAGACCGATACGTAGGCCGCTTCCATAGGATCGGAGGTCGGCTTGTCCGCCCCGTACCGGGCCTTATACGCCTCGACGAACTTCTTGTTCGCGGGGGTGTCGATGGTCTGGTAGTAGTCCCAGGCGGTCAGTTGGCCCTCGATGTTCTGCACACCGATGCCTCCGACCTCTTCCTCGGCGATCGACACCGATACCACGGGCATGTCGGCGGGTTTCAGCCCGACGTTCGTGTATTCGCGGAAGAACGCGACGTTGGAATCACCGTTGAGCGTGTTGAACACGGCGTCTGCGTCCGCCGAGCGCACCTTGTTGACGATGGTGGAGAAGTCCGTGGAGCCGAGCGGGGTGTAGTCCTCGCCTTTGATCTCGATTCCGTTGGCCGCCGAGTACGCCCTGATGATGCGATTAGCGGTCTGCGGGAACACGTAGTCGCTGCCCACGAGATAGAGGGACTCGACGCCGTTTTCCTTCAGGTAGTCCAGGGCGGGCACGATCTGCTGGTTGGTGGTGGCACCGGTATAGAAGATGTTCTTCGAGTCTTCGAGTCCCTCGTACTGTACGGGGTAGTAGAGCAGCGAGTTGTTGTCCTCGAACACCGGCAGCATCGCCTTGCGACTCGAGGACGTCCATCCGCCGAACACCGCTGCGACGCAGTCACTGCTGATGAGCTTTTCGGCCTTCTCGGCGAAGACAGTGGGCTCAGAAGCGCCGTCTTCGGCCACGATCTCGATCTTCTTGCCGAGTACACCGCCCGAATTGTTGATTTCGTCGACCGCCATCGCGATCGAATCACGCACTGTCACCTCACTGATCGCCATCGTGCCGGACAGCGAGTTGAGCGAGCCGACCTTGATGGTGTCGCCCGAGGTGTCCACACAGGATGCTGCGGTGGAAGCACTGGCCGTGTCGGACGCCTTGCTGCCGCAGCCGGACAGTAGGAGACCTACGGCGGCGAGCGCAGTCGGTGCTGCGAGAGCGGTTTTGGAGAGGGTTCGCATGTACGGGCCTTTCCGTCGGAGAACAGGGGACCTCGCAACCTGGGAACGCGTATGCGTCCCGCGTATACAGAGGCGTATTCGTGGGGCGAACAGTATGCGGCTGATATTGCGTCGGAATGACTTTCGATGACGTGTTCGTGTCGTGAATTGCGGACTCGTGAACAAGTCCTCACATAGCTATTCGGCGCAGGTGCGGTGTTGTTGGTTCGGACGCGAAATACTCACCCGTGCAGGCGATTATGTGGAGTGTGCCGAACAGGTCTGCGGCTATCGAATAATGTAGGGCGACACCGAACTTTGGTGCTCGCTGATGGCGAGTTGCTTGCCGAGCGGGGGAAACGCGCGCTGAGGGCAGTTCAGACGTTCACAAACGCGGCAACCCGCACCGATGGGAGTTCCTGGGTTCGAATCGTCCAGGTCGAGACCATCGCCGTATACAAGGCGATGAGCGTGTCGGATCTCGCAGCCGAGTCCGATCGCGAATATCTTGGCAGGCTGACCGTAGCGCGCGGCACGCCGTTCGACGGTCCGGGCGACCCAGAGGTACCGCCGTCCGTCGGGCATCTGCGCAATCTGGGTCATGATCTTGCCCGGGTACGAGAACGTCTCGTACACGTTCCAGAGTGGGCAGGTTCCCCCACTGGTGGAGAAGTGGAAACCGGTCGCCGACTGCCGTTTCGACATGTTGCCGGCCCGGTCGACGCGGACGAACATGAACGGCACGCCGCGCAGCTTCGGGCGTTGCAGCGTGGAGAGGCGGTGGCAGATGGTCTCGTAGCTCACCGAGTAGAACGCTGACAACCGTTCGATGTCATATCGGAAATCCTCGGCGACATCGTGGAACTGACCATACGGAAGCACGGTTGCAGCGGCGAAGTAGTTTGCAAGGCCGAGTCGCGCTAGCGCGAGTGACTCGTCGCTGGTGAATCCTCCCTCCGCTACCAACTTGTCCAGCAAATCGCCGTATTCGAGGTACGCCAACTCGGTGGCGAACTTGAACATCTGCTGTCCACTCGACAGATGTGGGGAGATTTCCAGCACTCGAGCCTGTGGGTCGTATCGGTGCAAGACATTCTCACCGAGGTCGATGCGCTTGACGATCTGCACGTCGTGCATCGTCTGCAGCCTACGAGCGATCTCACCGCCGACGTCGCCTCGGTGGAAACGCATTCGCGTGGTCAATTCCTCTGCCGCGGTGTCGAGTTCGTGCAGGTAGTTCTGGTGCTGATAGAAATAGTCGCGAACCTCTTCGTGTGGCATCGTGATCGAACCGCTGCCGCTGCCGTCGCTGTAGCGATCTTCGGTGGCCTGCGCCAATTGCGCGGTGGTATTACGGAACCTGCGGTGCATGTTGACCATGGCCTTCGCCAGACCCGGATGCGATGCCACCATTTCGGCGATTTCCTGCGCGTCGGCGTCGATGCCCATTTCCTGATCGAGGGCGACCTCGCGCATCTCCGCGATCAGGCGGGTGTCGTCCTGCGACGAGAAGAACGTGGTGTCGACACCGAATACCTCGGTGATCCGCAGCAGTACCGGCACCGTCAGCGGCCGGACGTCATGCTCGATCTGGTTGAGATAACTCGCGGAGATCTCGAGCTTCTTCGCTAGCGCCGCCTGGCTCAGACCCCGCTCGGTGCGGAGTTGGCGCAATCGGACGCCGACGAAGGTCTTCGACATAGGGCAAGGGTACCGGCGCAGGTCAGGTCGTGTGAATGGAACGTTTGCAAGATTCGCCGATGGTTGTCTGGGGAGTGTTGCAGATGGGGATCATCAGTGGGGAGGAGAGCTGCTCTTCTCTGGGCCGGCGATCCAACTCACGTCGTAGCGGGGCAACTCGGGGCCGCCGCCAATGCCGCGAGCATCGGCGTCCAGCACCGCGAAATGACCCCGGACGCCGAGAGCGTCGCAGCCTGTTTCCCAGTTCGCGCACCAGATTCCCAGCGCCACAGGCGCATAGAACCGCGATGCGGTGGTGGTATAGAAGTCTAAGCGCACTACTTTCTCTTCGCCGCTTGTCAGTTCTGTCACCGCCGCGCATCGGGTGGTTTGTGCGTTGTAGGACGACGGCGACCACTGACACACCTCATAGCAACGACCGAACGACGAGAAGGGTGTGGTGTCGATTGCCAGCGGTACCTCACAGCGCGGATCAGAGAAGAACAGTGACTTCAGAGGAAGTCGGCGATGAGATATCCGTTCCATCACGCGGACGAACAAAGGCTTGAAGCGTGATCGGTATCCCACCGCGCAGACACAGACCACATGATCCTCTGCCGGATCGAATCGGTTGCCCAGGTGTTCGACGATGCTGCTCTGGTCGGCACCCGGGCCGATCCAGCAGGTGCTCACTCCCATGCGAGTGGCCTGCAAGACCACCTTCTGCAGACTGCGGCCGACATCGACAAGCACCAGGCGGTCGTAGCTGTATGGGGCGATCGCGACGAGGAACTCGTGCGCACCCACTCCTGGCCAGATGGTCAGTGGAGCTGCGACATATTCGAGTCGAATCGGACCGGTGCCGATGAGGCGGTCGCGCTGGACGAATTCGTCGACGGCTCGCATCAGCTCGGCTCGGTCAGCCGCAGTGAGATCACGGCTCTGAAAGGAGTGGCAGGAGCGTCTCGAGCGGATCAGATCGAAGGTGTCGAGGTCATCTGCACGCTGGGGCAGCGGCTCGGTGGGGCGTACTCCCCATTTCAGGGTGATGACATCGAAAATCGCGGCAGCGAGTAGTAGCAGGCCGATCATCAAAGGCACCCAGAACAACAGCGGCTGCCAGATTCCGATCAGCCATCCGATAGCCGCGGCGACGAGGAACACGATCGCGAAGGCCCCGGTGATGAGGTATTGAAGCCAGCCCGTGAACTGCAGCCGTATCTTCAACCGCCACAATCTCGAACGCCGCGATCTCGCGGTCGGGTAACTGTCGTGATCGCGAGGCAGCTGTTCCGGCTTGGTCATCGCCGACCTCCCGCCTGGAAATCGATGTAATGCAAGCATACACTTGCATTAGTTGGATGTCTGGTTCCCATCTGACCCGGGTGCGAGGTTCGGAGGCACATGCCCAGGTATATCGACGTTGATGGACTGTTCGACACGACAGTTGCGGTTTTTGCCGAACGGGGATATCGAGCAACTACAACGCAGGAGATCGCCAGCCGAGCCGGCGTCAACGAGGCGACGCTGTTTCGCCGCTACGGCGACAAGGCCACCCTGATCAGCACAGCTCTGACACACGCTCTGGCCAATGCGCCGTTCGCCCACCCGACCACGACCGGTGATGTCACCGAAGATCTTGTCGCACTGGTGAACGCCTATGTCGAGACCAACCGCATGTACGGAGGTGCCGTCGAGACGCTGCTGGTCGACATGCAACGCCACCCGGAGCTTCGTACCGTCATAGCCGCGTTCATGCCGCAACTACTCAACGCGGTGCACGTGATCGCAACACACCAGGATCGAGGACAACTCACACCCGGTGACCCGGTACAGAAGCTGGTGATCCTCCTTGCGCCGCTGATGGTGTTCGGCATGCTGGCACGCAGCGGAGCCGAAATGCCTGTCGCCGAGTTCGACCCGAACGCGCTTGTCGCGACTTTCCTCGACGGCCATCGCGCACGCTGACCCAGCGACAGTTGACCCGAAGGTACGGCCGAATTCCGTCGCGGGCCATCTACTGAAAGACATAGCCTTGGATTGGTATCGCCACCGAAAAGTGGGGTGAAGGATGTCCAACCGACCCGTCAAACCGGTTTTCGAAGAGCTCTATCGCGAGGAGCGGTCACTCGATGCACTGCCGCCGTCGACGCCCTGGGACATCGGAGGTCCACAGCCGGTGGTCCAGGAGTTGGTGGCCTACGGTGCTCTGCGCGGCGAGGTGCTCGACCCGGGGACCGGCCCAGGCCACCATGCGATCTACTACGCGTCGAGAGGCTACTCGACGACGGGGATCGACGCGTCGCCCGCAGCTATCGAACGGGCCAAGCGTAACGCTCAAACCGCTGGGGTCGCAGTGGACTTCCAGGTCGGCGACGTTACCAAGCTGGACGGGTATGAGAATCGATTCGACACCGTCGTCGACGCCGCGTGCTATCACACGTTCCTGGACGACGAGGACACCCAGAAACTGTATGCGCAGACCTTGCATCGAGCCACCAAGCCGGGGGCGCGGCTGTTCATGTTCGAATTCGGACGCCACAACGTCAACGGCGTGCAGTTGCTGGGTCTGCCTCCCGAAAATTTCGCGCGCGTGCTTTCGGCGTCGGGCTGGCGCATCGACTATGTCGGGAACACCACCTACCGAGCCCGTTTCGATCCCGAGGTTCTTGCCAAAATGTCCGAGGCCGGCGAGCCGAAAATTGCGGCGCTGCTTGCGCCCATGCAGGATCAGCTTCAGGTCATAGCGCCGCTGCTGGAAAATCACCTCGTGCACTTGCCGTTTTGGGCCGTGCACGCCACCCGCATCGACTAGTTTCCTCTTCCCGCGAAGCAGTTCGACAGGCCGGGTTGATGCGGTCCTGTCTACCCCGAAGCAATGCCGCGCGTTGGTAGGCACGATGCACCACCATCATTGGGGTTCTCCAGTGTGTCGAGAGTTACACGGGCCTCGTATTCGGCCGTGATTGCACTCACAACAAGTGTGGCAGCTGGAGTGGCCTCGAGCCGTTGTGGCGAATAGGACGCCTTCCGAAGAGGGTGGCTCGTTGTCCGGAGTGGGCAGCGTGGTTCGGGTCCATCACCTGCATTTTCTTGCCGGCTACAAGTACCCATCGGTCCTCGATCGAGTCGGCTTGCCCCGGATCCGGATTAACAAGATTTGCAATCTGGTGTGAAAAGCTAGCCAACGTTGGCATTAGCTACAGGTAGACGGCACTTTTCGGCTGTGTCATTCTCTTTAAGTACATACGAAGGGCCTGGCAAGGATGTGAAGCAGTACATCCGTACCGGACGAAATGATCGAAGAGATGGAGTCGTGATGTCGACCACCGGCACCCCGAAGACCGCAGCTGAAATCCAGCAGGATTGGGACACCAACCCGCGTTGGAAGGGAATTACCCGCAACTACACGGCCGACCAGGTCGTCAAGCTCCAGGGCTCTGTCGTCGAAGAGGCCACCCTCGCCCGCCGCGGCTCCGAGATCCTCTGGGATCTCGTCAACAACGAGGACTACATCAACTCCCTCGGTGCCCTCACCGGCAACCAGGCCGTTCAGCAGGTCCGCGCGGGCCTCAAGGCGATCTACCTGTCCGGTTGGCAGGTCGCCGGCGACGCGAACCTGTCCGGCCACACCTACCCGGACCAGAGCCTCTACCCGGCCAACTCGGTGCCGCAGGTGGTTCGCCGCATCAACAACGCGCTGCTGCGCGCGGACGAGATCGCCAAGGTCGAGGGTGACACCTCCGTCGACAACTGGCTCGCCCCGATCGTCGCCGACGGTGAGGCGGGCTTCGGTGGCGCGCTCAACGTCTACGAGCTGCAGAAGGCCATGATCGCCGCCGGTGTCGCCGGTTCGCACTGGGAGGACCAGCTCGCGTCGGAGAAGAAGTGCGGCCACCTCGGTGGCAAGGTGCTCATCCCCACGCAGCAGCACATCCGTACGCTGACCTCGGCCCGCCTGGCCGCTGACGTCGCGGACGTTCCGACGGTCGTCATCGCGCGTACCGACGCCGAGGCCGCGACCCTCATCACCTCCGACGTGGACGAGCGCGACCGCGAGTTCCTCGACGGCACCCGCACCGCCGAGGGCTTCTTCGGTGTCAAGAACGGCATCGAGCCCTGCATCGCTCGTGCCAAGGCCTACGCGCCGTACTCCGACCTCATCTGGATGGAGACCGGTGTGCCGGACCTCGAGGTCGCCAAGCAGTTCGCCGAGGCCGTCCGCAGCGAGTTCCCCGACCAGCTGCTGGCCTACAACTGCTCGCCGTCCTTCAACTGGAAGGCGCACCTGGACGACTCGACCATCGCGAAGTTCCAGAAGGAGCTCGGCGCGATGGGCTTCAAGTTCCAGTTCATCACCCTGGCCGGTTTCCACTCGCTCAACTACGGCATGTTCGACTTGGCCCACGGCTACGCCCGCGAGGGTATGACCGCCTTCGTCGACCTGCAGGAGCGCGAGTTCAAGGCTGCCGAGGAGCGTGGCTTCACCGCCATCAAGCACCAGCGTGAGGTCGGCGCCGGCTACTTCGACAGCATCGCCACTACCGTTGACCCGAACACCTCGACGGCAGCTCTCAAGGGCTCGACCGAAGAGGGCCAGTTCCACTGAGGTTTGTCCTCGAAGCACCGACCGATTCAGGTTCCACCTGATCAGTCCGATCCCGGGGAGGGACCCTTCGCAGGGTGCCTCCCCGGGTAACGACTCCACTTGATGAAAAGGAGCTGACGTGACCAGCGAAAAGATTCAGCGCGTTGGCGTTATCGGCGCCGGGATCATGGGTGCCGGAATCGCAGAGGTGTGTGCGAGAGCGCATGTCGACGTTCTGGTGTTCGAGCAGACTCGCGAACTTGCTGCGGCGGGGCGTTCGCGCATCCTGCGATCGCTCGATCGTGGTGTGAGCAGCGGCAAGATCACAGAGCGGGAGCGTGAACAGGCTGCATGGCGGCTGCGGTTCACGTCCGACCTCGGCGACTTCGCGGATCGGCAGTTCGTAGTGGAGGCCGTCATCGAGGACGAGAAGGTGAAGAGTGAGATCTTCACCGAGCTCGATCAGGTGGTAACGGATCCGAATGCCGTGTTGGCATCGAACACGTCATCGATCCCGATCATGAAGCTGGGCATCGCCACCAACTCCCCGGAGCGGGTCATCGGCATGCACTTCTTCAACCCCGTACCGGTGCTTCCGCTCGTCGAGTTGGTGACCACCCTCAAGACGAGTAAGTCGGTGTCGGAGCGAGCCGAAGCGTTCGCGAGCGATGTACTGGGCAAGCAGGTGGTTCGCTCGGCCGATCGCTCCGGGTTCGTCGTCAACGCTCTTCTTGTGCCGTACCTACTTTCAGCCATTCGCATGGTGGAGTCCGGTTTCGCCACGAAGGAAGATATCGACAAGGCCACGGTTCTCGGTCTAGCGCATCCGATGGGTCCGCTGGCACTGACCGATCTGGTGGGCCTCGATACCGTCAAGTCCATCGCCGACTCGATGTACGAGGAGTTCAAGGAGCCGCTGTACTCGGCGCCGCCGCTCCTGCTGCGCATGGTGGAGGCCGGTCTCGTCGGCAAGAAGGCCGGCGCAGGCTTCTACGAGTACGGCGAGAACGGCCGTTCCGGTAAGAAGGCAAGCTAGTAGGCGACTGCATCTGCTGTGCGCCTTTCACGACCATCGGCGGTTGTGTGAGGCGCACAGGTGCATGGAGCCCCAGCACTGTCCGCCACCAGGGCTGAGCCCAGAAAGGTCGACCGCATGTCCAGCACCGCAGCATACGGATCCAGCGTCCTGGGGTATCCCCGCATCGGGCCACGCCGTGAACTCAAGCGCGCCCTCGAGTCTTACTGGCACGGAACGAGTACCCAGGAAGAACTCGTCGCCGTGGGCAGGGAACTGCAGGAGGAGACGTGGAGCGAACTCGCGGCAACTGGTCTGACACAGGTTCCGGGTAACACGTTTTCCTACTACGACCACGTGCTCGACAACGCTCTTCTTTTCGGAGCCGTGCCCGCGCGGTTCGCCCCGCTCGAAACCGAACTCGATCCGCTGGACTTTTACTTCACGCTGGCGCGTGGCCGGCCGGACTTCCCACCGCTCGAGTTGGTGCGGTTCTTCGGCACCAACTATCACTACCGCCAGCCGGAACTCGATGAGAACACTGAGTTCTCGTTGCGCGCCGACACCCTGATGGACGAGTTCGAGCGGGCCAAGGCGCGCGGGATCGAGCTGCGCCCAGTCGTGTTGGGCCCCGTGTCCCTGCTCTTGCTGTCGAAGATCGGCCCCACGTCGAAAGCCGATGGTTTCTCCACGCTCGACCTGCTGGACAAGCTCCTACCGGAATACGAGCGGCTGTTCGAGCTACTCGCCAAGGCCGGTGCCACGTGTGTCCAGTTGGATGAGCCGTCGTTCACCGAGGATCGCCTCCCCGAGGAACTCGCTGCTCTGGCCCGCGCCTACGAGCGGCTCTCCCACGCGCCGCTGCGCCCGCGCATTCTGGTCACGGGCCCGTACGGACAACTCGGTGAGGCCCTGTCCATCCTCGCTGCGACCAAGGTCGAGGCGTTGGGTCTGGACCTCGTCAGCCACCGGATGAGTGCCGACGATCTCGCGAAGATCCCCGGAATCAAGCGCAAGCGCATCTATGCCGGAGTCGTAGACGGCCGCAACGTGTGGCGCGTCGACAGATTCAACACTCTGACGTACCTGAACACGTTGAAGGACATCGTGCCGGATCTCGTGGTCTCGACATCGACGTCGCTGCTGCACGTGCCGTACGACGTACTCTCCGAGTACGACATTCCAGGTGATGTCGCAGACCGGTTGGCATTCGCGAAGCAGAAGGTCGGCGAGGTGGTCTCGCTGGCCAAGGCGCTGACGGAGGGGCCGTCGGACAAGTGGCGTAAGCGGCCGACCTCTGTGCATTTCAAGCTCAAGCATGCCGTGCGCGCGCGGGCGAATGCGATCAAGCCCGCAGATCGTGTCCGGGTTCCCTACGAGGAGCGGCGAGTCATCCAGCAGGAGCGACTGAAGCTGCCGCTGGTTCCTGCCACCACGCTCGGCTCTTTCCCGCAGACGGACGCGATTCGGCAGGCCAGGTACGAGCTCGGCATGGGGCGTCTGGAATGGGAGGAGTACTACAAGAGGATTCAGGCCGAAATCGAAAGCACGATCCGGCTACAGGAGGACATCGGCCTCGATGTCCTCGTGCACGGTGAGCACGAACGCAACGACATGGTGCAGTACTTCGCAGAGCTACTCGAGGGGTATGCCTTCACTCACAACGGCTGGGTGCAGGCTTACGGCTCGCGGTGTACTCGCCCACCGATCCTCTACGGGGACGTGTCGCGGCCGAAGCCGATGACCGTGGAGTGGATTGCCTATGCGCAATCACTGACGGACAAGCCGGTGAAGGGCATGCTTACGGGTCCGGTGACGATGATCGCGCGTTCGTTTGTTCGCCAGGACCAGCCACTGTACGAGACGGCCGACCAGCTGGCACTGGTGATTCGCGACGAGATCGCTGACCTGGAGGCTGCGGGTATCGCGATTATTCAGGTCGACGAACCGGCGATTCGCGAGCTGCTGCCGCCTCGGCAACACGGCCGCGAGGCGTATCTCGAGTGGGCGGTCGATGCGTTCCGGCTGGCGACGGGTGGAGCCAAGCCCGAGACCCAGATTCACACGCATCTGACATACACGAGCCGCGCGTCGGTGGTCGACGCCATCGAACGTCTGGATGCGGACGTGACAGCGATCGTCGCGACCCGTTCGATCGGCTGGGTACTGGACGCGATCAAGGAACGAGTGCTCACCCACGGTGTGGGACCCGGTGTGTACGAGAGCCGCTCGGCGCGGATTCCCGATATCGACGAACTCGACGAGTTGCTTACCGAGGCCAGTAAGTCGGTGTCGCTCGAGCGGCTCTGGGCCAACCCCGACGGCGGTCTGAAGACGCGTCACTACTGGCAGCTCGAGCCTTCCTTGCGAAACCTGGTGGCGGCCGCGAGACGTCTGCGACGGCGTGCCGCAAAAGAAAGTGTGCAGCCCCAACCAGAAAGGACCTAGGGCCGCAAGGGCGGAAAACGTGTGCGCGGCCGGATAAACGGGTACGCATTGAGGCATGGTTTCCGTAGCCGCATACGCAGTCACGTCCAGCACGAGCCCGTTCGAGAAGACCACTATCGAACGTCGGGAACTCGGGCCCCTCGATGTTCTCATCGAGATCAAGTTCGTCGGCATCTGCCACTCGGACATTCACACCGCCCGCGACGAATGGATGGGCACTCACTATCCATTCGTTCCCGGACATGAGATCTCGGGCGTTGTCGTCGCGGTCGGCCCCGACGTGACTCGACATCGGGTGGGCGACCGTGTCGGTGTGGGGGTCTACGTCGATTCCTGCGGTGAATGCGACGCGTGCCGGGACGGTGAGGAGCCGTTCTGTTTCAACGGTGCAACCGGAACCTACAACTCGAAGGGCCGGGACGGCGAGTGGACGCTCGGCGGTTATTCCACGCATATCGTCGTGACCGAGAGGTTCGTCCTGTCCATACCGGACGGCCTGGAACTCGATGCCGCGGCGCCTTTGCTCTGTGCCGGGATCACGCTGTACTCGCCTCTTGCTCATTGGGGCGTCGGCCCGGGGAAGAAGGTGGCCGTCGCCGGAATGGGCGGTCTCGGTCACATCGGTGTGAAGATCGCGCACGCGATGGGGGCGGAGGTCACGGTGCTCAGCCGGTCGCTCGGCAAGAAGGTGGACGGGTTGAGGTTCGGCGCCGAGCACTACTACGCGACCTCCGACCCGGCGACGTTCGAGCAGTTGCGCGGAAGGTTCGACCTGATCGCCAACACCGTCTCGGCAAACCTCGACATCGACGCGTACATGTCGATGCTCGGCATTGACGGCACTCTGGTGGAACTGGGGCTGCCGGAGAAGCCGATCGAGGTGGCCGCGTTCAGTCTTGCACGGAACCGCCGAAGCCTTGCAGGTTCGTTGGTCGGCGGAATCGCGCAGACTCAGCAGATGCTGAACTTCTGCGCTGAGCACTCAATTGCTGCCGAGATCGAGGTAGTTTCGGCGAGCGGGATCGACGAAGCCTACCGTCGGGTTATTGCAGGTGACGTGAGGTACCGATTCGTGATCGACGCCTCGACGATGTGAGTCATTCGTCACCGAGTTGATCGCGCAGCGACGCGAGAGTCTTCGACAGCAATCGCGACACGTGCATCTGCGAGATACCCACTCGGTCGGCGATCTGTGTCTGGGTCATGTTCCCGAAGAACCGGAGCATGAGGACGGTGCGCTCCCGTTCGGGAAGTGATTGGAGCAGGGGCCTGAGGGTTTCGTGGTTCTCGACTTCATCCATCGCGGCGTCGTAGTCACCGAGCGTCTCTACCATTGCCAGCTCACCGGACCGATCGGCAGAGGTGTTGTCGACGGAGAGGGTCTGATACGCATTGCCCGCCAGGAGACCCTGCGCGACTTCTTCGTGTTCGAGATCCAGATGCTCGGCGAGTTCACTGACGGTGGGGGCGTGGCCGAGGGTCTGGGACAACTCGGCCACCGCCTGGCTGAGCGCAAGATGGAGTTCTTTCATGCGGCGCGGCACCCGGACGGCCCACCCGGTGTCGCGGAAATGTCGACGTACCTCACCCATGATGGTGGGGACGGCGAACGAGACGAAGTCGGATCCTCGCTCGACGTCGAATCGCTTTACCGAGTTGACCAGTCCGAGACGCGCAACCTGCACGAGATCGTCGTGCGCCTCGCCGCGGCCGTCGAAGCGGCGCGCGATATGTTCTGCCAGTGGAAGGCATCGCGTCACGATTGCATCGCGCAGCGCGATATACCCGGCATCGCTTTCGTTCAGGGCCGCCAGCTGCACGAACATCGCTGTGACGTCCTGATACTCGTCTGGCCAACGGCCCGGAATCTCCCCGCTGTGAGGGGAGGTCACAGAATCAAGCCGTTCTTCACCTTGGTGAATTCCATGGTGGTTGCGAAACCCGAACTAGCGGGGTCGGGATCCTGTTTCAGATCTATCGAATCGGTCAGGGCAGTGAGTACGTGCCACGCGAACGATCGCTCGCCGAGCGAATCGAGTGTGGTGGTCGTGCTCGAGACGGCGACTCGTAGAGTCCCGTCGAGATACTGCAAGCGGCACACCAAGACCGCATCCGGTGTTGCCCGGACGATCAACTGGGTACAGATCTCGTCCATCGCCAGTTTGATGTCAGCGATGGAGTCGAGATCGAAGTCTTCGTGGATGGCGACAGTTGTGGCCAGAGCGCGGAGAACGGAGAGTTGGTCGGGTGTTGCTCGCACGCGAAGTTCGACGACAGGATGTGTGTGGTCCTGGTCGGGTTGGATTGTTTTGGCGATAGCCATGAGACCTCCGGGTAGGGGCAAACCGGGTTGGTGCGGGTCGGCTCGCGGTGCGTCGGCCGCGGTCCTGAGAAGTTAGGGTAGCGATCCGGCGACACTGCAGGTGGAATACCGCAGAACATGCTTGATCAAACCACTCAGATCAGTACATTTGCACCGATCAATGCATCTTGCCCGAGTATTGTGGGGCCACAATCTGCGTTTCTCGCGCCGCCCGGCCCGCGTTCCTCGCGCCGCCCGGCCCGAGGCATGGCGTTCAGGGAGGCAAATGGGATGCCCGACCACCTTCATCCGCCAAAATCGAAGACCGGTGACACGTCGCCGGACCCTGACCCTGTCACGGTGTCTTTCGACATCTTGCTGGACTTGCTCGAAACCGAGGACGAGACGAAGGTTGCGCTCGAAGCATTATGTCGCCAGGTTCTTTCGGCGTTCCCGGTGGTAACGGCGGCGGGGATCACGGTCCTGTGGGAGACGGGCCCCGTGACGGTGGGTACATCTGACGAGGTCACGCGACACGAAGAGTTGCAGTATCGCCTCGGCGAAGGGCCGTCACTCCACGCGGTGCGTTCAGGCAGGGTCGTGCGGGCCGACCGCAGTGCTGTACGTGAGAGGTGGCCGGCGTGCGCGCCGAGCGCCGAGCAAGCAGATATGTATAGCTGTCTTTCGGTGCCCCTTCCGCCCGACGCCGAGCAATCAGGAACGATGGTTCTCTACGGTGCAGTTCCGCAAGCATTCGAATGCGTGGAGGAGTCCGTGCTGGACCCGTACCTGGATGCGGCGGCGGTCGAGGTGCGCAAGGCACGGCGTCACGGGGAGGCAAGAATGCTGGTCGCCCAGCTAGGGGTTGCCTTCCGCTCGCGTGCCGCTATAGATCAGGCCAAGGGGATCTTGATGGCGATGCGTGGGCTCGATGCGGCGACGGCGTTCGATGTCCTCGTTGCGTATTCTCAGCGCGAGAACGTCAAATTGCACGAAGTTGCAGAGCGCGTGGTGGCGGCGGCGCCAAAGTTCGTACCCGTTCGTAACGGTTTGTAATCGTTCACCTAGGTAAGTGATGTGCGATATCTGTTATTTCCTTGTGACAAATCACAGCCGGGAGTAGTGTCAAACCGAGGTTGAACACACAGCCGATGTCGGAAAGCGCTGCCGTAACAGACGGTGTCCAGGTATCCGAGTCCAATTTCGTCTGTGGGTGCTTTGCTTTCTCACTCAATGTGCGAGATGGGGTGGGCCATGTCTGTTGTTCCAGGACTCCCAAGAACCGAGCTGGCACGATCGGGTATGGAGTCGAGTACCGATTATTCGTCGACGATATCGTCATCGATGGTTGATTTCGCATCGACACGCCGGGCGAGTACGGAATTCAGCGTCGAGCGGGTCGGCTCCGGGGTGATGTCGGTGGGGATACGAGGCGAGATCGACTTGTTCAGTGCGCCGGACTTCCGTGACTACGTGTGCAGCCAGATTTCACCCGAGGGGCAGTTCATACTCGACATGTCGCGGGTGGACTTCATCGGAACCGCAGGCCTCGTGGTAATCGACGACCTTCACACAAGGAACATCCGGGACGGACGGACCTGGGCCATCATCTGCGGTCGTCCCGTTTACCGCCTGCTTCGTGCAGCTGGCCGGGAATCGGCCTACCCGTGTTTCGCGTCCGTAGACAGCGCTCTCGGGGCCTGGCACGACCGGTCGGCCTGATCGTACGAAGCGGAGAGCCCGGCGCGGTTCCCGTTCACTGGGCACTGGGTCGATTGGTGCGCGGAGGCGCGGACACGCAGCGACCGTAGGCGCGGAGAGTGTCTGTGGCGACGCGGTCCCACGAATACCGTGCGCGGGCCCGGTCGCAACCCGCCATGCCGTATCCGGTTCGGAGTGCGTCGTCGTCGAAAAGCTGTCGCAGGGCTTCGGCGAGCCTGGCCGGGTTGCGGGGCGAAATCAGCCGTCCCGTGATGCCGTCCACCACTGTATCCCGCATTCCGCCCACTGCAGACGCCACAACTGGTGTGCCGCAGGCCATTGCTTCGAGGGGCACCATGCCGAACGGCTCGTACCAGGGTGTGCAGACGACGGCATCTGCGGAACGCAATAGCGAGGGCATGTCTTCCCTCGGAATCCTTCCGACGATCCGTACTCTGTTTCGCACCTTTGCATTACGCGCTACCTTCAACAACCTGGCGGCCTCGGAATCGTCAGCGACATCGCTTGCGGCAGGTCCGCCCGCAATGACGAGCTCGGTGTCGGGGAAGTGGGCGAGCGCTTCGATCGCGGTGTCGAAGCCCTTGCTCGGCGCCAGTCGGCCGGCCATGACGAGACGGTGACGCTTGCCCTTTTCGTCGACGCGACCTTCGGGTGTGAACGCGGAGACATCAACACCGGACGGGACCACCGACGTGCGGGTGCGCGGAAGACCCAGGTGAGAGAGCTCCAGGACCTCCTCCGTGCAGGTGGCCACCACTCGCGTAGAACCGCGTGCAATCAACTGCTCCAGTCGGATTCGGTTCTTCGCGGCAGACAATTCTGTGTCCTCGAATCGTTGCTCGACCACGCCTAGCGCATGAAACGTCTGGACCGCCGGAATGCCGAGAGTGCGGGCCGCCAGTTGCGTCGCTATCCCCGACATCCAATAGTGAGCGTGAACAATGTCAGGCCGTTCGTTCTCCCACTCGGACTTCAGGAACCCGCCGAACGCGCCCATCGACGAAAGGGTTTCCTCGTCGGACGTCCGCCGCGGCGGTCCCGCGGGTACGTGAACGACGGTGTACCCGCCTGGCGCCGTTACGCGTGTGGGGAGATCCTCGCTGTCTTTCCGTGTGTAGACGGTGACGGCATGACCTGCCCGCGTCAGGGCCGCAGACAGCTCGGCGAGGTGAATGTTCTGACCCCTGATGTCACCGCCTTCCGACACATCGAGCGGACTGGCGTTGGCGGAGACCATCGAAATCCTCAGTTGGCGTGAGGTTCCGGTGCTGGCCGTTCTCATCGGCTGCTTGCCGCAGACGGCGGGTCTCGGTTCGCGATGAATAGCGGTCATGCCAAAGGGATTCCCGAACTTACAATTTATAAACCGACTGACTTGTTTTCTGACCCAAAGTAACTGGGTGAGCAGTATTTTTCTTGTGAGCGCTGAAGGTCGCGCGTAGCCTCGGGAACAAGTTCCTCGAAGGTGAGGTGAATGGCATGAAACTGAATCTCTTCGCAGCATGGGTCAGCTTTGCACTGGTGCTGATCTCGGTGGCTGCGCTCGGCGGATTCCTCGTTGCCGCGGGTTCAGGGAACGGTGGTTGGGCCGTTATCGCCGGATCCGTGTGCGTCGTCGGAGTGGTTTCGGCGATGGCATTGTATGGCGGCACCGTGCGCCACGACCACAGACTCCATCACGAGACACCGCATATTTTCTGACTGCATTTTCAGCGGGTCCGGCCGGTCCCCGGCCACCGCTGATCAGGACTTGGCGAGCCGTCGTTTCTCGGTTTCGATGTCGAAGTTGGCAACCGGCCAGTGGAGGTCGAGCTTTTCGAAGGCATCGATGAGTAGCTCTGTGACAGCAATCCGGCTGTACCACTTGCGATCGGAAGGAATGACGTACCACGGCGCGTAGTCGGTGGACGTCTTGTCGAGCATTGTTTGATACGCAGCCTGGTACGCGGGCCACAGTTTGCGTTCGGTCACGTCCGCGGGGTTGTATTTCCAGTGCTTGTCCGGACGGTTGAGCCGATCGAGGAGCCGCCGCCGTTGCTCGTCCAACGACACGAACATGGCAACCTTGATCAGTGTCATGCCGCCCCTGACGAGTTCCTTTTCGAACCGGTTGATCTCGTCGTAGCGTCCGCTCCACACGCTCTCGGGTACGAGGTCGTGGACCCGCACCACTAGCACGTCTTCGTAATGCGATCGATCGAACACTCCCAGCTGGCCGGCGCGGGGGAGTGCCTTGTTGATTCGCCACAGGTAGTGGTGGCGCTTCTCCTCCGGTGTCGGCACGCCGAACGACGCGTGGTCGACGCCTCCAGGATCGACTTGTCCGATGACGTGCCGGACCATTCCGCCTTTACCCGCGGTGTCCATGCCTTGAAGAATCAGAAGGATTGAGCGTCTGTCGCCGGACCTTCCGTTGGCGTACAGCTTCTCCTGCAGCACGGACAGGTCGGTTCCACGTTCCTCGAGGAGGCGTAAACCGTCGGACTTGTCGCCGATGAAGCCGGGGGTGCCGTTTCGGTCGAGCTCGGAGATCGTCTGCCCGGGACGCATCCGCAGGATTTCGACGGCCGGCGTCTTCCAGAAATCGCGATTTGTCTCTGCCATGTGCAAACAGTGCCACAAGAGAGCTATCTGGACGACCACTAGTCGAGATTGAATTCATCTGAGGCTCAGGTGATCACGGGCGAGAATCCGGCACGTCCGGCGTTTTCGCGGCGGTTTCGCAAGGAGGAGGGGTACCTCCCCCTTGCGAAGCTCCTTGCTACTCAGTCACTCTCGGGTGGAAGCAGAGGGTGAGGGATCGAATTGAAACGCGCGGGCGATCCGCTGACCTCTGCGATTCCTGTCAGGCCGCCCCAGATCATCATCGTGAGGTAATTGATCAGCGCCTCGACCGACATGGACCGGTTGGAGATCCACCAGTGTGTGGCGAGCTGAACGCCTCCGACGATCGCGTACGCCCACGGGACTACTCCGCCGGAGTCCATCTCCATTTCGCGTAGTCGCTCGCCCAGAACGGTGGCGAGGACGTCGGCGATCAAGCGCTCGGAATCGGCCACCGCGTTGCGCCCGGACCCCGAGTCGTTGGCCATGATGTACAGGTACACGTCGGGATCCGATGCCACCGTCTCCACGTACGCGGTGACGGTGGCGCGGGTCAGCTCGAAGTCGTCGAGGTCTTCACCGATGGCCTCGTAGATCCTCGGCGCGAGCGTGGTCTCTACGTAACGCGCCATGGTCGCATTCGTCAGGTCGCTCTTGTCCGCGAAGTACCGATAGAGCACGGTCTTGGAGATACCGATCTCCGACGCGATTTCATCCATGCCGATGTCTCGTCCGCGAAGGCGGATGGCCGCAATCGTTCCGTCTACGAGTTCTTCTCGTCGCGCGATCTTGTGCTCACGCCAGCGGCGCTTGCGCCCGTCGGGCTTTGTTGCTTTGTCCAGCTTCGTCATAGACTCGGTCACCTGTTCGGGATCTTTCGCATAGTCGTTCGTACATCCGGTGCCTCGTCGCATCCGTTTCGTTTCGTATGTTCTATCAGCCTAGTGGGCTGGAGTTCTCCCGTTGCAGAATGCGGGTCCTGCGCGGGTGTGTCCTGCCGTCGTGGTACCGCCCTTGGGCACAATGGCGTCTGTGGACCAACTGAGCCTTGGCGCCTTCGACGACGATGTGAAGCGACGCGACCTTCGCAAGATGAAGGCTGTGGCGACGGGCTTCCTCGTCTTCGCCACCGTCGTGTACCTGGTCTGCCGATGGCAGGAGTCGCGTGGGGCGGGGGAATGGGTCGGGTACGTGCGGGCTGCGTCGGAGGCCGGGATGGTCGGCGCGCTTGCTGACTGGTTCGCCGTTACAGCGCTTTTTCGGCATCCACTCGGATTGCCGATTCCGCACACCGCGATCATCAAGCGCAAGAAGGATCAGCTCGGTGCGAGCCTGAGCAGTTTCGTTGGTAAGAACTTTCTCGCACCCGAGGTGGTCTCCGACAAGGTGCAGGCCGCTGACATCCCACGGCGGCTGGGTACCTGGATGGCGGAGCCCAAACACGCCGAACGGATCGCGGCCGAGACGGCCACGATCCTGCGTGGAATTGTCGAGGTCCTGCGCGATGAGGACGTGCAGCAGATCATCGACAACACCCTCGTGCGCAGGCTCGCCGAGCCGCGGTGGGGGCCGCCGATCGGCCGCGTTCTCGCTGAACTTCTGCGTGAGAATCGGCAACTCCCAATCCTGGATCTACTTGCCGAGCGTGCACACCAGTGGGCGCTGGGCAGCCAGGAGACCATCGACCGGGTCATCAGCCGTGACTCGCCCGCGTGGTCGCCCAAGTTCGTGGATGCGATGCTCGGCGAGAAGATTCACAGGGAACTGGTCGAATTCACTTGGAAGGTGAGATCGAATCCCGAGCACGAAGTGCGACAGGCGGCCAACCGTTTCCTCGTCGATTTCGCCAACGACCTGCAAAATGACCTCGCAACCATCGAGAAGGCAGAGAAGATCAAGGCCGAGATCATGGGTCGCGAGGAGGTGACTGGACTCGCTGCCGCAACCTGGAAGGTGGCCAAACGCCTGGTCTTGGAGTCGGTCGATGACCCACGCAGCACGCTGCGCACCAAGGTCGCGGAGAACGTCGTCGGGTTCGGCGAGCGATTGCGTGACGAGCACGAACTCAGGGCCAAGATCGACGGTTGGGTGCTTTCCGGCACGAGGTACATCGTCGACCACTACACAGACGAGATCACCGGGATCATCACGGACACCGTGGAGCGCTGGGATGCCGAGGAAACGTCCGCCAAGATCGAACTCCAGGTGGGCAGGGACCTGCAGTTCATCCGCATCAACGGCGCTGTGGTCGGTGCGATTGCCGGCCTGGCCATTTACACCCTCTCGACACTGATGTTCGGCTGATCTCCGCTAGCGGGTCCGGGGGTGCTAGCAGAGTGCTTGCAATTGCTAGCACTCTGCTTTAGGCTTGATTCTGCCCAGCAATACGGAGGACTGATGGCAGGCGACGAGGATTGCGAAGCGGCCGGGGCAGGAGATTTGGCTGCTCGCGTAGTCAGCAACGCTGCTCACGATATCGGCGGCTTCATTCGTGCGCAGCGCGAGGCGGCTCACGTGTCGATGCGCCAGTTGGCGCAGCTAGCCGGCGTCAGTAATCCGTATCTGAGTCAGATCGAACGGGGGTTGCGCAAACCCTCGGCCGAAGTGCTCGGACAGATAGCCAAGGGCCTCCGGCTGTCATCGGAGGTCCTGTATGTCCAGGCGGGGTACCTCGAGCAACGGCCGCACGGTCCTGTCCGTGATGCCCTACTCGCTGATACGGCGATCACCGAGCGGCAAAAGCAGGTGCTGCTCGAAATCTATGAGTCGTTCCGTCGGGAGAACGACGCGGCGGAAGCGGGTGGCCCCCCGGAATCCAAGCTTGCGACCGAAGAGCGGACGTCCGAGCCTCGAACAGAAGAACCCCAGCGTTCTGATTCCCAGACGCCGGAACCAGAATCCCACCACATTGAACAGGAGAAAGCCGATGACTGACCTGAAGACCATCGACAGAGCCAAGACCTCGCTGTACGCAGCGGTAGGCGCCGGAGATGTCGTGGTGCAGGCCGTCGCAGACGTCGTGGCCCAGGCTCGCTCGCGCGCCGAGAGCACCCAGGGTGATGTCGAAGAGCGCGTCGGAGACGCCCGCGAGCGCTTCGCCGGGCTGCAGGAAGAGGTCACCGAGAGCGTCGAGAACCTCCGCGATCGTCTCGCGGGGCTGCCCTCCGAGCTGCCCGAGGAGCTCGCCGAGCTGCGGGAGAAGTTCACCCCGGAGGAACTGCGCAAGGTTGCCGAGGCCTACCTCAAGGTCGCATCCGACCTGTACACGTCCCTTGCGGAGCGTGGCGAAGACACTGTCGAGCGCATCCGCAAGCAGCCCGCGGTCGAGGAGAGCATCGTCAGGGCCGAGACCGCTTTCGGTGACGCCGTCGAGCTGACCGAGGAAGCTCTCGGCACCGTGGCACGCCAGACCCGCGCCGTGGGCGAGCAGGCTGCCAAGCTTGCAGGCCTCGCTTCGGGACGTATCTCCGACACCGCCGAGGGCCTCGGCGAGGTCATTGCCGACGCCGGCGACGATGCTGCGCTGAAGGTTCTCGACCTCGGCGATCAGGTCGAGGAGGCATCGAAGGACGCCGCCGATCGTGTGACTGCAGTCGCCGACGATGTCCAGGCTCGCACCGAGAAGGCTGCGCCGGCCAAGGCTCCCGCCGCGAAGAAGGCTGCGCCGGCCAAGGCTCCCGCCGCGAAGAAGGCTGCTCCGGCCAAGGCCGCAAGCGGTCCGGCCAAGAAGGCTCCAGCCAAGAAGGCTTGATCCCAGCGCCGAGAGCATCGGCGAGGTCGTTGATATCTTTCGGCCCCCGCGTGTTCAACGCGGGGGCCGAGAGCCTTCGACCTCGTAGTATGGGGGTGTGATTCAAGTTGACGGCATCATTTCGCTGATCTTTTTCGTACTTCAGATCATTGCGCTCGGTGGTGCGGGTTTCGCGGTGTTTCACGCGGCCCGCCAGCGCAAAGACGCGTTTACGGCCGTGGACAAGTTGACCAAGCCGATCTGGCTGGGCATCCTCGTCGCCGCGCTCCTCGTCCTGCTGATTTTCCCGCCGGTAAGTTTGCTGGGCATCATTGCGGTGATTGCCGTGTGTGTCTATCTGGTGGACGTGCGTCCACGCGTTGATGACATACAGCGCGGCCCGCGCAGGTAGGACCCACCTTCAGCGCTTCCGGCGCAGAGCACACAGTCAACCGACCCAACGGGTATGAATCAAGTCAGGGGTGGGCATGTTCGGCAGTTCGCGTATCACGGGCCGTGAGGTACTCGTCGGGGTTGCAGGGGCGGCCATCCTAGTCACCGCAGCTGCAGCGGTGGCCCGCTACAGGCGCACGACCCGAGAGATGACATCCACGTCGGCGACCTTGCGGAACGAATTGCTCCGCACCCCGAGCCTGCAACCCGACGTGATGGAGATCCTCACCGACGACGGAGCCACGCTCCACGTCCAAGCCTACGGACCTCAGGGCGGCGAACCCATTGTGCTGAGCCACGGTTGGGCCTGTTCCTGCGAGTACTGGTACCCGCAGGTGAACGCACTGGCTGGTGAGTATCGCGTGATCACCTATGACCAACGCGGACACGGCCGCAGCACGGCGGGCTCGCTCGCTTTCAGCCCGGGAGTTCTCGGGGACGACTTGTCAGCGGTCTTGAAAGCGACTGTGCCGAATGCGTCGGTCAACGGACACAAGAAGGCTGTGATCGTCGGTCACAGCATGGGCGGCATGAGCGTCATGGCCTGGGCGGGTCGGCACCCCGATCAGGTGAACAGGTACGCCTCGGCTGTACTGCTGGCCAGCACAGCGTGCGATCGGCTCATCGCAGACACCACCGTGCTCCCACTCCCGAACCGATTTCCTCGGGTCCCGGTACCGGTCGGCCGGGCATTGCTGAGTTCACCCGTGCCGCTTGTCTCTTCGCCTGCGACGACGCGCGCGCTCCAGTATGCGGCGATGTCACCGAACGCTTCGCGCGACGAAGTTCAGTTTTGCGAGAAGATCGTTCGCGATTGTGATCCACGTATTCGCGGCAACTGGGGTGCGGCACTCAGTGGCCTGGATATCCATGAGGCGTTGGAGAATCTGAGCGTCCCGACCACGGTGCTCGTCGGATCCGGGGACCGATTGACCCCGCCGGTCCACTCGCGCAGGCTTGCTCGAATGTTGGACGAGGCCGGAAACCTCGAGCGCCTCGTCGTTCTTCCCGGTGTCGGTCACATGAGTTCGGTGGAGAACATCGACGAGTTCGATCGGGAGATCGTGCATCTGCGAAACCTATAGCACCTCGAGCGCCAGTTGCCTACCGCATTGCCCCGATCCCGTACCAGTGCTAGCTGAACACCACCGTCTTTCGCCCGTGCACCAGGACGCGATCCTCGAGATGCCAGCGAAGGCCACGGGAGAGAACGAGTTTCTCGATGTCGCGGCCCTGCCGGACCATGTCGGCGACCTCGTCTGCGTGGTCGACACGGATCACGTCCTGTTCGATGATGGGGCCCGCGTCGAGTTCCGCAGTCACGTAGTGGCAGGTTGCGCCTATGAGTTTTACCCCGCGCGCGAACGCCTGGTGGTACGGGCGGGCGCCGACGAACGAGGGCAGGAAGCTGTGATGGATGTTGATGGCGCGGCCGGCCCAGTTCTCGCAGAGCGCTGGCGGCAGCACCTGCATGAAACGTGCCAGCACGATGGCGTGAGGGTCGTGTGCATCGACGAGTTCACGCACCCGTTCGAACGAAGGTCCCCGCTCTGCGGGATCCTTCGAGAAGGGGACGTGGTGGAAGTCGATGCCGTGCGCTCGTGAGACGCTTTCGAGATCGCGGTGGTTGCCGATCACGGCGCAGACCTCGGCGGGCAACTCACCACCTGCGGCACGCCCCAACAGGTCGTGGAGGCAGTGGGCCTCTTTGCTGACGAGCAGCACCACGCGCTTGCGTGCTCCTGTGTCGGACACCGTCCATTCCGTTTCGGGGCCGAGTTCTGCGGCGACGGGCGCGAAGCGCTCCCGAAGTTCATCTATGGACATCCCGACCGAGGAAGCCCGCACCGCCTGACGGGTGAAGAACCAACCCGTGTCGGCGTCGGCGTGGTAGGCCGCCTCGACGATCCAGCCCCCCACCTCGGCGAGAAACGTCGAAATGCGGGCGACGATGCCGGTGCGGTCAGGGCAACCGAGGGATAGAACGTACCGGTGGTCCTCGATCGAAGCAGCGTTCATGGCATCAGTCTCTCAGGTTGCGTTCGGCTCATTCGTGGTAGCGGTCCCGACCAGCGTCCCGGCGTCGATGTCGTGAATCGCACGGTCGGTGAGTAGCTCGAGGAAATCGCGGCGGATCGCCTCGATGGTGTGTGCGTCGAACGAGGACAGTGCCCCGCGAAGGGGTCCACCGAGGACAGCGTCCCAGGCGAACTCGGGGGTCGCGGGGATGATGTTGGACAGTTCCCGGACCTCGGTCGCGTGGGCACCGAGCCCGGCAAGCCACTGGTGGAGACGGTCGGGGGTGTCCATGCGCTCGAGAATGTCGAACGCGGCCCCGGCTGGGCCTATGCTGCGTTCGCCGTGCCGCGCGACCGCGTCGAGGAAGGTGTCTGCGAACTCGCACACCGCACCACGCCTCCACACGGTGATTCCGATCTTGCCGCCGGGTCGAACCAGGCCGGCCAGCCGAGTGAACGCCGCGTCCATGTGGGGCAGGAAGAACACTCCGTAGGAACACGCGAGACCGTCGTAGCCGAGTTGTGGGACGGTGCTCGGTGGCTCCCATTCGGTCGCGTCTGCGCAGACGAATTCGATGTTCTGCAGCCCACGTTCGGAGGCGTTCAGTCGTCCCTGTTCGAGTAGTTCATCAGCCAGGTCGACCGCGTGGACGAGCCCGGACTGACCCACCGCTGCGGCCGCCGGAATCGCCGAAGATCCTGCGCCGCAGCACACGTCGAGAACAGCGTCTCCCGGTCGCAGGCCGAGTTGGAAGACGAGAGACTGGCCCGCCGGCGCCCATACTGCCGTCGTGAGACGGGCGAATTCCTGCCGAGCCTCGTCGAAGGTCGATCCCAGATCACTCATACCCGCGATGCTAGGGGTGTATTCCGGCAATGTCAGGGGTGGTGCCGCGTGCTCGTCAAGCCGCTGTGCCAAGCTCACTGTATGCCCGACGCCCCATTGACCCGTTCGCAAGTGGCCGATCTCGTCGACCACACGCTTCTCGCACCCCAAGCAACCGTCGACGACGTCAACGCGCTGATCGACGAAGCCCGTTCTCTCGGCGTACTCGCCGTTTGCGTGTCGCCCTCGATGTTGCCGATACGGGCCCCTGGCTTGGTGACGGCTGCGGTGGTCGGATTCCCTTCGGGAAAACACCACTCGCTGGTCAAAGGCGCCGAGGCACGGCTGGCCGTGGATCAGGGCGCGCAGGAAATCGACATGGTGATCGACATCGGTGCAGCGGTGGCCGGCGACTTCAACGCCGTGCTCGCCGATGTCCTCACGGTGCGGGAGGCAGTCGGCGAGAACGCGGTGCTCAAGGTAATTCTCGAGACAGCGGCGCTCACCGACGAGATGATCGTCCGGGCGTGCCAAGCGGCCGAACAGGCGGGTGCGGACTTCGTGAAGACGTCCACCGGATTCCATCCCGCGGGTGGAGCAACGGTGGAGGCAGTGCGACTGATGGCTCAGACCGTCGGCGGGCGGATCGGGGTCAAGGCGAGCGGAGGAATCCGTACCGCCGAGGTCGCACTCGACATGATCGCGGCCGGAGCGACGCGGCTGGGATTGTCGAGAACCCGTGCCGTTCTGGACGGGTTGCCCGACTGACGCCGTTCGATCAGAGCAGAATTCCGCAGCTGCTCTGTTGCTGTTGCTGTTGCGCAGCGGTATCGGCGGGCGGCATCGTGTACGGTCCGCCGTCGAGTGTGATGTTGATGGCGTCGTCGGTGACCTGCAACGAGGTCGGTTGCATGCCGAGTGGGTAGGTCTGCAGGCTCGACGTGAGGGTTTGGACGATGCCGTCCACGAGATCAGTGGGAAGTCCGAACCCGAGGATCTCCGCGCCTACTGTCTCCACATCAACTGTTCCGTTTGAGACGGTGGGTTTGACTGTCAGACCGGCCAGCCCGGCAGGGCCGACGTCGAACTTCAATGTTCCCGCGTTGGAATCGGCGGTCACTCCGCTGATCAGCGAGCCGAATGTCTGCTGTTGCAGTGTTGTGAGAATGCCTTCGGTGGACCAGTTGACACTTGCCTCGGAGCTGCCGATCGTGCCGCTGCTGTCGGCGTTGTCCTCGATCCGGATGTCGTTGATTCGGGCGTGTACCTGCATTCCCTCTGCTGGGCCAAACCTCGTGTCGTCGCTGTCGATGGTGATGTAGGGGGTGTTCTTGTCGATCGACTGGAGAAGAACGGGCTTCCAACTCAGCCCGACATCGACCTGCGAGCCGAGTTGACTCTCGAACTGGTCCGCCATGCAGGTCTTCACGTTGTGGCGCACGTAGAGCTCGCCGGCCACGAGGACCGCCACGAGTGTGACGATCACGGTCAGAGAGATGATGAGCACCCGGTTGCTTCGGGGTGCGGCGGAGTTCGTTCGGGCTGCCATTGCAGGGATTCTTCCCGACAACTCTGAACGAATTCTGTGAATGCGGCGGTGATTGATCACTGAGATCTGAGGAAAATGTGATGTACACCATAGTCGGCCAGTAATCTAGGGAAATGCCCGGATGGTTGGCACCGCGTTCCGGTGACCCGGAGCGAGAAGGTGTGGTTGAAGAACTGACCCGCGCCGCGATGGCTCAGGCGGGGTACTTCACCACGACGCAAGTGCTTCGCCTCGGCTTTGCAGCCTCGGACATCGGCGAGCACCTCGCCGACGGGTCGTGGGTCAAGATCGAGCGAGACCTGTTCCGGTTGAGGGATTGTCCGCGCTCCGACCTCGAAGAGTTCGCGAAGTGGTGCACCTGGTTCGGTGCCGCGGCGGCGGTCTCGCACCAAAGTGCGGCCGAACTCCACGGTCTCGGGCACCTCTACCCGAGATTCATCCATCTCTCCACGGTGCTGTCGCCGCCGTCGCCGACGCAGCAATTGGCGTTGCATCGGCGGTCGCTGGGCCCCGAGGAGGTCGAGCAGGTCGGCCCGCTTCGCATCACGACGCCGAAGCGCACCGCACTCGATCTCGCGGCCAGCGGTATCTCGCAGGAGTTGCTCGACGAGGTAGTCGCCGACGGAGTCGCGATCGGTCGGCTGAGCGCGAGTGCGTTGCAGCGCGAATGCGGGTCGCTGCCGGGGCAGGTGGCGCAGAGGGTCGAACGCGCTCTGGCCGCCTGCACTTGACCCCGCCTGCACACCGGCACAACATGTTTCGCGAACAGAGCGCATCGCCTGATGTCGCGCGGGCTAATCGGCTGTGTGGGGAGCGACCACTGACCAGGGAACGGTGAGGATGTTGTCACGCCGTCGATGTCTCTGACTCTGCACCGGAAGTCCCTGCGCGCGAAGGAGTTCCAAAGAAGATCGCCACCGTATTCGAGGCCCGAACGCGGCGTGTGGCGCCGCCGTGGCCCAAGCGCGGTCGGCTGCCGTGAGTAGGTCGTGAACCGGCTCGCCAGGGACGTTGCGATGGATCAGGGCCTTCGGAAGGCGTTCGGCGATGTCGGAGGGTCTGTCGATGTCGAAGGGGTCCCACGCGAGCGTCAGAGACAGAGGTCGTTGGGCGTCGAGCAGTACCCAGGCGCAGCGTCGGCCGAGCTCGTCACAGGTTCCGTCGATGATCAGGCCGCCCGGCGCGAGCCCGGACTGCATACGTGCCCAAGCAGGCCCGACCGCATCCTCGGGGTATTGGCGCAGCACATTGAACGCTCGGACGAGCACGGGCCGGAGCCCGGAGAGTTCGAACCCGCCGCGGGCGAAACTCACCCCGTTCCTGTTCTCGACTACGCGCTCCGGGTCGATCTCGAGACCCACGACCCGGCGGTCCCTCCGTACCGCAGTGAGTCGATCCGCGAGCTCGAATGTTGTGTGCGGGCGGGCGCCGTACCCGAGATCGACCACGAGTGGGTCCGCGGCGTCGTTCAGTGCCCGCCGTACCAGAGGATCGTGAACCAGCCATCGGTCACTGCGACGCAGTCGGTTGATGCCGGTCGTGCCACGGGTGATGACGCCGTGAGGTCGCCGCAATGCTGCGGAAGTCATGAAAACTTGTCGAGAGTGCTCGTCAGCGCTGCGACAACCACTCTTCGGTGACCTCCGCCTCGGTACGGAAGAGGTCGACGAGATTGACGAGCATCAACTGTTCGAGCTTGCCGCCGATGAAGGGCAAATACACCTTGGCCTCCGACGTGGTGCGGAACGTGCACCCGTTGTCGGTGGCGAACAACTTCATGTTGCCGGTGAGACTGCCCGGCCCCGCCGGAATCGACGCCTCGTACGTGCCTGTCGTCGGTTCTCCGAAAGGCGTGTAGAACTCCTTGCGGGTGATGACCATGTCTTTCTTGATCACGCTCTGCGCGATATCCGGAAGACTCGTGCGCGGCAGGATGTGGTGCAGGACGACGGCGATACCGTCGTCTGTGACCTCGAACTGCTCGATATGATTCTCCGAGTACTTCCGCATCTCTTCGATGCGGGCATCCCAGTAGTCCCGGTCGGTGAATGCGCTGTACACCTGTTCGGGGGTGTGCTTGTACCGTGCTGAGTAGTCGATGCGGCGAGCCATGATGGCCTAGGTTACCGGGCTGGGGCCGACCGCGAGCGGTGTCTGCCACAGGTCAGGAACCGAGCCACCGATGAGTGAACTCCTGCTCCTTCTCGATCAGGCGCAGCACTTCGTCTGCGATTGCGCCTTCGATCTTGCCGCCGATCAGCGGGATCTTGACCTCCGCCCTGCCATCTAGCTGCACCTTCGACCCCGTGCCGATACTGGTCATCGTCTGGGTGCCGGAGATGGTGGCGGGAGCGCCCTCGACTTCGGCCGTGAACGTGCAGGCGGCGCGCTCGCCGACGAGCGCGTTCCATGTTTCGGTGCGTTTGATCAACAGATCGCCGGGCCGGATCTTCGTGACGATGCCGGGCAGGTGCTCGGCCGGGATGGTCTGCGACATCGACACCGAGATGGTGCCTGGGCCCGTTGTCACCTGCTCTAGAGCGGCCCCCGGCCCCCCGACCTGCTCGAGTCGGTCGCGCCAGTACTGCTCGTCGGTCAGGGCCGCATGTACCTCGGCGGCGGGAAACGAGTAGGACGAGGAATGCACTATGCGGCGGCTCACGACCCGCAGGCTACCGTTTGCCTTGTGTGGGATCTGAGCATTGTCGGCCAACTTGTCGATTCGGGCGCCTTCGTGTCCGAGAACCTCGAGCTGTCGGGACTGACCACGTTGCGCGTCGGAGGGCGGGCACGGGTGGTGGCGGAGTGCGCCACGACCGAGATCCTCGTGGACGTCGTCCGTCTCCTCGACTCCTCGAACATCCCGACTCTGATTCTGGCCGGGGGTTCCAATCTGGTGATCGGTGACGACGGGTTCGACGGTGTGGTGGTTCGGGTGTCCAACACCGCTGTCAGGATCGATGAGGATGCCGTCAGGGCCGATGCGGGTGTCGAGTGGGACCGGGTGGTTGCCCAGGTTGTCGACGCGGAGCTGGGGGGACTCGAGTGTCTGTCGGGAATTCCAGGGTCGACCGGGGCCACTCCGGTACAAAACGTCGGCGCATACGGAGTCGAGGTGGGCTCGATGCTCAGACGTGTGCATCTACTCGACCGGACTACCGGCGAGACCCGCTGGGTCGAGCCCGAGGCCCTCGGTCTCGGCTACCGCACCAGCATCCTCAAGCACTCGGACGCCGCCCTGGTGCTGGAGGTGGAATTAGCAGTGCATCCAGACGGCCTCAGCGAGCCGCTGCGCTATCGGGAGCTGGCCGCTGCGCTCGACGCACCGGAAGGCTGTCGGCTGCCGTCGGCGCAGGTCCGCGACGCCGTGCTGGACCTGCGCCGAGGCAAGGGCATGGTGCTCGACCCTGCCGATCACGACACGTGGAGCGCAGGGTCGTTCTTCACCAACCCGGTGGTGACCGACGCCGAGTTGACGCGTGTCCTCGGCGCCATCGAGGCCCGACTCGGCGACGTCGCTGTACCGCAGTACCCGGCAGACGGCGGAACGAAGCTGTCGGCGGGCTGGCTGATCGAGCGGGCCGGCTTCACGAAGGGGTATCCCGGCGAAGGCGCGGTGGCCAGGCTCTCGACGAAGCATGCACTCGCCCTGACCAACCGCGGCACCGCAACGAGTGCAGACTTACTGGCACTCGCCCGCGATGTTCGCAAGGGAGTCCTGGCCGCCTTCGGGGTGCGTCTGGACCCGGAACCGGTGACGGTGGGCTGTGATCTCTGAGATCGATTCTCCGAGATTGCCCCGAGCGCAGGTAGCCTCGTCGCTGTGTACGAACAGGATTCCCGGAGAAGTAGGCCGAGGGTCGCGTTCATCCTTACAGCGATGGTCGCGCTTTTCCTACTTGTGACCGGATGCACGACGGGTTCGACGTCGGGGACGGCCACCGCACCCCCCGGACCGGTGGTCGAGGTCACACAGAATCCGGCGTCGGGCACCGTCGACGTCAACCCGGTGGCGCCGATCTCGGCTACCGCATCCCACGGAACCTTCACCGACATATCGCTGGTGAACGCAAAGGGGTACGCCGTCGAGGGTGCGCTGTCACCTGACCGGACAACGTTCACCGTCGGCGAGGCGCTGGGCTACGGGGCCACGTATACGTGGCAGGGAACGGCAGTCGGCACGGACGGTAAATCGGTCCCGGTCAAGGGGAGTTTCACCACGCTCGAGCCCGATAGCACCGTCTCCGCGAGCCTGAACATCGGCGACGGGCAGGAGGTCGGGATCGCCGCGCCGATCATCGTGCAGTTCCACGGCACCGTCGAAGACAAGGCCGCTGCGGAGAAGGCCATGACGGTCACCACCAACCCGCCCACCACCGGTTCATGGGCATGGCTGCCCGACGACAACGGCTCGCGCGCCCACTGGCGGCCGCAGAACTACTGGGCGCCCGGAACCACCGTGGACCTCGACGCCAAGTTCTACGGCGTCGATTTCGGCGACGGCGCGTACGGTGCCGAAGACATGACTCTGGATTTCACGATCGGGCGCAGTCAGATCGTCATTGCGAATGCGCCCAGCCATCGCATGCAGGTTGTGCGCGACGGTGAAACCATCATGGACATCCCCGTCAGTTACGGCGAGGGCAATGAGTCGCGCAACGTCACGCGCAGCGGCATCCATGTGGTGACCGAAAAGCATGAGGACTTCCTCATGTCGAACCCTCCCTATTACGAGAATGTCCGCGAGCGCTGGGCCGTTCGCATCTCCAACAACGGTGAGTTCATCCACGCCAACCCGGCGACCATCGGTGTGCAGGGGTCGTCCAACGTCACCAACGGCTGCATCAACCTCTCGCTCGCCGACGCGGAGCAGTACTTCGGCACCGCAATGTACGGGGACCCGGTCGAGGTGACCGGAACGTCCATCGACCTCTCTGCCGCCGATGGCGACATCTACGACTGGGCGATCGACTGGCCCACGTGGCAGTCCATGTCCGCACTCGCCAAATGAGTGGCGAGAGCGCGGATGCTGTCTCCCACGACCGACCTGGTCGGCTACGTCCTGCGGTGGAAACGGCTGGAGTCCGCCTGATCCCGGGGCCTGACCACGATCTGGTCGAGATTCACATGGGACGGGCGGGAAGCGGCGAACCCGATGATCTCCGCGATGTCCGCAGCCACCAACGGGGTGATGCCCTCGTACACCTTGTCGGCACGCTCCTGGTCGCCGTGGAAGCGCACCAGCGAGAAGTCCGTCTCGACCGCGCCCGGCAGGATCTCTGTGAACCGGACAGGCTTGCCGAGCAGTTCACCCCGCAGGGTGCGATGCAGGGCGGCCTGTGCGTGCTTGGCCGAGGTGTACCCAGATCCGTTGTCATAGATCGATATGGCCGCCGTCGAGGTGACGGTAACGACCAACCCGTCACCTGACTCGATCAACTTCGGCAGCAGAGCCTTGGTAACTCGTAGTGTGCCCAGGACGTTCGTCTCCCACATCCACCGCCAGTCGTCGAGGTCGGTATCGACAATCGGTGCGAGGCCCTTGGCGCCGCCGGCGTTGTTCACCAGCACGTCCACGCGGGGCAAAACAGCGGCGAAGGCATCCACGGAGTCCTGATCTGTCACGTCGAGTTCGAGCGCCGTACCGTCGATGTCTTCGGCGATCTTCTCCAAGCGATCGCGTCGCCGGGCTCCGAGCACCACGTGGAAACCCTGCCCGGCCAGTGTGCGGGCGGTGGCTTCTCCGATGCCTGAACTGGCTCCGGTGACGACAGCGATACTTGCGTTCGGCGAAATGGTCATGGCTAACATGCTAAGAGTTGCCGACCGCAACGGAAGCGCGGGTGAAATCCTGTTTCATGCGGGCCACCATGCCCGACCGGTGATGTCGGCTCTCTTGTGATCGCGGCAACCGCCGACACCCTGTATGCGCTGTCGATGGAGGGACCGGACTCGGCGTCGGCGTTGACCACGGCCCTGGTCGGGCAGATCTTCGATGCCGCAGCAGCATTGGGTGCGCAAACACCGGCCCGCACCTACGAGCAGGAGACACCGCGGTGGGTGCCGAAAGCGCTGCGGCCGACGACGACGTCGAGCGGTGGCCGTTTGGATACTCCGTTGGTGGCCGTGCTCGACGAGGCCACGAACACTGTGCTTCTCAAGTCGCTTCCGGACCAGTACAGCCATTTCGGGGGCCGCGGGATCATCCCGATCGCGATTTTGCAGTCCCCGCAGCAGGGCATCCGGATGTGGGGGAGAGAGGAATTCGAGGGGATGCTCGCCGGCGCGGTCCACTACTACGGCGGCAACGCCAAAGAGCGGGGGTACCTGTCGGATCTGTCGGAGCAGATCGGCCGCCACGAGGTGCTGTCGACGACCCGCAGCAGCGGCCGCGGGGGCGGGGGCGGGGGCAGCTCGCAGAGCTGGCAGGAGAAGTCGATCCTGACCATCGACGATCTCGCGGCGCTGCCGAAAGACCGGGCGATCGTCTTGTTCCCGGCCAGCAGGCCGGTGCTGATCAAGAAGAACTGGTGGTGGGAGGCCGACTACGCCGAGATCGTCCGCGGCTCGATCCGCCCCCATAGCACGGACGCGGCCCTGACCAAGCGGCTCCTCGCCGGCGGCGAAGAAGACGACCTCGGAGACGACTACGTCGAGCCGGAGACGATCACCGACGCGCAGGCGTACCGGTAGACGGGAGAAAACATGTCGGACACAGATTTCGGCGACCTTGACCTTGACCTCGACCTCGATGGTGATGGCGAGGAATCGGGTCCCGGTCCGGCGTTCGAGTCGGTTCAGCAGTGGGTGACCTGCTACCTGGCGACCGTGATCAACCGCCGGGTCGACCCGCAACCGGGGCGGGGCCTGTCCTGGGATCCGCGCTGGTGGCAGCATTCGGAGGTGGTCGCCCGCCTCCGCCCTGTGGTGGGCGTTCGAGGGTGCCCGGCTGGCCAGCAGCCAGGACCGGTCGGCCATGTCCGGGTGGTGGGTCGATCACCTCGAACCGCACCTTCGGGTTCTCCTCGACGGGGACAGTGGGCCGATGAGCGGGCGCGAACGAGGACGGCACCTGGCCCGGTCACGGGCCGCTCGCCTACGAGCCACCACCAGACGGCTGGAACGCAGACGACCTGGCGGACCTACCGACCAAGCGGCCCGAACCGGTGGGCAAGGGCAGCGAGGACCTCCCGGCCCCAGCGTTCACCAGACTCGAAGACTTCGTGCAGCACTATCTGTGCGAGGTCGTCAACCGGAAGATCGGCCCGCAGCCGAGCCACGGGCTCGCCTGGGATGCCCGCTGGTGGCGGCATTCGGAGGTGGTGGCCCGGCTGACCGCCCTGTGGTGGGCGTTCGAGGACGTCCGCGCATCCGCCGACGATCCCTCAGCGATGTCGAACTGGTGGATCCGGCACTGCGACCCGCACCTGCGGGTGCTCCGCGACGGCGAGACCGGGCCGATGAGCCACGCCACCGACGACGGAACCTGGCTCGGACACGGGGAACTCGACGCCGGCCACCCACCGGAAGGATGGACCCGACCGTCCCGGTTGACACCCTGAAGCGCGCGACCCGCTGTGAAAACGCGATGCCCTCCGACCCGTCAACGGGTCGGAGGGCATCGCACTGTCGGGCGGTGCAGAACCGGAAAAGTGGTCGCCGCACCTGCGCCGATCCGAGAAATCCTTCCCGGATCAGGGCCTACAGGGAACATTCCTTGTCGACCGAGGCAGTGTGCGGCGACCTCTTGCTCGTCGCATGAGCAGTGTAGAACAGGCATCTGACATGGGATAGGGCCGCCATTTCACCTGACGACCGCCACGTCAAACCACCGGCCTGTCATGTTCGCTGTGGGACTGTCCGATGAAACGATGGAACCGCCTTGACATCGGTGAGTCTCACCCGGTGTGACCAAGCCGTTGCCCCACAAGCTGAGGCAACTGTCACTCCTTCTTCTTCGGTTGTTCGTCCTTCGGGGAGATCAATAGACGAACCACCACAAGCGCTGCAGCACAGAAAATTAGCCCCACGATGACGATCTCCGCCAACAGGGCCCAGGAACGCGACTGCACACTAGCGACGATCGAAACTACCGCCAGAATCACCAAACCGGCGGTCAGGCCGCGGACCTCGTTTTTCCTCAGACGCATTTGAATGAAGGGAGTGGGTTAGGGAAGTCTAAATAGTTGATCTCCAGCTCACCTGGGGTAGAAGCCGAACCTGTGGAGGGTTTTGTGCAGAAGCCGTTCGTTGCAATGTACGCGGCCGCGCCGGCTAACGCACCCACCGCACTCGCACAGCCGGCTTGGCCGATACCCGGAATGGCGCAGACGGCGATACCCAGCGCCGCTGCGCCACCGGTAGCCAGCACTGTCTGATCCGTGTGGTTCAGGTAGAGATAGATTCCGTTGCCGAACCCCGCGCGGAGCTTCGGTGCGATCTCGCCCGGAGCCAAAGGCGCTGGCTCGGTGGTCTCGATGACGACCCGCGGGCCCCCGGGTTGGGTTACGTCGTATTCCTTAGTCTGCACACCCTTGCTGGTGCTGACCTCTGGGATGATGCCCTGGGACTCCAAGGTCGTCTGCAGTTCGGCAACGGATTCCGCGGTTGGGTCCGGTACGACCTCGGCAGCGGCAACACCCTGGCCGAATGAAGCGATCGCGGCAACCGCGACGATCGAGATACCTGCTCTGGCTAGTATTTTCACAGATATCCTTTCGATAATCGAATGAACATACCGATTTGTATGTTTCTCACGAGAGGCTAGCCGCACCAACCTAGTTGTACGGACAAATTGGGCGAATCAGAGATCGCGGGCCTCGCGTGTGCGGCAACCGACAAGAACGTTGACCGCGCATCGTGCTCACCTCATGGCCTTGATGGTTCGGGGTTGTTTGAGGATGGTTTGGCCGGGGATTCGGATCCGGCTACATTGCTCGGCATGAACGCAGAACGGCAGATAGTCGACACCGGCGAAATACGTGCGGCGATTGCTGGCGAGATCCGGGCGTTGCGTGATCGGCAGGGCCTCAGCCTGGCAGAACTAGGCGAACGCGCCGGACTCAAAGAGTCGACACTGCAGAAAATCGAGAGCGGCAAACGAGACGTGCAACTCCCTGAACTGGCCGCAATCGCCGAAGTACTCAACATATCCTGGCTGAAGTTGCTTCAGACGGTTCAGGACTCGCTGGATCGCAAGTAGTTCCGAACCGGTAAGGGGCAGACCAGGAAACGCTGCGTCAGCGACGCTCGACGACCATCTGGCACCTCTGGGCTACAGGATGCAGATGCCGCGACGCGGTCACACGGACACGGAACTCAGCGGCCGTAGGGGCGATCCGGCAGCGGATTAATTCCGTCACTGTCCCACGTCACGCGTTGATCCTTCGATGCACCGACAACTTCGAGTGTGGCCTCTGCTGCCACCGCCCTACTTGCTTCCGTCGACGCACCGATATATGTCGACATCAGGTCGATATCTGTCGCCACGCACCAGGCCTGGTCTGCAGGCCACCACACATTGGGGCCGTGCCCCTGGAATGTGTTCACCGCTGCCCCTACCGGGCCGCGGAAGAGGAGCATCGACCGCTGGGGCAGGTGAAGACGAGGACCATGGGGATCCACACCGAGGTAGCTATTTCCCTCCCAGACTCCGAACCAGCAATCATCAGGGGTCCTGGTGAAGCGTTCCAGCACAGCAGCAAGCGCCGACCGCTGGGGCAGGGGGAGTTCCCCGGTGGATGGCTCTTCGTCCCAGAGTTGATCGCGAGTATCGCTGGCAGGAGTGGTCGCCCCCGCTTCGAGAATCGACCCCCACTCCACCGTCTGATGGATGACCGCATTGCTGACGTCGGCGACCTCTTGCCATGTCACCGGCGTCCGAACTGCGGGCGCACCCGTCTGCCCGATCCTTGCTGCGGGATGCAGGATCCGGGAATACACCGGGAAAACTAGGGGAAGCAGCGAACCCACTGTGCCGTCGAAGTTCCGTATGTTGTCGATGATCCACTGCCCCGCCGAGTCGTCCGAGCAAATGTCATCGAGGTGCCATGTGCCGTCCATACTCAGACCATGCCACAGCGGACACGACCGGTTGTGGTCACGGAATCGACGGCCGGGTCTGGCAGTCCCTAGCTTCTCGCAGCGTTTTCGTGGACTTACACAATCGGGTTAGGTGCAGAGGGAGGGCTGGATTCCAGCCCTCCCTCTGCTTTCACTCCGATCCCGGTCATGCTTTTCCCGGTTCCCAGGCCAAACCGAATTGGGAACGAACCAGAACTGCAGGACTCGCGCGGTGTCCGCTCAGGTATCGATTCCGGGGTCTCGCCTTGATTGGTTCAGTCCGGGCACGTCACATACGTCTTGGGAGTGCGGTGCGTCTCGCGCAGTTCCCCGCCGTCTGCGTTGATGATGATGAACTCGGTTTCGGCCCAGTACTCGCCATCCATGCAGGGCATCGCCGTTGCATGCCGGAGTTGTGGGAGCACTTTCGGGGTCTCGCCATCGCCGATACTGCCGGTGTTCCTTTCGATGTACTGCACACTCCCACATCCGAATATTCCGTCGCATTCGGGCGCGTACCACAGCTCGGTGTGGGCTTCGATGAAGAGTTTGGGATCGGAGCACTTCGCCGTAGCGAGAACGCTGGCATCCCAGCCTGAACTGTGTGTCGAAACGTGAGGATGCTGCAGATTCAGCACACAGTCGTAGAACTGCTGATTGACGTCGCTGAGGACGTTCACGCCGATCGTCCCATTCTGGAAGTCCTGTGCAGCGCGGTCTCGTACCGTGTAGCCGTCACCCACCGGATATCCGTAGGAACTTTGCTCGTACCCCTGGAGTGCCCACCAGAACAGCACATCGCCCACCACGGGGTGTGCGCCGGTGGTCGGTGACCAGTAGATGACGCCGTACTGGAACGAGTTCATCCGGCCGACACCGTCGGGAAGCAGTTTCTCATCACTGGTGGGGTAACCGAGGGGGCCGTTCTCCCAGCCGGTTTCGGCCCATTTGTCGCGGATGGCCCCACCGACCGGGTGAGCACCGGTGAGCGGGCTCCAGTAGATGGTTGCGCCCTCGAAGTCCTGCAGTCGTCCCCCGTTGAGGACGATCTCGTCAGTTTTGGGGTAGCCGAGGAAGCCGCCCTCCCAGCCGTGGCTGGCCCAGGAGTGATAGAAGTGGTTGACCACCGGGTGGGCACCAGTGGCGGGAGACCAGTAGATCGGCCCGTTCTGGAAGGTGTTTCGACGCCCGTATCCGTCGGGGTTGACCAACTCGTTCGAGGTGGGCAAGAGCAGGAAGCTCAGCGGGCCGCCCAACGAGTTGTACTTGTCGAGGATGGCCCCGCACACCTCGTACGGTGCCGGCCAGAACACCTGGCAGGCCAGAGTCTTCGTGCTGGTGGTCTTCAGTTGGGTGGTTTCCAGTTCGGCTTCCATGGTCTCGGCCAGGTCGGCTTCTTCCTTGGTGTAGCCCTCGGGGATTTCCTCCCGGTCCGAACGCATCTGCCCCGGGATGATCGTGGCATTCGGGTTCTTCGTCGGCGCCCACTTGTCGAGCGGTTTCTTCGGCTCGGCCGGTACCTCGTAGGCCCGGGCCTGATCCGGTAAGGATACGGGCGGTTTCGCGGCGGAAGACTTGGCCTCCGGTGCGGTGGTGCTGGTGTCGGCGCTCACCGACGGTTCGGGATCCACCGTGGCCTTCGTTGTGGTCGGGGGAGTGGTCGTTTCCGGTGCCACCACCTCTTCGGTGGTGGTCGGTGCGACCTCCTCAGCGGGTGCTTCCGCCTCTTCCGTGGTCGTTGTCGGTGCTGCTTCAGTCGTGGTGGTCGGGGTCTCCGGCTCCATTGTCGTTTCCACCGGTGCTGCTTCCGTGGTGGTGGGTTGCGCCACGGCGACACCGCCACCGACGAGGAGTAGGGCCACCATCGAGACCACAACGCCTGCCTTAGAGGCCGAAAGGCGTTTCGGACGTGTAGGACTCGGGATTGGTACCTGTCTTGTCATTGGAACCTGTCTGACGGAGGGGATGTCGGTCAGCGACCGATACCCGCTGGATCGGACCATTCACAAAGGTCACGGAATAGCCACAAGAATATATATTTTTGGTAAAGCTGCTGAATCGTGGGCGTACTTTAGCGGAGATGTTCATGAATTCCAAACCGCCGCCATCCGTAGTCGACCGCTCGTCGAAAACTGTCGCGGTTGACAGCCCTGGGTGAGCGACTCCCCCGAAAAACGATGCCCCCGATCCGCACGAGGCGGGTCAGGGGGCATCGCACTGTCGGGCGGTGCGAACCTACAGACCGCGGTCGGTGCCACTGCCGCGGGTGGGGGCGGGCTGTGGCCGGTGCTCGCGGTTGCGGGCGGGTGTGGTGGGGGTTTGGTTGGCGAGCATGGCCTTCAGTGGGTGCGGGTGACCGGTGTCCCGGGCGGTGTCGGCGTGGAGTGTGACCTCCTGCCCGGCGGCCGCGGCCGCTGGTTCCTTCTCGAAGCGTTTGAGGGCGGCTTCGGCTGCGTGGCGGGCGGTGTCGCGGCGGTCTTCGAAGTCGCTGGTCTTGTTGCCGTCGGCGCTCCAGGCCGTCCAGTGCCATGCCCGGTCGGTCCAGTGGATGCTGGCCCCGGCTTGTCCGCTGTCGCGGTCGCCGCCGTACTGGAAGTGGGAGCCGTCCGCGGAGCGGGGTTTCCAGGGGTCGTTGGTGCGGGCTTGGGCGCGGTCGTCGGCGCCGGCGTTCCACTGCTCGGCGTAGGCGGCCATTTTGTCGGGTACGGACGCGGCGAGTGCGGCCTCGGTGGTCTTCTCCTTTTCTGCGTGGGCGCGGGTGGGGTTCAAGTCCAGTGACCACTTGGGGTAGAGGCCCTCGGAGCGGCGGCGGTCGAGGTCCTCGCCGCGGGAGGCGAGGGCTTCGGGGGAGTTCTCGCGGGCGTTGACCTCGGCTTTGAGTTCGGCGAGCGTGTAGCGGGCTCGGGCGAGTTCTTCGGTGCGGGTGAACTCGGCGTCGGGGATGGCGGCGAGTTCGTCGCGGCGGGTGCGGGCTCGTTCGAGCTGCCGGTGAGCGTCGGTTGCGTCCTGCGGGAGGACTTTGACGAGGTTGCGGACCTGTTGGATGATGCCGCGAGCGGCGGTGGCGCTCGACATCGCTTCGACGGCTTTGGTGTGGTCGATGTGGCGGTGCCCTCCGGGGGTGGCCGACAGTTGCAGCACGTCACTGATCCGCGAGTAGCGGCCGGTGATGGTGATGCCGCCGATGGTGAACATGTCGATCGGTTTGTCGCTGTTGACCTGCCGGGCATCAATGTATTTGGTTCGCAGCATGTTTTGCAGGGCTGCAACCAGGTGTTCACTGTCGTTGTCGGCGATGGTGTGCCCGTCGATGGTGATCATGCGGCGGGAGCGGTCCTCGATTCCCAGCCACGCGGTGGCCTTGGCGGCGTGGTCGTTCAGTGCCGGCAAAGCGTGGTCGAGGCGGGCGGTGGTGCGGTCGAGGCGGTCGATCGCGGCGTGGCGGGAGGCGTTGGCGTTGGCGTTGGCGATCATCGTCTGCTCGGATTCGAGGCCGTCGACGAAGACCTGCTGTTCGATGGCCTGGACGTAGACGGGATCTCCGGTGGCCGCGGCCTTGGATCAACTGACCGGGGGTGCGGACGTCGCCCCTGCCTCTGCGCCGCGCCTGAGCAATTCCGCACGGGCTCGGCTGATTCCACCGTGCTCTAGCGCCGCCAGTGGGGATTCGTCCGCCCACACGAGCTTGCCGTGGCGGCGAACCGTGACACTCATGGAGCCGCCGAGATGTTCGAGAGCGCCGGGAATGTTGCGGCGCTCCGTCGGGAGCGGGACTGGCAGCACGTGGGCTGCTCCGAGTGGGGAACGCCCCTCGATCTCGATGCTCCATGTACGGCTGCGACCCTTCAGTGACCACCGTTCGTCTGTGACGTGAGCGCGGACAGGGGAGGTGATCGGATTGCAGAGGCGAACGAGAGCACCGTCGGGTAGTACGACGACGAGGGATGTGACCTCGGTGCGGAGTCGGCCCAGTACGACCTCTCCGCCGGCGAACGCTACACAGGCCCGCCGGTCGGCGAAACCCTGGGCCTGGCCCCACCACCACGACTCGGGGAAACCGCCCTTGCCCCAGTTCTTTTCGCCGTAGACCTGCGAGCCGTCGAGGTCGATCTCGGTGTCGCCCAGGACTGCACTACCTTCCACTCTTCCTCCGAGCAACCACGGATGCCAGTACTGGTTCAATGCGGGCAGGGAATGAAAGAAGCTGGATCCGCCGAGTCTGCGCCGCGGCCACCCGACCTGTCCGGTGATCCGGACATCGAGGCGTGCGTCCGGACCGAGATTCACTCGAAGGCGGTCGTCCGATCCGTGGAATGCGTCGCCCGCGAACGCACCGAGCCCGGAACGGTCTGCGGAGCCATCAGGATGTGCGGAGGTACGCACGAAGGGAGCGGGGTGACCCGCCAGGCCGAGCGTGGACCAGTGGCCGTCCGCGGCCCGGTTGATCCCGGCCAAGGCGATCACGACCTCGCCGGTGGCGGGCTGGGTGAACCGCCAGAAATACCCTTCCATCGCGACGTCGTGTGCGGGCAGCACGTTCCCGAACGGCAGGTCGGCGCCGGTTGCCCGATATGCCCGGAGAAGTCGCGACATACGTCAATCTTCCTGCATGGAATCAGCTCGGCGCATCACAAGGGGAGTGCCGACTCCGTCAGTCCGGCGGGTGCACCGCGTCGGCGGAACCATTCCCTACCGAACGCCTCACGCAGCTGGTCCTCGGGCATGTGCAGGAATGGCCCGAAATCGCCGATCTGGGTGGCATGCGCGTGCATGGCGGCACGTTTGGCATCCATCACGCCGCTGACGTCCACAATCGTGGTGAGCTCCGATTCCGGCAGGCCGAAGGTGTCGATGTCCGGGGGTTGGGTCTGGTCGGACCACTCGGGATTCAGGGCCATCAGACGTCGGAGGTGATCGCGGCTCGGGGCTGCCTCGTACACGTGAAGGACACCGGCCAGCTCGGCCGCGCGGACTCCCACATGATGAACCTGAACGTGGTCGGGATGGCCGTAGCCGCCGTTGGGGTCGTAGATCGTGATCACGTCGGCGGCTTCCTCGACGAGAACTGCGGCGAGTCGGGAGGCCGCCTCCTCGATGTCGGCATTACAGAAAGCCGCAGGGTTGTCGTTCTCGGGTGATCCGGCCATTCCGGAGTCCGCGTAATGCAGCAGCACCACACGACCGGCGCCCAGGAGGCTTGTCGAGTTCTCGAGTTCGCGGCGGCGCCGCTCAGCGAGCGACTCTCCCTCGGACAGAATGCCTTCGGGGGCCTCGCCGAGCGCTCCGTCGGTGGCAGTCACCACGACGACGCGATGGCCTGCATCCGCGGCCTGACGCATTACGCCGCCGGTAGTGAATACTTCGTCATCGGGATGGGCGTGGAAACACACCAGGACACTCATGAGCGCAATACTCGCACGTGTCCGAAGCCGACGGAAGTGAACGGTGACTCGAGCCCGTGCCAGAAGCGGCGGTTCGTTGTGGCGGAGACCGCTACACGGGATGCCTCTATCGTGGCTTCATGGCCATTCGTGAAGCTGTCGGCATCGACGGGACCTCCTTGGTCTACTCCGTGACCGGTGCCCCCGACGCGCGCCCCCTGGTTCTTCTGCACGGTTGGGCGCAGTCCTCCAAATGTTGGGGAGCGGCTGTGCTCGACGAATTCGCGAGTCGATATCGGGTTATCGCTGTGGACCTGCGCGGGCACGGATACTCAGGCGCACCCGACACCGGATACGACGACTCCACCGTCTGGGCGGGGGACGTTGATGCGGTGCTGGAGGCGGAAGGTGTCACGTCCGGGGCAGTGCTGCTCGGTTGGTCCTACGGCGGTCTCGTGATCTGCGACTACCTGGAAGCACACGGAACCGGCGCGGTTGACGCTGTCGTCTTCGTCTCGGCGATTACCAGCAAGGGTCGCGGTGAGAAGGGCGAACAGATCGGATCGACGATGCGCGCCGCGATTCCCGATGTGATGTCCGATGATCCGCGCGCCGCGATCCGTGCTCTCGGAGATTTCGGAACCTCCCTGACAGGTCCACCGGAGGGCAAGGGCTCGCAGTTGCAGGCGCTGTTGGGTGCCAGCCTCAGCACTCCGCCACGAGTCCGGGCGGCACTGTTCCGTCGTACGGCGAGTCACGATGACCTGCTGCGGTCGCTCGATATTCCGGCGTTCGTGGTGCACGGAACAAAGGACTCGGTCGTTGACGTCGCTACGGGCATACATGCGGCCGATCTCATTCCGAATGCGCAGGTGTCCTTCTGGGACGGATGTGAACATGGGCCTTTCGTCGAGGACCCAGAACGGTTCGTCAAGGAAGTCGGCCAATTCGTCGACGACCTCGAATAGAGGCGCTCTCAGACGAGGGGGCAGTATGGAGTAGTGACACCCATGCACAACGCGCCTCCCCGCAGGGTGGCAGTCCTCTCCGTCCACACCTCCCCACTGGCGCAACCGGGTACCGGCGATGCGGGTGGCATGAACGTCTACGTGCTGCAGTCCGCTATACAGATGGCGCGACGTGGCCTCGAAGTGGAGATCTTCACCCGGGCCACTTCTTCTGCCGATGCCCCTGTCCAGGAAGCGGCACCGGGAGTGCTCGTCCGCAATGTCGTGGCCGGTCCGTTCGAGGGGTTGAACAAAGAGGATCTGCCCACCCAGTTGTGTTCGTTCGCGGCCGGGGTGCTCCGCGAGGAGGCCCGGCACGAACCCGGCTACTACGACCTGGTGCATTCGCACTACTGGTTGTCGGGGCAGGTGGGATGGTTGGCCCGCGATCGCTGGGGTGTGCCGTTGGTGCACACCCCGCACACTCTCGCCGCGGTCAAGAATGCGTCGTTGGCCGCGGGGGATATCCCCGAACCGGCCGCGCGTCAGATCGGTGAGCAACAGGTGGTGGCGGAATCGGACCTAATCGTGGCCAATACCAGGGAGGAATCCGATCAACTGGTTCGGCACTACGGCGCCGACCCGAATCGCATCGACGTCGTGGCGCCCGGCGCCGACCTCACCCTGTATCGGCCGGGTGACCGAGTGAGCGCCAGGGCGAACCTCGGCCTCGACCCTCGCGAGACCGTCGTGACCTTTGTGGGGCGTATTCAACCGCTCAAGGCCCCTGACGTGCTGCTCCGCGCGGCTGCCGAACTGATCGCCCGCGATCCCGAATCCACCTTGAGAGTGCTCGTAGTCGGGGGGCCGTCCGGTTCAGGGCTTGCCCGACCCGACGGGTTGATCCAACTCGTGTCTTCGCTGGGCATCGCGGCGCGCGTCACATTCCTCCCCCCGCAGGCGCCCGACCGGCTCGCCGATGTGTACCGAGCATCGGATCTTGTTGCCGTACCAAGCTATTCGGAGTCCTTTGGGCTGGTGGCCATCGAGGCGCAGGCATGTGGGACACCGGTGATCGCGGCGAACGTCGGCGGTCTCGGGGTCGCGGTGCGAAACAGTGAGACAGGGCTACTGGTCGACGGGCATGGCACCGAGGACTGGGCTACCGCGTTGCAGTCGTTGATCTCCAACCCCCGACGTCTCGCCGCACTGGCTGCGGAGGCGCCGCGCCACGCAGAGAACTTCTCGTGGGACCACACCGCCGACGGACTCCTCGCGAGCTATCGGAGGGCAACTGCCAACTACAACTACAACTACGGCTACAACGTCGGCAACGGCCAGGGTGAGTTCTCGCCGCGCCGCGTACGCGGGTCGCGGAAGTTGCGCCGGGTCGGAGGGGTGCGCGCATGAAAGACCTTGGTGGAGTGATCGAATCCGCACTGACCGAACGTGAGCTGGACTTCACGAGGAAAGACTCGACGCATTTCGTGGTCGAATTGCCGGGTGAGCGCAAACTCAAGACGACGACGCTGCTGACCGTCGGTAAGCACGGTCTGCGCGTCGAGGCGTTCGTCTGCCGAAAGCCGGACGAGAACTTCGAGGGCGTGTACAGGTACCTGCTGCGTCGAAATCGAAGGCTGTACTCGGTCGCGTACACGATCGACAAGATCGGCGACATCTACCTCGTTGGGCTGATCGCCGAGCCTGCAGTGACCGCCGACGAATTGGACCGGGTGCTCGGGCAGGTACTCGAGGCTGCCGACGGCGATTTCAACACCATCCTCGAACTCGGATTCGCGGACTCCATCAAACGGGAGTGGGCGTGGCGAGTCTCGCGCGGAGAGTCGCTGGCGAACCTGAAACCGTTCGAGCACCTGATCGAAGAGTCGCAGGAATAGGTCTCGACCCTCTCGTGTGGTCGGCGAATCTACCACGGGTAGAGTGACGGCCGAACCTGTGACTGTAGTCACAGTTCCGGTGTGCGGATCGGCGCGCATTGAAACGTGCACCGACCAATTGTTGCTGCAACGCTTCGAGGGAGAGGCCCCAATGAGCTTCAAGAGCCCGTTTCCGGACGTCGAGATTCCGAGCCGCAGTGTTTTCGATTTCCTCTTCGGCCAGATAGACGAGGCCGATCTCGACAGGCCCGCGCTGATCGAAGGGGCGTCCGGCGCGGTGACCACCTACCGGTCCCTCGTCGCCCAGATCAACGGTGTGGCCGGCGCGCTCGCCGCCCGTGGCCTGGCGGTGGGTGACGTGGTGGGCCTGCATTCGCCGAATGTCCCCGCATTCGCTGCCGTGTTTCACGGCATACTCCGCGCAGGCGGCGTCGCTACCACGATCAACGCGCTGTACACGGCAGAAGACATCGCCAAGCAACTCACCGACTCGAAAGCCAAGTTCCTCTTCACCATTTCCCCGTTGTTGCCGCAGGCCAAGGAGGCCGCGGCGAAGGCGGGGATTCCGGACGCCAACCTGATCGTCCTCGACGGCGCCGAAGGGCACCCTTCGCTCGAGGACTTGCTTGCCCAGGCGGCGCCGCCACCGGCCGTGTCGTTCGATCCGGCCACTCAACTCGCAGTATTGCCGTACTCCTCCGGTACCACGGGTCGTCCGAAGGGTGTGATGCTCACACACCGCAACCTGGTGGCCAACGTGTGCCAGATCAACCCTCGGATGGGTATCGAGGCCGACGACAGGCTCCTTGCGGTCCTGCCGTTCTTCCATATCTACGGGATGACGGTGCTCCTCAACGCCGCTCTGTTCAACCGGGCCAGCCTGGTGACGATGCCGAAGTTCGACCTCGCGGAGTTCTTGCGGGTCGTCTCCGACGAGAAGTGCACCTACGTGTTCATCGCTCCGCCCGTCGCTGTGGCATTGGCCAAGCACCCGCTCGTCGACGAGTACGACCTGTCGTCGGTGCACTCGATCTTCTCGGGCGCAGCTCCTCTCGATCAGGAACTCGGCAAGGCGGTTGCGAACCGGCTCGGCTGCCGTGTTCGGCAGGGGTACGGAATGTCCGAGATGAGTCCTGTCAGCCACGCCATCCCGTTCGATCGCGACGACATCGCCCTCGACTCGGTCGGCCCCACGATCGCGAATATGGAGTGCAAGCTCATCGACCCGGCCACCGGGGAAGAGATCGCGCTTCCGGCCGAGGGCGTCAGCGAGCCCGGTGAACTGTGGTGCAAGGGCCCCAACATCATGCTCGGATACCTGGGCAACGAAGAAGCCACAGCGGAAACGCTCAGCGCCGACGGCTATCTGCATACCGGTGACATCGCCACCGTCGATTCCGAAGGAATCGTCACCATCGTCGACCGCATGAAGGAACTCATCAAGTACAAGGGCTACCAGGTTCCGCCGGCCGAACTCGAGGCCCTTCTGCTGACCCACCCGCAGATTGCAGACGCGGCAGTCATCGGTGTTCTCGACGACGAGGGTGAGGAGGTCCCGAAGGCGTTCGTCGTCAGACAGCACGATGCCGATCTCGACGAGGCAGCGATCATCGAGTTCGTCGCCGAGCGGGTATCTCCGCACAAGAAGGTCCGGAGGGTGAAGTTCATCGACGTCGTGCCGAAGTCTGCTGCGGGCAAGATTCTGCGCAAAGACCTCCGGGCGAGCGAAGCGACGGGAAATTGACCCGGGCGAGCGAAGCGACGGGAAATTGACCCGGGCGAGCGAAGTGAGTCGCTGACGGCGGGACTCAGGGCGCCAGGGTTTCGGGATTCGTGCCAGGATGAACGGCATGAGTACCGGAACCCTTGTGCTGCTCCGCCACGGTGAGAGCGAATGGAATGCACTCAACTTGTTCACCGGCTGGGTGGACGTTCACCTGACCGATAAGGGCATCGCAGAGGGCAAGCGAGCCGGCGAATTGCTGGTCGAGCACGATGTTCTCCCCGATGTGCTCTATACATCGCTGCTGCGCCGCGCCATCAGCACCGCGAACATCGCGCTCGACGTCGCGGATCGCCACTGGATTCCGGTGGTTCGCGATTGGCGCCTCAACGAGCGGCATTACGGCGCCCTGCAGGGACGGAACAAGGCGCAGGTCAAGGACAAGTACGGTGACGACCAGTTCATGCTGTGGCGGCGCAGTTACGATACGCCGCCGCCGCCGATCGAGGTCGGCAGTGAATACAGTCAGGATGCGGATCCCCGATACGAGCACCTCGATGAAGTTCCGCTCACGGAGTGCCTGCTCGATGTCGTCAAGCGTCTGATCCCGTATTGGGAGGACACGATCTCGGCCGACCTGTTGGCAGGTAAGACGGTGCTGATCACCGCGCACGGCAATTCTCTGCGTGCGCTGGTCAAGCATCTCGACCGAATCTCAGACGACGATATCGCGGGGCTGAACATCCCGACGGGCATTCCATTGAGATACGACTTGGACGAGAACCTGCAGCCCCTGAACCCGGGCGGGACCTACCTCGACCCGGCTGCAGCTGCGGCCGGTGCAGCCGCTGTGGCCAACCAGGGCGGCAGGTAACTCGCGGACATGGCCGGAGTTCGTACCGCGTCGACCTCCGGCCTGTAGCAGGTTCGAGCGCGGTCTGTGCTGGACGAAGAAACGGACCCTGCGTAGCCGCTCCGCGGCGGATACGTACGATTCAGACGTGAGTGTTACGCAGGCCGTCCTGCTAGCCATCATGGGCGGCTTCGTCGGATACGTGGCCGGTGGAGTGCTGGTGCCCATGCTGGGCGCCAGTAGGGCACGACGAGCCCAGAACGGCTCCGGACTCACCGTGTCGCAGGTGCTCGATCTGATCGTTCGGACATCGGCGAGCGGCATCGCTGTTGTCGACAAGTTTCATGATGTCGTTCTGTTCAACGCTCGTGCCGAAGAATTGGGCCTGGTGCGGGGTCGTCTCCTCGACGACCGTGCGTGGGTGGCTGTGCAGAGGGTTTACGAGACCGGTGAGCAGGTCGAGCTTGATTTGAGCGCGAAGAACCCGCAACGCGGGCGCGACCGAATCGCGGTGCGTTGCACTGCCCGAATCCTGAGCCAGGAAGACCGCCGCTTCGTTGTCCTGTTCGCCGACGACGACTCCGAGCAGGTTCGGATGGAGGCGACGCGGCGTGACTTCGTCGCCAACGTCAGTCACGAACTGAAGACCCCGGTGAGCGCGATGGGTTTGCTGGCCGAGGCGCTTCTGGAATCTGCCGACGACCCCGAATCGGTCCGGCACTTCGGAGAGCGTGTGCTCAGCGAATCAGTGCGCCTCGGAAAGATGGTCACAGAGCTGATCGCGCTGTCCCGGCTGCAAGGCGCAGAGAAGCTACCCGATCTCGAGGTCGTCTCGGTCGACGAGATCGTCGACGAGGCGCTGGTGCGCTGCAAGATTTCAGCGGAAGCGGCCGGTGTCGCCATCATCACGGACCAGGGTGGCGGTTCGGAAGTACTCGGCGACCGTGCGCTCCTGGTCACGGCGCTGTCTAATCTGGTTCAGAACGCCATCGCTTACTCGACGAATGGAGCGCCCGTGTCGGTCAGCCGGTCGATTCGGGGGGACAATGTGGCCATCTCGGTCACTGACCGCGGCGAGGGCATAGCAAAGGCAGATCAGGAGCGAGTGTTCGAACGGTTCTTCCGCGTCGACAAGGCACGGGCGCGGGCGACCGGCGGAACCGGGCTCGGCCTGTCGATCGTCAAGCACGTGGCAGCCAACCACAATGGCTCGATCGACCTGTGGAGCAGGCCTGGTACCGGTTCGACGTTCACACTCCAGATTCCTGTATACAACAAGACCGAGAGTACGAACGGCAAGGGTGCCGATGCCCTCGCCGATGCCATAGACGTCGGGACGAGAGAAACCGATTTGGAGGCCAAGCGATGACGCGTGTGTTGATCGTGGAAGACGAGGAGTCACTGGCCGATCCGTTGGCATTCCTGTTGGGCAAGGAAGGGTTTGAAACGGTGATCGTAGGAGACGGCCCCTCCGCCCTCGCCGAATTCGATCGCGCGGGCGCGGACATCGTCCTCCTCGACCTCATGCTGCCGGGTATGAGCGGCACGGATGTGTGTAAACAGCTCCGCAGCCGGTCTGGCGTCCCAGTCATCATGGTGACGGCGCGAGACAGTGAGATCGACAAGGTCGTCGGGCTCGAACTCGGTGCCGACGACTACGTGACCAAGCCCTACTCGGCGCGCGAGCTGATTGCCCGCATTCGTGCCGTGTTGCGGCGCGGCGCCGACAGCGAACTCGATGCCGGACACGACTCTGCGGTCCTCGAGGCCGGACCTGTTCGGATGGACGTCGAGCGGCACGTGGTCCGGGTGAACGGAGAGACCGTCACCATGCCACTCAAGGAGTTCGAACTTCTCGAGTATCTGTTGCGCAATTCCGGACGCGTCCTCACCCGTGGGCAGTTGATCGACCGTGTATGGGGTGCCGACTATGTCGGCGACACCAAGACGCTCGACGTACACGTCAAGCGCCTGCGTTCGAAAATCGAGGACGACTCCGCAAAGCCGGAACGGCTGATAACGGTTCGCGGACTCGGGTACAAACTGGAGGCGTGATCGTCACCGATCCCCGGCGTCGCCGGATCGGGTGACGATCCGGCGACGCTAGCGCGCGGCGCCGCCTCGATCTTGCGCGATGGTCGTGGCGGGATGGATGGCAATCAACCCGAGCCCTGCGCGCCGCTTGCACAGTTTCGCCAGTTCGCGGAACGCCGCTTTCCCGAGCATTTCGGTCAGCTCGGGGGCGTAGGACTGCCAGACGGCCTTAGCACCTACGTGGGCGTCGGGGGAGCCGGAGCAATACCAATCAAGGTCTTCGCCGCCCTCGCCCCACCCGCGTCGGTCGTATTCGGTGATGGTGGTCTTGAGAATCTGCTCTCCGTCAGGACGCTCGACCCACTCCTGGGTACGACGGATCGGAAGCTGCCAGCACACATCGGGCTTGACCTCGAGTGGTTCGATTCCGCGTCGCAGAGCCATCGAATGAAGTGCACAGCCGACGCCGCCCTCGAAGCCGCGGCGGTTCTGGAAGATACAGGCACCCTTGTAGCGACGGGTACGAAGAGCGGGTTCGTCCTCGAGGTCGTCCTCTTCCAGGTAGCCCTTCTTGCCGAGGCCCTTCTTCATGAACTGCCAATCGGCTTCTGTGAGTAGTTTCACTGATGCGTTCAACTTCGCGAGGTCCTCTTCATCGGAGAGAAACGCACCGTGCGAGCAGCACCCGTCATCGGGCCGGTCACCGAGGATCCCTTGACAGGCGGGGGTGCCAAATACGCAGGTCCAATGGGAGAGCAGCCAGGTCATGTCGGCAACGATGATGTGCTCGGCGTTGTCGGGGTCGGGGAACTCGACCCACTCGCGAGCAAAGTCGAGCGGCACTTCCGGCTGAGGCGTCATCTTGTGCGGGCGCCCTCCATTACCTGCTGTCACAAGGACCGACGGTAGACCCAGTACCGTGTCACTGTGCGACTAGGGGTGCTCGACGTAGGAAGCAATACCGTCCATCTGCTTGTTGTGGACGCCCACAGGGGCGGCCACCCGACACCCATGAGTTCGACCAAGTCGGCTCTGCGACTCGCCGAGAACACAGACAGCCGCGGCCGCATCACATCCCAGGGCGCAAATCGCTTGGTGTCGACAGTAGCGGAGTTCGCTGGCATCGCGAAGACATCGGGGTGCGGTGAGCTGATGGCTTTCGCCACCTCTGCCGTGCGTGACGCCAGCAACTCCGATGATGTCCTCGACAGGGTTCATGCGGAAACAGGGGTGACGCTCGAGGTCCTTTCGGGTACCGACGAGGCCAGACTGACGTTCCTCGCTGTACGCCGCTGGTTCGGGTGGAGCGCCGGTCGCATCCTGAATCTCGACATCGGGGGCGGCTCGCTCGAACTCTCGACCGGTGGCGACGAGGACCCGGACGTTGCGCTGTCGCTGCAATTGGGGGCTGGACGGCTCACCAGGGACTGGCTCGAGGCCGACCCGCCGGGCAAACGTCGGGTGGCAGTCCTCAGAGACTGGCTCGATGCCGAACTGGTCGCTCCGGCCAAGGAATTGCGTGCTGCGGGTGAGTGGGATCGTGCCGTCGGCACATCCAAGACTTTCCGCTCTCTAGCCCGGCTCACAGGCGCTGCACCCTCCGGTGCAGGCCCACGTGTGAGACGGATCCTCACCTCGAGCGGCCTCAGGCAACTAATAGCATTCATTTCACGGATGACGGCGTCTGACCGTGCAGAATTAGAAGGGGTGAGCTCTGACCGATCGCAGCAGATCGTGGCCGGAGCCCTCATCGCGGAGGCCAGCATGAGAGCGTTGGGCGTGGAGGAACTCGAAATCTGTCCGTGGGCTCTGCGTGAGGGGTTAATCCTCCGCAAGCTCGATACGGAAATGGGCGGTGAATTGATGGTGAATATTCAATGACCGAGGACAGTCAGCAGATTTCTGTGTCAGAACTGCTCAAACGCAACGGGCAACAGGTCGAGTCCAGCGGAGGACGCCGTCGCCGTGGAGCCAAGGGTGGAATCTCGGTTGCAGAACTGACCGGTGAGATCCCAACCGTCCGGAGCAGATCCGAGGCTCGGGCACGCAACTCCGAAGAGGCGTCCGACCGTGGTCCGGTATTCGCCCGAGAACAGGCCCCGGACCGTGAACCGGCGCAACCTGAACCGGCGCAGGAAGCCGAACTGGTCCCAGAACCCGCACCGGCACCGGTGTCCGAGGGCATCGCCGCTCTTTCAGGGCGGTTCGATGCCGATGTCGATCTGGCCGATGACGATGTGGCCGATGCCGATGCGCGCCGGACGGGTCGACCCTCCAGCCGCGTCAATGGAACGGTCTCCAGCAGTACCTCGCGCGACTACCAAGGATCCTGGGTCAGTCGAACTCTGCAGCAGGATCTCCTGAAGACCGGGATCGTAGTACCCGCCACGGAATCCGACTCGGCTGTTCCAGTGGCGGAAGAGCCTGAACATGCGTCGGGTGGTACCGATTTCTTGGCAGAGCCGAGCTTCGAGGCTCCCGATGTCGCAGAGCCGAGCTTCGAGGCTCCCGATGTCGCAGAGCCGAGCTTCGAGGCTCCCGATGTTGCAGAGCCGAGCTTCGAGGCTTCCGATGCTGCGACCCAGGGGTCCGAGGCTCCCGATGCCCCGAAGCCGAGGCCCGAATCTTCTGCGGCATCGATCCCAGAACCCCAACTGCTGTCTGGATCGACACTGGCAGGCGACCTGATGCGCCAGTTCCAGGATTCTGGGGAGAACGTCGGCGAGGAAACGGAAATCATCGAGGCTGCTGCCGGCGGCACACGGACAGAGCCGCGTGAGGGAGAGACCGAAGACTCGGAGGCTCCTAAGCGGTCCCGCAAAGAGGCGAAGGCCAAGGCGAAAGAAAAGAAATTCAGCTGGAAGGACGGTGTCGGCGAGGACTCCGCCCGTGAGTGGCTCGTCCTCCTCGGGCAAGGTGTCGTGGCCGTGATTGCCGGAGCCCTGCTCTTCAAGGGTTTCGAGAAGTTGTGGGATCTGCTTCCCTGGGTCGCGTTGATTCTTGCGCTGCTCGTCATCGTGGGACTCGTTGCGATGGTCCGGGTCGTACGTCGCACCGACGACATCACAAGTTTCGTGATCGCGGTCGTGGTCGGGATGATCGTCACCCTCGGGCCGCTCGCCCTCATGCTTGCGTCAGGCTGAGCCGGCCATGCTCGAAGACAGTGAGTACGGGCAGGCGGGGCGGCCACCGCGCGAGCGGAAGATCCTGGTCGGATTGTCGACCGCGTCTGTATATCCCGAGAACACCGAGGCAGCGTTCCGGTATGCCGCCGACCTGGGGTATGACGGCGTCGAACTGATGGTGTGGGCAGAGTCGATCAGCCAGGACATCGGCGCTGTGACCGCGCTCATGCGCAAGTACGCGGTCCCGGTTCAGGCGGTTCACGCGCCGTGCCTGTTGATCTCGCAGAGAGTGTGGGGCGCCGATCCGGCCGCGAAACTGGAGCGCTCCGTGCGCGCCGCAGAAGCCCTCGGTGCGGTGAGTGTCGTGGTTCATCCACCGTTTCGGTGGCAGCGCCGCTACGCGGACGGATTCGCCGATCAGGTTGCCGATCTGGAACGGCGCGGCGACGTGATCGTGGCGGTGGAGAACATGTTCCCCATGCGTGCCGACGGCTTCTTCGGCGGCAAGGAGCGCTCGGCGGAGAGGCTTCGCCGCCGAGGAGGGCCAGGTGCGGCAGTGTCTGCGTTCAGCCCCTCCTATGACCCGACCGATTCGGATCACGCCCATTACACCCTCGACCTCTCGCACACCGCGACCGCCGGAACGGACGCAATGAAGCTTGCCCGGCGAATGGGCGCGGGATTGGCACATCTGCACCTCGCGGACGGCAGGGGCGCATCGACGGACGAACACTTGATACCCGGTCACGGCACCCAACCGTGTGCGGAAGTGTGCCATCATCTCGTCGACACCGGATTCGCCGGGCAGGCTGTGATCGAGATCAACACCCAGAATGCGCGAACCCGCCGGGAACGCTCGTCCATGCTGGCCCAGTCGTTGGCTTTCGCCCGCGAACACCTCGAGCCGGGGCGGGCGACCTCGCGATCAGATGGCGGATATCCCGGCAGCGGCCACCGCGACTCCTGAGATCAACAGTCCAATTACCAGCGTGGCTGCGCCGATCCACAGCGACACAGCCATCCGGTTCGGCTGTTTCGGGTCTTTCCCCAGGACGGAAAGGAAGAAGCCGGCAGGGATGAAGATAGCGGCGGACAGGACACCGATCGTCCCCGCGAGAGCCCACGCTGAGTGAACACCCGCGGCATCGGTGAGCAGCGCGACGACGAGCCCGAGCGTCACCAGCACTCCCGCGTGAGCGTGGCCGGCACGGAAGTAAGTCTTCTGTAGCTCGTTTGCTCCCTGAACACCCGAAACCACGCGGAGCATGAAGGTGCCACCAAATGCGATTCCGATAACGGTGAGCAACGTCATGCCTGTGATAGCAGCGAGTACGGCGTTCATGTAGGGAGCCTCCTGGGGTATGCTCATCGAGCAGTTGGATAGTAGCGGTATCCAATATATTGGATATCGCTACTATCCAATGTCAAGTCGTGTCGAGAAGGGAATGGTGTGCGCGTATCGGAGCTGGTTGCACGATCGGGTATCCCTCTGCCCACGGTGAAGTACTACCTGAGGGAAGGGCTTCTCATGCCGGGGGAATCCACCAGTGCTACCCAGGCGAGGTACAGCGAGGAGCATGTGCGCAGACTCGGCCTCGTCAAGGCACTCGCCGGTGCAGGTCTGCCACTCCCTCGGATCCGCGAGGTGCTGCGTCTGATCGACAACCCAGGAGACTCGCTTTTCGAGGCTCTCGGACAGGCCATCGGCCAGCTGCCGCCGTACCTCGACTCTGCCGATCCGGCAATCGAGGGTGAGCCGTTCCCGCGGGCGCGGGCGGCCATCGAGAAGCTCGGGCAGGTGTACGACCCGCGACACGTGGCGGTGCGGCAGTTCGACCGGGCCCTCGAGGCGCTCGAGGAGGCGGGGGTTCCGATGACGGACGAACGCCTCGAGGCGTACGGAAAGCTGGTACGAGGGATCGCCGAGATCGAGATCGGCCAGATGCCGACGGACTCGAGCGCCGATGCGATCCGCTATGCCGTGCTCGGAACGGCCATCTACGAGCCGGTGATCGCAGCGATGCGCCGGCTCGCACACCAAGACATTGCACAGAAGCGTCTACAAAATTCAGAAGAACAGGATCAGCCGTGACTCCAACTCCTTTCCACGATCTCAACGTCCTCACCCCCGCGGGGCAAGGGGCCTACGGTGCATCGATCGATCCGGTATGGACGATCGGCAACAAGGTGCACGGCGGTTCGATGATGTCGCTGTGCGCAGCTGCGGCACGTAGGAGACTTGTCGACGAGGCCAGCCATGGCGACCTCTCCGGCATACAGCCGCTGGCGGTGGGAGCCAACTATCTTTCGGCCCCTGACCCTGGAGAGATCACACTGTCGACGGCTGTGCGCAAGCAGGGGAAACAGGTCTCGTTGGTTGATGTGGAACTGAAGCAGGGTGACCGTGTGGCTGTGCGTGCCTCGGTAACCCTCGGCGTCCCTGATGCGGGGGAACCGCTCTACAACGGGGACCACCCGCTCGCCAAGCTTCCGGTGGAACCACCCGCCGACGCGGTGTCGGTCACCCCCGATCATCCGATGGGGCAGGTCATGCATGTGGCGAAAGGGTGCGACCTGCGCGTTGACGGAACCTCCGCGCACTTTCTGACCGGCAACAAGGGCGAACCGGAGGTCCGCATGTGGGTCCGCCCTCGTGCCGGCGATGAGAGCGATCCCGACATCGCAGCTCTCTTCGCAATCATGGCCGGTGACATCAGCTCGCCGGTGACGATGAACAGGGGCTTGTTCGGCTGGGCGCCCACGGTTCAGCTGACAACCTATCTGCGTAGGCAGCCGGCACCTGGTTGGCTGCGGGTGATGGCCAACAGCACGGTGCTCGGTGGTTCGTGGTTCGAGGAGGACCACACCATCCTCGACTCGACCGGGGCGATTGTCGTGCAGAGCCGGCAGTTGGCGATGATCCCCCGCTAGTAATATGCGCATGTACGTCGTGGCAGGCTGTTGGTCATGACGAGAATTGCGGTAGTCGGAGGCGGCAAGATCGGTGAGGCCCTCGTTTCGGGCCTTCTGCAGGCGGGTCACGCCGTCAGGGATCTCGTGGTCGCCGAGACGCATTCGCCACGGGCCGAAGAGTTGGCAGACGCATACTCGGTACGGGTCACCACCACCGCCGATGCCGTCGAAGGCGCTGATGTCATCGTTATCGCCGTCAAACCGGATGACGTTGAAGAGGCGCTCGCCGAGGTGTCAACGGTGGATCTCGACGGGGAACGCGAGCAGTTGCTCGTATCGCTCGCTGCTGGCGTTCCCACCGCCTACTACGAGGTGAGGCTGCCTGCGGGGTTCCCCGTGGTACGGGTCATGCCCAACACTCCCATGTTGGTCGGCGAAGGTGTCAGCGCCCTGGCCGCAGGGCGGCATGTGAAGAAGGAGCACCTCGAGCTGGTCAACGGCGTGCTGTCGTCGGTGGGCAAGGTCGTAGTCGTCCCCGAATCGCAGATCGACACGGTCACTGCTGTCTCGGGGTCCGGTCCGGCCTACTTTTTCCTGGTCGCCGAGGCCATGATCGATGCGGGTGTCGCCTGCGGGCTCACCCGGGCGACCGCTTCAGAACTGGTAGTCCAAACGATGGTCGGTGCAGCGGCGATGCTCGACCAGTCGGGGGAGAGCGCCACAGAGCTCCGGGCTGCTGTGACGTCCCCGGGTGGCACTACCGCCGCTGCTATCCGCCAGTTCGAGAAAAATGGTCTTCGAACGGCCTTTTTCGACGCCATCGAATCCGCGAAGCTTCGTTCTGCCGACCTGGGTGCGAAATCCGAATGAATATTCGAATCCCCACACCCGTCGCACTAACACCATCCGTCCCGCTAAGCTCGAATGCAGCACGTGCGTGTCTGTTCCGCCGGGGGGAAGCCGGCGGCGCGACACGTGCCGGAGGTATTGGTTGATGATGACTGAAAAGAAGCCGTCCAAGGGCTCAGACCCTGACGGGCAACCGGCCCTGGCCGGAACGCAATTTCTCACCGTCGCCGAGGTAGCGGCATTGATGAGAGTGTCCAAGATGACTGTGTATCGGTTGGTGCACAGCGGCGAGTTGCCCGCCGTCCGTGTGGGTCGTTCGTTCAGAGTGCATGCGAAAGCTGTGCACGACTACCTCGAGACCTCGTATTTCGATGCCGGTTGACCGATCGGCGCGAAGAGGGTGACCTCGGTTTCTGCCAGGCGACCCGCACCGGTACGATTAGCGACTGTCGTACCAGCCAGCTGGTGTCGTAAGGCGCTGAGCTAGTTAAGTCGAGGCCCAGGCGCCAGAGAGGCGCAGGCGTACGTAACCGGCGTGCGCAGGAACGCTAGAGAAGAACGTGAGGGACACCCGCCATGGGTTCAGTGATCAAGAAGCGACGCAAGCGCATGTCGAAGAAGAAGCACCGCAAGCTGCTTCGGCGCACCCGAGTGCAACGCAGGAAACTCGGCAAGTAAGCCGTCGCATCCGAATGCCCGCCATCTGACAGATGGCGGGCATTCGTCGTCCCGGACGAATTGCTCGAACAGCTCGAAGCGCCCAATTCCCACCGAGATGAGCGCTATCTCCCCGTTCCCCGTATGGTTGAGCTCACTCACTACAAGATCGGGGGTTCTGGTGGTTGTGAGTGGCGAAGACTGCTCTGCGCAGGCGACGGTGCCTCGCGTCGTGCTGGTCACAGGGGCGAGCAGGTTTCTGGGAGGGTACCTGGTGACGAGGCTGGCCCAGAATCCGGATATCGAGCGCGTCATCGCGGTCGACACTGTATCGCCGAGCAAGGACATGCTGCGTCGCATGGGTCGTGCCGAATTCGTGCGTGCCGATATTCGGAACCCTTTGATCGGCAAGGTTATTCGCAACGCCGAGGTCGACACAGTCGTGCACGTCTCGACCCTGGCACGACCACCGAAATCGGGCAGTCGAGCTGCGATGAAAGACGAAAACGTTATCGGCGCAATGCAGCTGTTCGCGGTTTGCCAGAAGGCTCCGACAGTCAAGAAGGTCGTATTGCGTTCGGCCTCCGTGGTCTACGGTGGCAGCGCCAAAGACCCGGTCAAGTTCACGGAAGAGATGAGCGCCCGACAGCGTCCGGCGGGTGCCTACGCGCGAGACTGCATCGAGATCGAGGGCTATCTTCGCGGCATGGGACGCAGGCGACACGACATCGCCGTGTCGATTCTGCGCCTCGCCCCATTGGTCGGACCTCGCCTCAACGCAACCGTCGCGCAGTTTCTGACAGCGCCGGTGGTTCCAACGATCCTCGGCCGCGACGCTCGACTACAGGTGCTGCACGAGGAAGACGCCCTTGCCTCGTTGGAAAAGGCGACCGTGTCGGGTCCGGCGGGGACATTCAACATCGCCGGGGACGGTGTCGTCATGCTGTCGCAGGCCATACGCCGCGCTGGACGCGTCCAGGTACCGATGCCGTTCGCATTGTTCCGAAGTGTGGGGCGCGCAGTCATGGGGCCGGTGATGCGCTCGTTCACCGACGAACAACTGGACTACTTCCACTTCGGTTGCGGGCTCGACACCACTCGCATGAGAACCGAACTATCCTTCGAACCAAGGTGGACCTCGGTACAGGCCCTTGACGATTTCGCTCGTGCAACGGGGGTCGAGGCGATCATCAAGAAGGAATGGGTGGACGCGACCGAGGATGCACTACTCACTCTGACCGGTACGGCGAAAGGGGAGAGGTGAACGAAGTGGCGAAGGTCATTCCGATACGCGGAGTGGCAGGCGCACGCGGGGCTGGAGCCAGACGTACGGAGAGTGAGCAGGGCGAGAGTCGGCATCCTTCCGGGATGCCCAGATCCGCCTCGGTCACCTCTCCCGAGTTTGCCGCGGAATCCTCGTCGACGGCCGCCGTCCGGAATGCTATGGCCGAGCAGATCATCCATGCCGCTGAGTTCCTTCGGCGCCGTCTGTCGGGCGACTATCACGTCGACGACTTCGGGTACGACCCGCACTTCACCGAGAACGTGTGGCTCCCCTTGCTCAGGCCGCTGTTCGACAAATGGTTCCGCGTGGAGGTCAGCGGACTGGAGAACATTCCGATGACGGGGGGCGCACTGGTGGTCGCGAATCATGCCGGTGTCTTTCCCATCGACGGATTGATGACCTCCGTCGCCGTGCATGATCATCACCCGGCGCATCGACCGCTGCGAATGCTGGTGGCCGACATGGCGTTCGAGATGCCGGTGGTCGGAGATATCGTTCGCAAAGCGGGGCACACGCTCGCCTGCAACCCGGATGCGGTTCGACTTCTGAGCGAGGGCGAGGCTGTGGCTGTGTTTCCGGAAGGGTTCAAGGGAATCGGTAAACCGTTCAGCGAGCGGTACAAACTGCAGAGGTTCGGCCGCGGTGGCTTCGTGTCGGCAGCCATGCGGACCGGGGCACCGATCATTCCGTGCTCGATCGTCGGTTCCGAGGAGATATATCCAAAGATCGGCGAACTCGGGACGCTGGCCCGGCTCCTGAACCTGCCGTACTTCCCGGTGACCCCGCTGTTTCCGCACTTCGGACTACTCGGTCTCGTCCCGATGCCGTCGAAGTGGTACATCGAGTTCGGCGAGCCGATCGTCACCGACTCCTACGATGCGTCGGCCGCAGACGATCCGATGGAACTGTTCGAGGTCACCGACCACGTCCGAGAGACCATTCAGCAAACGCTGTATCGGCTTCTGGCCAAACGCCGGAACGCGTTCCTCGGCTGATCCACTTTCCGGGAATCGAGCGGCGTGCTCAGGCCACGTGCTCGCGGCGGCGCGCGACGACCGCCGCGAGTGCCCCGCCGGCAGCACCGAGGAGCAGTGCCGTCGGGACGCCGATCTTCGCGGCCTTGCGCCCCGTCCTGAAGTCGCGGATCTCCCAACCCCGATTCTTCGCAAGTTCACGGAGATCAGTGTCCGGGTTGATGGCGACGGCGGTGCCGACCAGCGAGAGCATGGGCACGTCGTTGTGGCTGTCGGAATACGCCGTGCAGCGTCTGAGATCCAGCCCTTCGCGCACGGCCAAAGCGCGCACGGCATGAGCCTTACCGAGGCCGTGGAGAATGTCGCCGACCAGGCGACCGGTGAATCGGCCGTTCTCGCTCTCGGCCACCGTGCCGAGTGCGCCCGTCAGACCGAGTCGCTGCGCGATGACCTGCGCCAGTTCCACGGGGGTCGCCGTGACGAGCCACACCTGCTGTCCGGCGTCGAGATGCATCTGGGCCAGTGCGCGGGTACCTGGCCAGATCTTGTCGGCGACCACTTCGTCGTATATCTCTTCACCGAGTCGGGCGAGTTCGGCGGTCGAGCGCCCTGCGACGAAGGAGAGGGCCTTTTCGCGGCCGGAGGCGACGTCTTCGCTGTTCTCCTTGCCGGTCACCCGGAACTTGACCTGTTTCCACGCGAAGTCCATCAGATCCGACGTCTTGAGGTAGTTGCGAGCCACGAGCCCGCGGGCGAAGTGGATGATCGAGGCGCCCTGCACCATCGTGTTGTCCACGTCGAAGAACGCTGCTGCGGTCAGGTCCAGCGGGATGTCAGGCTCTTCGACTTCGGTGTCGGTACCGGACGACACATGGGCGAGGGCCGCATCCGCGCTCGCCTCGCCTGCGACATTTGCGCGTACCTCGGCCTCGCTGGGGCCCAGCGGATTCCTGAACTGACGTCGGCCGGGGAGAATGATCCCAGCCAGACCCGAGCCGAATCCGGTGCCGTTCGGTAGTGATCGCGCAGGCACTCGTACCTCCCGTGTCGCAAGAAAGCTTGTGTGGAGAAGCCTATCCCGCGTAATGGACACTGGGCGGCCCGATGGAGGCCCGCGGCGTAAGTGTGTGACGTTCATCTCCGAGCCGACTGGCGTCGGGCTGCCCTCGAGCGGCACAGTGGCTCTACTCGAAGCACCGAAAGGAAGTGGAGCGAATGAACGACGTCGAACATAAGGTGACGCTTCTCACGCGGGCGGGATGCGGCGCGTGCGAGCCGGCCCGTGAGCGGCTGCTGGTTCTCTGCGAAGAGTTCGGGCTGGAACTGACGTGCATAGACGTGGATCAGGCGGCGGACGAGGATCCGGAATTGCGTGCCGAATTCGGCGACCGATTGCCCGTGATTCTGCTCGACGGACGTGAGCACAGTTACTGGGAGGTGGACGAAGAGCGTCTTCGGGCGGACTTGCGCAAGTAAGTCGACCCTAAGAGGGGCATCCTGTGATGCTGCGCAGGTAGAACCGCATGTGGCGCAGTCGTCAGCGACTTTGTGCAGGCGTTCACAAGCAGTTACCGTGGTGTCAACAATTTCCCGGAGCACCGTGAAGACGGCATCGAATGCCGGTCGGACGAGGAGCCAACGACGTGACCGAAACGCACCAGACGCATGGGGCTGCGACCCTTGATGCGACGGGCGTAGTCGAACCGTCTCCCGTGCCTTCCCTCTCCGACGAATCTACGCTCCCCGAATTACGGGATATCCCCCAGGCTACGGTGACTCGCCTCGCGACTTACCTGCGGGTCCTCGGAGTGTTCGCCGATCGTGGCATGACGACCGTGTCGAGTGAGGAACTCGCCGCGGCTTCGGGTGTGGGATCTGCCAAGCTCCGCAAGGACCTTTCCTTCTTGGGGCCGAACGGTGTCCGTGGCGTCGGCTATGACGTAACCCGTTTGCGTGCCCGCATCGAATGCACGCTCGGTCTGGACCGCGGGCACAACGTGGTCCTCGTCGGCGTCGGAAACCTCGGTCAGGCGCTCGCTCGCTATCCCGGGTTCGGCCGTCGCGGATTCTCCATGGTCGGCCTGTTCGACAGCGATCCTGCGAGGGTCGGTATGCCGGTCGGCGACCTAGAGGTGCGGCATGTCGACGAACTCGAACAGGCGTGCCTGGAACTCGAAGCCACTCTCGGTGTCATCTCGACGCCGGACGAGGCGGTCCAGGAAGTGGCCGACCGTCTTGTCGGTGCCGGATTGCGCTGCATTCTCAGCTTCTCCCCGACGTTGCTCGACGTTCCTGATCATGTAGAGACGCGTCACGTCGACCTCGCGGTCGAAATGCAGGTTCTCTCGTTCAACAGCGCACGCAATACCGAAACCGGGCCAACCCGGAACAGGGAATCGTCTACGGCGGCACCCAGTGTGCACATCGGGCATTCCGCTCTCTCTTCCACCTCATCAAGGAATGGATCAGTGATCGCGCCGTGAGTGTTCTGCTTGTTGGGGTCTCGCACAGGACGGCCCCTGTGCCGGTCCTCGAACGAGTCGCCGTAACCGACACCGATCGACCGAAGTTGATCGACAAACTTCTGGCGTCGGCTCACATCTCGGAGGCCATGGTTGTCTCCACCTGCAACCGGGTGGAGATCTACGCCGCCGTCGACGCGTTTCACGGTGCGCTGACCGACGTCGGCGAATTGCTTGCGGACCATTCCGGTCTGGACCTCACCGACCTGCATCAGCACGCCTATGTGCGGTACAGCGACGCCGCGGCGGAGCACCTGTTCGCGGTGGCCAGCGGACTCGATTCGATGGTGATCGGTGAGCAGCAGATCCTGGGCCAGATCAGGACTGCGTATGCAGCGTCCGACGCCCAGCAGGCTGCGGGTCGTACGCTCCACGAACTCGCTCAACAGGCTCTGCGCGTTGGAAAACGGGTGCATTCGGAGACTGGCATCGATGCCGCCGGTGCGTCCGTCGTGTCGGTGGCGCTCGACCGAGCGGCCGGAATCGTCGGAAGCGGGGGCTTGGCCGGGCGCAACGCCGTTGTGGTCGGGGCCGGGTCGATGGGCGGTCTCGCGGTTGCGCACCTCACGCGCGCCGGTATCGGTCGCATCACCGTCGTCAACCGCACCAGAGAGCGAGCGGAGCATTTGGCCGAGACCGCCAGGTCTCACGGCGTCGAGTCCGCCGCCCACATGCTCAGCGAACTCCCTGTGGTGATGGCGCAGGCAGACGTTCTGGTGACCTGCACCGGCGCGGTCGGGGCCGTCGTCACACTCGCGGACGCCCACCGTGCACTGGCGCAACCGGGTCGTGCCGCCGAAAGGCCTCTGGTCATCTGCGATCTCGGGCTGCCTCGCGACGTGGAGCACGCGGTGTCGGGCCTGCCCGGTGTCGCAGTACTCGATATGGAGTCCCTGCAGCGCGATCCTGGGGCGGGCGCCGCGGCATCCGACGCCGAGGCCGCCCGGAACATCGTTGCGAGCGAACTCGGCAACTACCTCGCCGGTCAGAGACTGGCTGAGGTCACGCCCACGGTCACGGCGCTGCGGCAGCGGGCCGCGGACGTGGTCGAAGCCGAACTCGGCAGACTGGACTCTCGCCTGCCTGGGCTCGACGATCCGCAGCGCGAAGAGGTGGCGCGAACCGTCCGGCGAGTGGTCGACAAGCTTCTGCACGCACCCACGGTCCGAATCAAGCAACTTGTTTCCGCGCCCGGTGGCGACTCCTATGCGGCAGCACTGCGGGAACTCTTCGAACTCAGCCCCGGGACCGTCGATGCCGTGGCGAAGCCGACCGATCTCGGCGCCACCGACCTGGCAGGTGGTGACGTTGCGGACCTGGCAGGTGGTGACGTTGCCGACCTGGCAATGCTCGAGAGCCTTGACGGTTTTGCCTCCGGCCGGGACCCGCGCCTGCGACACTTCGTCGCGGGAGACGACCAGGGGAAGGAATCGCAGGCATGAACGCCGTCGGCACCCGCACCCTGCGGATCGGAACCAGGGGGAGCGAGCTTGCCACGACCCAGGCTGGAACCGTCCGGGACGCGCTGATCTCGAGCGGGCACGACGCCGAACTCGTGATCATCGCGACCAAGGGCGATCAGTCGATGGACTCTGTGGAGAAAATCGGGGTCGGCGTCTTCACGGCAGAGCTGCGCGAAGCCCTCTTGGACGGCAGGGTCGATGTGGCAGTGCACTCCTTCAAGGACCTTCCGACCGCCCGCGACGAGCGATTCACCATTGCCGCCATTCCGCCGCGGGAGGACCCTCGCGACGCCCTCGTGGCACGTGACGGGTTGGTTCTCGGTGAACTCCCTGCTGGTTCCAAGATCGGCACCTCCGCCCCGCGGCGCATCTCCCAACTTCGTGCCCTCGGCCTCGGCCTCGATGTCCGTCCGCTGCGCGGCAACCTGCAGCGCCGGCTGGGGAAGGTCGAGTCCGGCGAGTTCGACGCCGTCGTGCTTGCGCGCGCCGGATTGGCGCGGATCGGACGTCTGGATCTGATCACCGAGTCCATCGAGCCCGTTCAGATGCTGCCCGCGCCCGCGCAGGGCGCGCTGGCAGTCGAGTGCCGTTCGGACAACCAGGCGCTCGCCGCGATTCTTGCGGAACTCGACGAGCCACGTAGCCGTGCGGCCGTTACCGCGGAGCGCGCACTACTCGCCGAGCTCGAGGCCGGCTGCACCGCGCCCGTCGGGGCCATCGCCGAGGTCGTCGAATCACTCGACGACGAGGGCAATGTCTTCGATGAACTGTCCGTTCGTGGTTGCGCGGCAGCCATCGACGGTTCCGATGTCATACGCACGGGGGCCGTCGGTTCCCCGGACAACGCTGAAGAACTCGGCCGGTCCGTCGCGAGGGAGCTTCTCGAACTCGGCGCGCGGGATCTGATGAATATCACCGAGGCCGGTGATGCCGATGTTTGATGTGCGAAGGCCGACTGGTCGGCCGATCCGCTTCCCGTCCTCATTTCGACATAAGATCGCACTGGAGAGTTACCGATGAGCCGAGTCCGTAAGAACACCCCCGGACGAATCCTGTTCGTGGGATCGGGACCGGGTGATCCGGCGCTGCTCACCGTTCGCGCGCGCGACGTCCTCGCCGCAGCGGCGCTGGCGTTCACTGACCCGGACGTCGACAAGGGCGTCACGGTTCTGGTGGGTGCCGACTTGGGCGTCGACCCAGAGACTGGTGAGCGAAATGCCGAGGTCCGACCCGCGTTGGGCGAGCCGGCAGAAGTCGCGAAGACCCTCGTCCACGAGGCCAAGAACGGCCATGACGTGGTGCGCTTGGTGTCCGGTGACCCGCTGACCACCGATTCCGTTATCGCCGAAGTCGCCGCCGTCGCCCGGACCCAGGTGCAGTTCGAGGTCCTGCCGGGTCTGCCGTCCGCTTCCTCTGTGCCCTCCTACGCAGGTATGGCGCTCGGCTCAGGACACACGGAGGCCGATGTTCGAGGTGAGGTCGACTGGCCCGCACTCGCGGCCGCACCCGGACCGCTCGTGCTGCACGCCACGTCTGGGCACCTCGCCGAGACTGCAAGCGCCCTCGTCGAACACGGCCTGGCGCCGCAAACTCCGGTTGCCATCACGGTCCGAGGTACTACCAGGCAGCAGCGCACTGTCGAGGCAACGCTCGCCACGTTGAACGAGGCCGGTTCCGAACTCGTCGGGCCGCTGATCGTCACGGTCGGCAAGGTCGTCTCCCAGCGCAACAAGATGTCGTGGTGGGAGTCGAGAGCCTTGTACGGCTGGAAGGTTCTGGTGCCCCGCACCAAGGACCAGGCCGGTGAAATGAGCGACCGTCTCGTCACGCACGGCGCCATCCCGATGGAGGTGCCGACCATCGCTGTCGAGCCACCACGCAGCCCGGCTCAGATGGAGCGCTCGGTCAAGGGTCTGGTCGACGGTCGCTACCAGTGGGTCGTCTTTACCTCCACCAATGCGGTGCGGGCGGTATGGGAGAAGTTCGGGGAGTTCGGACTCGATGCCCGTGCCTTCTCCGGTGTCAAGATCGCCTGCATCGGTGAGGCCACCGCCGCCAAGGTGCGTTCGTTCGGAATCAACCCCGAGCTCGTGCCGACTGGTGAACAGTCGAGCGAAGGTCTGCTAGCCGAGTTCGCGCCGTACGACGACGTGTTCGACCCGGTCAATCGGGTGCTGTTGCCGCGTGCAGACATCGCCACCGAGACCTTGGCCGAGGGCCTGCGTGAGCGTGGCTGGGAGATCGATGACGTCACCGCATACCGCACAGTCCGCGCCGCGCCGCCGCCGGCCGAGACCCGCGAGATGATCAAGACCGGTGGATTCGACGCAGTCTGCTTCACCTCGTCTTCGACGGTGCGGAACTTGGTGGGTATCGCCGGAAAGCCGCATGCGCGCACCCTCGTCGCCTGCATCGGCCCCAAGACAGCCGAGACTGCCATCGAGTTCGGGCTGCGTGTGGACGTCCGACCGGAGACCGCCCAGGTCGGCCCGTTGGTAGAGGCTCTTGCCGAACATGCGGCGCGGCTGCGGGCGGAGGGTGCCTTGCCCCCGCCTCGCAAGAAGTCTCGCGCTCGGCGATAGGCACTGCGCGAGACGTGAGGGGTTGACGAGCGCAGGCTCGTCAACCACCCACAGACCTGACGATGGAGGGCGAGTTCGTGTATCCGACCTACCGACCGAGACGGCTTCGCCGTACACAGGCGCTTCGCAGACTCGTGGCCGAGACTTCGCTCGAACCACGGCATCTAGTGCTGCCGATGTTCGTTGCGGACGGTATCGAAGCGCCACGGGAGATCTCGTCGATGCCCGGCGTCTTCCAGCACACGCCGGACTCGCTGCGGCGTGCGGCTACGCAGGCAGTCGAGGCAGGTGTCGGCGGAATCATGCTCTTCGGCGTGCCCAGGCCCGAAGACAAGGACGGCGACGGTTCGGGTGCTTCTGATCCGGGGGGCATCTTGAACCGTGGATTGCGTTGGCTTGCAGACGAAGTCGGAGACGCAACGGTGATCATGGCAGATACCTGTCTGGACGAGTTCACCGATCACGGTCACTGTGGGGTCCTTGGTGTCGACGGTGTGGTCGACAACGACCTCACGTTGCAACGGTATGTGGATATGGCAGTCGCCCAGGCTGATTCGGGTGCCGATCTACTCGGCCCCAGTGGAATGATGGACGGTCAGGTGGCCGCCATTCGGAGGGCCCTGGACGGCGCGGGCCACACAGACGTCGGGCAATTGGCCTACTCGGCGAAGTACGCTTCGGCGTTCTACGGCCCGTTCCGGGAGGCCGTCGGATCTTCCTTGCAGGGCGATCGCAGAACATACCAGCAGGATCCGGCCAATCGGCGCGAGTCGTTGCGCGAGGTGGACCTCGATCTCACAGAGGGCGCCGACATCGTGATGGTCAAACCGGCGATGTCGTATCTGGATATCGTGCGCGAGACAGCTGATCGTTCGCCGGTACCGGTAGCGGCGTACCAGATCTCGGGTGAGTACTCGATGATCACCGCTGCCGCCCAGAACGGCTGGATCGACAGGGACGCAGCGATCCTCGAATCGCTTACGAGTATCCGCCGCGCAGGCGCCGATATTGTGCTGACCTATTGGGCCACAGAGGCGGCGGGTTGGTTGTGATGCCCTCTGCCGACGCTTCAGTGGCGGCGCGCGCCGGATACGGTAGTTGTCATGACCGAGCAGTGGCCTCCAACTCCGCCTCACCAACAGGGCCCGTCTCCGAATAATCTCCCGTACCCGCCGCCGGTTCCTGAATCGAAGCCCGAGCGTCCGGTTCCGGTGGATGTGGGTACCGCCGCGCAATTGCTGTGGGCGGTTGCGGGCCTGGGTCTTATCCAGGCGCTGGTGGGGACAATCGTGATACTGGGAGAGAAGTCGACGTTCGTCGACCAGTTGCTGAGCGATCCCCGGGTCACGTCGAACGAGATCGACCTGAGCCGCACCGCCGCCGAGAATCTGTTCTACGTGGGGATCGGAGTGCTCGGGGTCTTCATCCTGTTGTTCACCACCCTGTTCTTGCTGTTCGTGCATTTCATGCGGAAAGGTCGAAACTGGGCCAGAATGCTGCTGACGCTCGGCTGCGCGACGATCGTCGCGTGGGCCATCATGGCGGTGTCCGCGACCGGATCGGGCGGCAGCGGCGCACTTGTCCTCGGCGGCGTGCAGATCCTCCAGGCAGTTGCGGCCGTCGGCGCCATCGTGCTGATGCACCGCAAGGACTCCACGGCATACTTCCTACGCTTGCCTCCCTCGGACGAGTAGTTCCGCACATGGCGCAAGTCGAGAGTGTTGAAGGATGGTTCGCTCGTGCCTGACGAAGTGTTGTTCAGTGAGCCAGGGGCCCGCTGGCGGATGGTGGCGTTCGGCCCGATTTTCTGCTTGATCGCGTTGGTCGTCGAACTGTTGACCGGACCCGTGGTGCACTGGTTTGCGCTGCCGTTGTTCGCGGCGCTGCTCAGCGGATTCATCTCAGTTCAGGTAGTGGCGGCACGCAGACACGCCAGTGTGGAATTGACGTCGTCGACGCTGCGGCAAGGTACCGAGGACTTGCCGATCACCGAGATCGTGAAGATCATGCCTCCTGCTGATCCCGAGGCACGCGACCATCAACCGTGGGAGACGGCCCGGTCGCTGGGCGAGCTGTCGGCGGTGCCCCGCCGACGTTCGGGGATCGGGTTGCGCCTGAATAATGGTGCTCTGGTCCAGGCATGGGCAAAGGACGACGAGGGCCTGCGCGAACAACTCGAATCACTGCTTGCAAAATCGACGGGAGGGTCGCGGGAATGAACCGACGGACAGTGACGGTCGCCCTCGAGTGGATCGGGGCTTTGGCCGGACTCGTCCTGGCGGTGTGGTGTTGGAACCTTGCCCAGGTCACCGCTGAGTTCAGCCCCGTGGCGCCCGGTCAGCCCTCCTACGAAGGAACCGAATATTCGGGTGCATGGATCGCGCTCGCCGCGGGGCTGGTCACCGTGTCTGGCCTGTTGGTGATCGATTCTGTGCGCAGGCTCCGATCCGGCCCGGTGGACGAACATGCCGGGCCGTCCTCCCCACCGGACGAGTCTTCCTCACCGGACGAGCCTTCCTCACCGGACGTTCTGGGTCTTGCGGACGGCGTCGGTCCCCGGACCGTCGATCATCGCGGAGCCGAGTAGGGCCTCGGGAACCCCCAACCCCGCGATCAAGGTCTCTGCGTGGGGCCGCAGCGACCGGCAGCGCTCGTTGATGCCCCGCTGCACTGCTTTCGAGCGTTCCACCGACAGGTGCCGATGTTCCATGAACCATGCCTTGTCTTCTTCGATCACGCTCAGTGCGTAGAGGTCGCAGACGTCGCTGAGCACGTCTCGAGCCGCGTCGTCTTCGCATCCGTCGATACCTGCGATGAACGCCTCGAGCACGACTCGGTCGATGTGGGCGTGCGCGGCGTGCAGGACGTGGTCCTGGACGAAGTTGAACGCGTCGAACGGGTTCTCCTCCCGCTTCTGTGCAGCCTGGAGACGCCTGGCCGCCGTCGACAGGAGGTACTGCTCGCGGTCCTCGAACATCGTCAACTGGGTGCCGCGGTTGAAGAGGCTGCCGTCTTCTTCGTTGTCCTGCCGGGTATCGAGGATTGTCTGGATGATCTGCTGGGCTGCGGTTCTGGTCTTTACGAGGTCGGAGACGGTGGTGGCGGCGAAGCGCATCCACTCGACGGGGCTCATTCCCTGTACCTCGTCCGCGTAGGACGTGAGCAATTCCTTGGCGACCAACTGGGTCAGGACGTGGTTGTCTCCCTCGAAGGTGGTGAACACGTCGGTGTCCGCCTTCAACGCCGTCAGCCGGTTCTCGGCCATGTACCCGGCGCTCCCGCAAGCTTCGCGCGCCTCTTGGATCGCGCGGGTGGCGTGCCAGGTGTTCGCGACCTTGAGGCCGGCGGCGCGGCTTTCGAGCTCCCGCTGTGCCTGCGGGTCGGTGTCGTCGTTGCCCTGCACTTCCTGCATCCTGGCGACGAGTTCGTTCTGCGCGAACTGCAACGCGTACGACCGCGCGATCAGCGGGAAGAGTCGGCGCTGGTGGACGAGGTAGTCCATCAGCAGCACCTCCTCCTCGCCCTGGGCTGCGTTGAACTGCCTGCGCTGCAGCGCATATCGAGTAGCGATCGACAACGCGACGCGAGCCGCCGCGCCCGCGGATCCGCCGACGGTGACGCGGCCGCGCACCAATGTGCCCACCATCGTGAAAAAGCGGCGGTTGGCGTTGTCGATCGGCGATGAGTACGTGCCGTCCTCGGCGACCTGCGCGTACCTGTCGAGCAGGTTTTCCCGCGGAATGCGAACGTGGTCGAACATGATTCGGCCGTTGTCTACCCCGGGGAGCCCGCCCTTGTGCCCACAGTCGGACGTGTGGACGCCGGGTAGATCGTTGCCGTCCGCGTCCCGGATCGGCACTACGAAGCAGTGCACGCCCTGTGTCTGGCCGCCGGCCCCTCCGGCGCCACCATCCGGCTCGGTGATCAGCTGTGCGAACACCGCCGCCACGGTCGCGTGCTCTGCGGCCCCGCCGATGTAGTCCTTGCGCGAAGACGGGGTGGGGGAGTGAATGACGAATTCGCCAGTTTCCGCGTCGTAGGTGGCGGTGGTCTCGAGGGCCTGCACGTCACTGCCGTGTCCCGTTTCAGCGGTAGCTAGCGAGGAACCCCGGTCCTTCAGGGCCGGGAGGAATCGCGTCACGTGGTGGGTAGTGCACGAGTAGCCCAACGACCCTGCGTACGTTCGGGTTCTCGGTTGGTGTCGGTGGTCGCTGTTACGGTCCGGGGTGTGAAGCAGGTGGTGCGGGTGAAGTTACTGGCCGACAGTCAGCAACTCGATGCTGTGGTGCGCACCCTGGCCGTCTGCAACGACACCGCCACCCTGGTGGCCCGGATCGCGCACGAGAGGCGGGTGTTCCGGAAACGTGATCTGCGGGCGATCACCTACGCGACCGCCCGTGAGCATGGTGGGTTGGGTGCGCAGGTGGCGCAGTCGGTGATCCGGAAGGTCGCTGACTCGTACACCAGCCTGCGCGCCAATTTGCGGAACGGCAGGTACGGGCCGACAGGCTCCCGGCGCCGGACGCGGGTGGAGAACACGCCGATCCGGTTCCGCCCGGACGCGGCGCAACCGTTCGATGACCGGTGCCTGTCCTGGGGGTACGACCCAAACGACACGGGCGGGGGCAGCGTGTCGATTTGGACGGTCGACGGGCGGGTGAAGAACCTGCGGTTCGTCGGCCACCCCGACCAGGTGGCGATGCTCCGGCAGTACCGGAAGGGGGAAACTGATCTCGTCGTACAGAGAGATCGCCGAGGAACACCGACCGCGTATTTGATCGCCACCTGCGATGTGCCCGACCCCCCGGTCGCCTCCGGGGACCATCTGAACACCCCGGACGGGTGGATCGGGGTGGATTTGGGGATCGTGAACATGGCCGTCGCCTCCGACCGGGAACTTGGTGATCACCTGATCGACACGTTCGGGGACGGCGCCCCGGATGGCCCTGCCGGGCGGGGCGCCGTCAAGGACCGCCGCACCCGCAACCGGGAACTGCGGCACACACTGCAGAGGAAGAACACCAAGTCCGCCAAACGATTGTTGCGGCGTCGGGCTCGGAAGGAAGCCCGGTTCGCCGCCGACGTCAACCACCAGATTTCCAAGAAGGTTGTGGCCGTGGCTGAACGCACCGGACGCGGGATCGCCCTGGAAGACCTTACGGGCATCCGCGAGCGGGTACGGTTTCGCAAGCCCCAACGGGCCACGCACTCGAGTTGGGCGTTCGCGCAACTCGGGGCCTTCATTTCCTACAAGGCCGCCCGGGTGGGGGTGCCGGTGATGTCGGTGGATCCGGCGAACACCAGCCGCCGCTGCATCAGGTGTGGTCATATCGACAAGAAGAACCGGCCCCACCAGGACCGGTTCTGCTGTCTCGACTGCGGTTTCGTTGAACACGCAGATATTGTCGGCTCGCACAACATCGCACACCGAGCCGCCGAGGACTACCGGGCCCAGTCAACGGTCCCTGGCGCGGCGTGACCCTCGACAGCCAGTCGGGTGTTGCAGCTGCAAGCTCAGTCCTTCAGGGCTGAGTAGTTGACATGCTCAGCGGTAGTCGGCATTGCACGACCCTATCGAGCGCCTGTCCGGGAAAGGGGAGTCGGGCTGTTCGACACAGCGGTGTAGACACACCCGCCAAGAGGGGTCGGCTCACGTCTGGGTAGCGACCGCATGCGACACGAGTTGGTAGTGGCGCAGCGGAATTTGGGTCTGCGTCGCGATGACGGTCGAGGATCGCAAGACGTTCTGGCCGTCGACAATTGCGTTGATGACCCGCTGCAGATCCGCATGGTTGCGCGCCACAACACGCACCAGGAGATCTCCGTCGCCGGTTGTCGTGTGTGCCTCGAGCACTTCGGGGATGGCGGCGAGATGCTCGACTACCGCAACGTGTCCCTTGCCCTGCGCGATCTCGAGCGTGGCGAACCCGACCACCGGGAAGCCGAGGGCCGATGGATCGAGCGTGGGTGCCGAACTGATGATCACGCCGGAGCGTTCGAGTCGGTCGAGGCGCGCCTGGACTGTGCCCCGAGCAACCCCCAGGCGCCTCGACGCCTCGAGGACTCCAACCTTCGGTTCGACATGCAGAAGGTCGAGCAGGCGCGCATCGAGTTGATCGATAGGCATGGCACACTCCTGGTCAATATGTGTAGCCGAACCTGTATTGGTTTCCACATTATGTACAGATTGAATAGCGTATTGAAGTACGGTTGCGTAGCTTGGTGATCTGAATCACAGTTATGGGCATGACTACCTCCGATATTCGCTTGACGCCCCGTGAATTGGCTGCGCACCTTGGGGCTGATCAGCTCCAGAAGTTGGTCGGGCTGGTTGAACACGACGATGCCTCGGACCCGTTTCCGGTGGTTGCCATGGATGCTGTGGTGTTCGTCTGCGGCAATGCGACGCAGAGCATGCAGTATTTCGTCTCCACCTGGGGCATGACCCTCGTCGCCTATGCCGGGCCCGAGACGGGTCAGCGCACCCACAAGTCCTATGTGCTCGAATCCGGTGCGGCGCGATTCGTTCTGCACGGCGCGGTCGATCCGAAGAGTCCGCTCGCAGATCATCACCGTGCTCACGGCGACGGCGTGGTGGATTTGGCAATGGAGGTTCTCGACGTCGACCGATGCATCGACCACGCACGATCTCAGGGTGCCACCATCCTGGAGGAACCGCACGACGTCTCGGACGAGTTCGGAACTGTCCGGGTCGCGGCGATCGCCACATATGGCAGTACCCGGCACACGATTGTCGATCGCAGCGGGTACGACGGTCCGTACCTGCCCGGGTTCGTCGCTCGTTCGAGCAGTTTTGCTGCGCGGCCGGGGAAGCCCACACGCTTGTTCCAGGCGATCGACCATGCGGTCGGAAATGTCGAGATGGGGCGGATGGATCACTGGGTCCGGTTCTACAACCGTGTCATGGGCTTCACGAACATGGCCGAATTCGTCGGCGACGACATCGCCACCGAGTACTCCGCGCTGATGTCGAAAGTGGTGGCGAACGGCAATCACCGCGTGAAGTTCCCGCTCAACGAACCCGCAGTGGGGAAGAAGAAGTCGCAGATCGACGAGTATCTGGAGTTCTACGGGGAACCGGGTTGCCAGCACTTGGCCCTGGCAACCGGCGACATCCTGGCGACCGTGGACGCACTACGGGCCGAAGGCGTCGAGTTTCTCGATACCCCGAACACGTACTACGAGGATCCAGAGTTGCGTGCCCGGATAGGGAAAGTGCGGGTGCCGGTCGAGGAATTGCAGAAGCGAGGCGTTCTCGTCGACAGGGACGAGGACGGATACTTGCTGCAGATCTTCACGAAACCGCTCGGCGATCGGCCGACCGTATTCTTCGAACTCATCGAACGGCACGGCTCGCTCGGCTTCGGGGTGGGCAACTTCCGGGCGCTGTTCGAGTCCATCGAACGCGAGCAGGCGGCGCGCGGCAATCTGTGAACTGTAGGTCTGCGCTCAGTGCATCATCTATGAATGGATGACGCAGAGGGAAGATCTTTCGCGGGCAAGGTTGCACTCGTTACGGGCGCGTCTTCGGGGCTCGGGCTGGCGGTGGCGCGAGTACTGACGAACAGGGGAGCGCACGTCTTCGGTGTCGCGCGTGGCGGGGATGCTTTGCGCGAGGCCATGATCGACGTCGCTGGTGCGGATGGGGAGAGGCGCTACGCGGAAACGAACGTCGCCTCGTCCGAGGAGTGCGCCGCAGCCGTGGCCTCCTGTGTGTCCGCGCTCGGTGGTCTTGATGTGCTCGTCAACGTAGCCGGCGCGCACACTCTCCGGCACACCGCTGACGTCACTGACGAGGACTGGGCCCGCGACCTGGCCGTGAATCTGAACGGGCCGTTCTATCTGTCACGTGCCGCGTTGCCTCATCTGCTCGAGAGGGGAGGCAACATCGTCAACGTCGCTTCCGTAGCCGGACTCGAGGGACAGGCGTACTCCGCTGGCTACTGTGCCGCCAAACATGGGCTGGTGGGTCTTACGCGAGCCATGGCACTCGAGTTCGCCGGCGCTCCGCTGCGGATCAACGCCATTTGTCCCGGCGGGATGATGACCCCGCAGGTCTCAAATTTCGTGTTCCCGGAGGGCGTCGACTTCGATCTCGTCATGAAATCGGCAGGACCTCGCGGCCTGATGGAGCCCGAGGACGTGGCGAAGATGGTGGCGTTCGTCGCGTCCGACGACGCCGCGGCCGTCCACGGTGCCGTGTACGCGGTGGACAATGGGAAAATGGCATGAGCGAAGATGGCATGAGCCTGGTCAGCGGTCCGATATTCCAGATCTGCTGGGTAGTCGAAGACATCGTCGCGGCGGAGGAGCACTTCACGGAGCACTTCGGCGTCGCGCGATGGCTGCGCCTGCCGGACGTGCATTTCGGCCCGGATCAGTGCACCTACCGGGGACGCCCCGCGGACTATGTGGTCCACGTGTCGCTCGGGTACGCAGGTGGGCAGCAACTCGAACTCATCCAGCCCGTGTCGGGGCAGAGTCTCTACACGGAACATCTCGAGAGAAGTGGTCCGGGGGTCCACCACATGGCATGGGTCCCCCACGACTTCGAGGCCACCCTCGCCGAGGCGGGCCGCCGCGGTCTGCCCGTCGTCGCACAGGGGCGCTTCGAGGGTGTGGGGATGGAGTTCGCCTATCTCGATGCCGGTCCCCTCGGCGGCTACGTGGAACTGATGAAGCTCTCGGACGAAATGCGGGCCCTGTTCGATTCGTTGGTTCCGGAATCGCCGAAGGGGTGAATCACGTCACCAACTACACCCTGTCGTTGGCAAATCCGACAGAACTGGGACACTAGAGATCGTGATTGATCGCCCCGGTGACCGCGACGTGCATGCCTCTCGCTCCGTTCAGCTCTTCGAGAAGGCGGATCTGGTCATTCCCGGCGGTGTCAATTCTCCGGTGCGGGCCTTCCATTCCGTGGGCGGTACCCCGCGATTCATCAAAGAGGCGGCCGGGTACACACTCACCGACGTCGATGGCAACGATTACGTCGACCTCATCTGTTCGTGGGGGCCGATGATCCTCGGGCACGCGCACCCGGCTGTTGTCGAGGCGGTGCGGGCTGCCGCCACCACCGGTCTATCGTTCGGCGCCCCCACGGCAGGGGAGATCGAACTGGCCGAGGAGATCGTCGCCCGGGTGGCACCGGTCGAGAAGGTGCGGCTGGTCAACTCGGGTACCGAGGCCACGATGAGCGCGGTCCGGTTGGCCCGCGGTTTCACAGGGCGAACCAAGGTCGTCAAGTTCTCCGGTTGCTACCACGGACACGTCGATGCACTGCTCGCGGATGCCGGTTCGGGTCTTGCGACCTTCGGCCTCCCGACATCGCCGGGGGTGACCGGTGCCCAGGCCGAGGACACCATTGTTCTTCCTTACAACGATCTCGACGCAGTAGCTCAGGCGTTTGCTGCGAACGAGGGCGCGATCGCGTGCGTGATCACCGAAGCCGCCGCCGGCAACATGGGGGCAATACCCCCCGAGCCGGGATTCAACGAGGGGCTTCGATCGCTCACCCGGGACAACGGCGCGCTGCTCATCATGGACGAAGTGATGACGGGATTCCGCGTCAGTGCCGCAGGTTGGTACGGACTCGACGGGGTCGCCGGTGACCTCTACACGTTCGGCAAGGTGATGAGCGGAGGTCTGCCCGCCGCCGCATTCGGTGGCCGCGCCGACGTCATGGCGCATCTCGCGCCTGCCGGGCCCGTCTACCAGGCGGGCACCCTGTCCGGGAACCCGGTCGCGGTTGCCGCCGGACTCGCCAGCCTGCGTGCGGCAGACCAGGGTGTGTACGACGCACTCGAGCGCAACAGTGCGACGCTGCGAGGTTTGCTCTCTGACGCGCTGACGGCCGAGGGTGTGCCGCACCGTGTGCAGACGGCCGGAACGATGCTCAGCGTCTTCTTCACCGAGGATCCGGTCACCAACTACGCCGAGGCGAAGGCCGCGCAGACGTGGCGCTTCCCGGCGTTTTTCCACGGCCTGCTCTCGCGCGGTGTGTACCCGCCGCCGAGCGCCTTCGAGGCGTGGTTCGTCTCCGCCGCCATGGACGACAACGCCTTCTCGATCATCGCCGATGCCCTGCCGCACGCAGCGAAGGCCGCCGCAGCGGCCACTCGGCCCTGATGTGTCCGCAGCAGGTGGCCACCGACGGCCCCATCGATCAACTGACGCCCGCACCTACCCGAGGAACTTCAAACGTGACAGATGCCGGTCATCCCGACCACACACAGACCCGCACCATCGTGCATGTGCTTCGGCACGGCGAGGTGCACAACCCGCGTGGAATCCTCTATGGCAGGCTTCCCGGGTTCAAGCTGTCGGTGACGGGGGAGGGCCAGGCCCGTGCGGTCGCGTCGGTCCTGGCCAAGCACGACATCACTCACGTAGCAGCATCGCCTCTGCAGAGGGCGCAGGAGACTGCGGCCCCGATTGCCGCCGCCCACGGAGTCGAGATCGTGACCGACGAGAACCTGATCGAGGCGGGCAACGAGTTCGAGGGCCTCAAGGTTTCGGTCGGCGACGGGGCACTGTCCCGCCCGCGGCACTGGTGGAAGCTCCGCAATCCGTTCACCCCCTCGTGGGGCGAGCCGTACCTGCAGATCGCGCACCGCATGCTGGCGGCGGTGAACAGCGCGCGCGTCTGCGCGGTTGGACACGAGGCCGTGGTCGTCAGTCACCAGCTGCCGGTCTGGACTCTGCGGCGTTTTCTGCAAGGTGACCGGCTGTGGCACGACCCGCGCCATCGTCAATGCGGCCTCGCGTCGTTGACGTCGCTCGTCTATGAGGGTGACACCCTCGTGGACATCGTGTATTCGGAGCCCGCGGGCGCGTCGGATCCGAGGGTGACCGGGGCATGAAACGGGGACGCTTGGCGGGGTTTGCCGCGATGGTGGGTGCGGCTGTCGTGCTGCTCTCGGCGTGCGCGTCCGGCGACGACGCGGTGGCACAGGGCGGCACCTTCGACTTTGTGTCTCCGGGCGGCAAGACCGAGATCTTCTACGATCCGCCGGCCGATCGCGGGGCCATCGGCGCTCTCTCCGGACCCGACCTGATGGAAGAGGGAAGGACCACCTCACTCGACGAATTCGACGGTCAGGTCGTGGTCATCAACGTGTGGGGTCAGTGGTGCGCTCCGTGTCGGAGCGAGGCCAGCCACCTCGAGGAGGTCTACGAGGAAACCAAGAACCAAGGGGTCGCGTTCCTCGGGATCAATGTGCGGGACAACCAGCAGGACAAGGCGCAGGACTTCGTGATCGACAACAAGATCTCGTATCCGTCGATCTACGACCCGGCAATGCGGACGTTGATCGCGCTCGGCCGTAACTACCCGACGAGCGTCGTCCCCACCACGATGGTGCTCGACCGGGACCACCGCGTCGCCGCGGTGTTCCTCAAGGAACTGCTGGCCGAGGATCTGAAACCGGTGGTCGAACGGGTGGCTCAGGAATCGTGAGTACCAGCACCACTATTCTTGCCGGCGGCATCGGCGAGGCCTTTGGGTCCACTGCCGTGTCCGGGCCGCTGGTGCTCGCGTTCGGTGCGTGCATCCTCGCCGGTCTCGTGTCGTTCGCGTCGCCCTGCGTTGTGCCCCTCGTACCCGGCTACCTGTCCTACCTCGCCGGTGTGGTCGGGGCGGACGCTCCAGCCGTCACTGCGGAGGAGGCGGCCGTTCGGACGAAAACACTCTCCGACGGCCGGCTTCGGGTTGCGGGTGCCGCGGGCTTGTTCGTGGCCGGTTTCACAGTCGTGTTCGTGCTGGCCACGGCATCCGTGTTCGGTGCCATCTCGGCACTCGCGATCAACCGTGACATCCTGATGCGGGTCGGCGGCGTCGTCACCATCGCAATGGGTCTGGTGTTCATCGGGTTGGTGCCTGCTCTTCAGAAAGACACCCGGCTCGAGCCGAGGCGCATTTCCAGCCTGGCCGGGGCGCCCCTGCTCGGCGGTGTGTTCGCGCTGGGCTGGACCCCGTGCCTCGGCCCCACACTGGCCGGCGTCATCTCCATCACCGCAGGCACCGAGGGAGCCACCGCGGCGCGCGGTGTCACCCTGATCGTCGCGTACTGCCTCGGCCTCGGGCTGCCGTTCGTGATCCTGGCGCTCGGATCGTCGCGTGCGTTGCGCGGCGTCGGATGGCTTCGCCGCAACTCACGAACCATTCAAGTCTTCGGCGGAATCATGCTGGTGGCAGTAGGTATTGCCTTGGTCACCGGCGCATGGGACCTGTTCGTCAGCTGGATCCGCGACGCCTTCATCACGGATGTGATTCTGCCGATATGAGCGAAACCGAGACTCGACCGAGAATCGAATCTGCCCCGGTTCCACGTCAATCCCTGCCTCGCCGAGCGATGGCTGAGGTCCGCAACACCTGGCGTGGGCTGACGTCCATGCGGACGGCACTCGTGCTGCTCTTCCTGTTGGCGCTCGCGGCAATTCCGGGCGCCTTGCTGCCACAGCGCAGTCTCAACGAGGGCAAGGTCAACGAGTACATCGCGAACCGGCCCACGCTCGGCCCCTGGATGGACAAGCTCGAACTGTTCGACGTATTCGGCAGTTTCTGGTTCACCGCCATCTACGTCCTGCTATTCATCTCCCTGGTCGGCTGCATCCTGCCCCGGTGCGTCGAGCACGCGAAGGCGTTGCGGACCCGTCCGGTGCCGGCACCCCGCAACCTTTCTCGGCTTCCCCATCACCGCGAGGACCGGGTCGACGAGACGCCCGAGGAACTCGCCAGGCGCGTTCGCGCCCAGCTGAAGGGGTGGCGAGTCGAGACCCGCGAGGGCGTCCGCCGTGAGTCCGGAGAGGGTGAGATCACCCTCTCCGCAGAGAAGGGATACCTGCGCGAATTCGGCAATCTCGTCTTTCACCTCTCCCTCGTAGGCCTGCTGGTCGCGGTCGCCGCGGGAAAGCTGTTGGGCTACGAGGGCAACGTCATTGTGGTCGCCAACAACGGGCCCGGATTCTGCACTACGTCTCCCGCGGTCTTCGACTCGTTCCGGGCCGGGAACACGCAGGATGGAACGGGTATGACGCCGATGTGCATCAGGGTGAAGGACTTCACCGCCGACTACCTCGACAACGGGCAGGCGGAGATGTTCACGTCCAACATCGAGTATCAGGCTGGAGCCGACCTCGACTCGAACACCTGGCGCGAGCGCCAACTGCAGGTCAACCACCCGCTCCGTGTCGCAGGAGACCGCGTCTATCTGCAGGGCCACGGGTATGCGCCGACGTTCACCGTCACCTTCCCGGACGGGCAGACGAGGACCGAGACGTTGCAGTGGCAACCGGACGATGCGGTCACATTCCTCAGTAGCGGGGCCATGCGTTTCGACCCGCCCGGTGGTTTGTACCCCGATGCGGACGAGCGACGGAAGAACCAGATCGCGATCGAAGGCCTGTTCGCCCCGACCGCTCTGTTCCATGGAGACCTACTGTCGTCGAGTTTCCCCGCGATGAACGACCCGGCCGTCGCGATCGACATCTACAAGGGTGACACCGGCCTCGACACCGGCAATCCGCAGTCGATCTTCACGCTGAATTCCGAACTGATCAACCAGGGTCGGCTGGTCAAGCAGGACCGGGTGAACCTGATGCCGGGGGAGAGCGCAACGCTCGACGACGGCACGCAGGTGCGTTTCGACGGCGCCGTCGATTTCGTCAACTTGCAGGTGTCGCACGATCCTGCGCAGCAATGGGTGCTGGTGTCGGCGCTGACGATGATGGCAGGACTGCTCGTCTCGCTGCTGGTCAAGCGTCGGCGTATCTGGGCCCGCATCTACCCCGCGGATGCTTCGGATCCAGGCCCACGACGTACCGTAGTAGAGCTTGGTGGGCTCGCCCGGACCGATCAGGCCGGGTGGGGCGACGAGTTCGACCGGCTCTGCACTCGTCTGCTCGAGGAAGACACGAAGCCTGATTCGCAGGAGAGGCAACGATGACGATCAATGAGACTCTGGCGCAGTACAGCGACTGGGCCTTCCAATCAGCCTTCGCTGTGCTGTTGCTGGCGCTCATTCTGCTCATCGTGCAGTACGCGTCCACGCGCGCGCAGGCCGTGCAAGAGAAGGAACTCGTATCGGTTGGAACCGCTGGAACGTCGGCAGATGCCGCCGACGTTCCCGGGCGTGTGGCACCCAAGCCAGGAAAGCCGATGTCCGAACGGTTCGGGGGCATGGGTTCCGCGGTACTCGTCGTCGGCACGGTCCTGATCATTGCCGCGATCGTGCTGCGTGGGTTGTCCGCAGGCCGGTTCCCGCTCGGCAACATGTACGAGTTCGTCACCATGTCCTGCGCGGCAGCACTCGTCGTCGGACTCGCTATGTTGTCCAAGCCCGCGGATCGGCCGATGTGGGTATTCCTGCTCGTCCCGGTGCTGATTCTGATGTTCCTCGCCGGTACGGTGCTGTACGCGGATTCCGCACCGGTGGTTCCCGCACTGCGGTCGTACTGGCTGCCTATCCACGTCACGATCGTGAGCGTGGGCTCAGGCGTGTTCCTGGTATCGGGCGTTGCGAGCCTGATGTTCCTGCTCCGAATGCGCTACCCGCGATCAGAAGAGGGAACCGGAGTCTTCGCCCAGATCGCGAAGCGGCTGCCCGACGCTGAGAAGCTGGACCGGTTGGCGTACAAGACCACCATCATCGGGTTCCCGCTCTTCGGGGCCGGTGTGATCCTCGGTGCCATCTGGGCCGAGGCCGCGTGGGGTCGTTTCTGGGGCTGGGACCCGAAGGAGACGGTCTCGTTCATCGCGTGGGTCATCTACGCCGCCTACCTCCATGCGCGTGCGACCTCCGGGTGGCGCGAGACGAAGGCGGCGTGGATCAACATCGCGGGCTTCGTAGCCATGCTGTTCAATCTGTTCATCATCAACATGGTGGTATCGGGGCTGCATTCGTACGCAGGCCTGAACTGACCGATTTCGATCGGCTGGTATCGTTCCGCCGCGGCGTCTCGACCCATGACCTGGTGGGGACGATGGAGACATGACGAGGGGATGTTCGGTGATGTCTGAGAACAATGCTGGTGGCGCGTGGGAGCCGGTGCGGTCTGCGTCGAACCCTCCAGTGAGCGACCGGGATGCGGCCACGGAAAACGACGGCAGCCAGAGCAGTCGTGCTGCTGCGCGGCAGGCCCCATACGTTCAGCCCCAGGGCCGAAACCCCTTTGCGCAGGCTCCGGCGTCCCCTTCCGCCAGGCCGCAGAAGCAGGCCCAAGCTCCCGCGGCCGCCTCCGCCTCCGCCTCGCAGGCCCCGGCCCCGCAGTCGCAGGCGCCGGCCCCCGGCCCACAACACCAGCAGGCCCCGGGCCAGCAGCAGGCGGCGTTCGCACCCCCGCCTCGAACGCCGCAGCAGTCCGCCGGGGCGGGAGCCTTCTCGCGCCCTCAACAAGTGCCAGGTCAGCAGTCGCAGGAACAGCATCCACCGCGGCAGCAGAACTCTTTCACGCCGCCCGCGCAGCAGCACGCGACCGGGCCCCAGGGGTTCGAACAACAGGGGTTCGAACAACAGGGGTTCGAGCCGCAGGGGTTCGAGCCGCAGTCGTTCGAACAACAGGGGTTCGGTCACGAACAGCAGTACGCCATGTCCGCTCGCGACCTGTCGACATCGCTACTCCTCAGGCAGGCCAAGCCCGCCCCGACCACGGGGTGGCGCAAGATGCTCTACAAGGTGTCCGGCGGCCGCATCAATGTCGGGAGCAGCGCCAAGGAGCAGCGTCGCCTCGATCTGACCGAGCAGGTCAACGAACCGCTTCACGGTTGCTACAAGATCGCGCTGCTGAGCTTGAAGGGCGGCGTGGGTAAGACCACCATGACCGCCACTCTCGGTTCCACGTTCGCATCGCTGCGAGGCGACCGGGTGATCGCCGTGGACGCCAACCCCGACCGCGGAACACTGAGTCAGAAGATCCCGCTCGAGACGCCTGCTACGGTACGCAATCTGCTGCGCGACGAGCAGAGCATCGAGAAGTACAGCGACGTCCGTAGCTATACGTCACAGAGCCGCCACCGACTCGAGGTGCTCGCATCGGACAGCGACCCGGCCGTGTCGGAGGCATTCAGCGGGGACGACTACGCCCGAACGGTCAAGATGCTCGAGAAGTTCTACAGCATCGTGCTGACCGACTGCGGTACCGGTCTGATGCACTCGGCAATGCAGACGATTCTCGAGGAGGCAGACTCCCTCGTGGTGGTCAGTTCGGGGTCAGTCGACGGAGTGCGCAGCGCGTCCGCGACCCTCGACTGGCTCGACGCTCACGGATACCGAGAGTTGGTGTCCAAGTCGGTGGCCGTTGTCAACGCAGTACGCCCACGCTCGGGCAAGGTTGATCTCCCCAAGGTGGTCGAACACTTCGAACAGCGGTGTCGTCGGGTGAGCCTCATCCCGTTCGATCCGCACCTCGAAGAAGGCGCTGAGATCGAATTGGAACGGCTGCATCCGAAGACGCGCAACGCCCTACTCGAACTGGCCGCTGCCGTCGCGTCGGACTTTCCTGCCGCGGACTTCGCGCTGCAGGATCGTCGCTGACGAAAGCGAGGACGGTGGTACCGAACCTGCGGGGCGGTACCACCTCATCGGATCAGCCGATCGAGTCGGACGAACCGGTACCGGGCTCTTCGGGCCTTGTCCGGCGGGCTTCCCGCTCTACCTTCCACAGGAACTCCGGATCATCGTCCGGACCCACAACCCGCTTGCTGAGCATCGGGTTCGCCGCCGGGCCGAATGCTTTCCACAGCAGGACCGCCACGGTCACGAGTCCGATGAATGCCAATAGGTAAAGCACCGCGCACCTCCTTACACCACTCGAGGATAGTCGGTATCTTCTGAGCGTAGCCGGGTCGGTGGTAGAGGGCATCCCTCAGGGGCCCGGCAGGTGTGCGTGTCGCGGCAGTTGGGCTTCGGTATCACGTACGGCCAGCTGCAGTCGGCACGGTGTGCCCCGGCTCCGTCGTCAGCGAACGGAGTAACTGCATTACCTCGGCTTCGCGGAAACGGCGGTGCCCGCCGGGTGTGCGTAGTGATCCGAGCCTGCCGGCGTGTGCCCAACGGGTGACTGTTTTTGGATCCACATGGAACAGGACAGCCACCTGGCCCGGAGTCATGAGGGCATCTGTGGTTGCCCTGAATCTGGATCCGTTGTCGGGGGGTGCGCTCATTGACGGCCTCCGCTGTTTCGACTGGTCGATGTAGGGCCGGTCACATCCAGCAACCGCCCAGACGCCATGGTGGCATCGCACCCCCCGGTTGTTCGAACCATCTAATTTTGGTAAAGGGGAGGCAATAGACATAGTGGACAAGTCAGGCGTCTCAATCGCTCGCACCGATGGGTACCCTTAGGTGCGTGAGTGATCCATCCGAGAAGCCAGAAGACCAGGTAGAGTCCTCCGCGTCGGCGAAGGCGGGCGCCGCGAAGAAGGGCGGCACGAGGACAGACGGCGGGCGGGTGACGAAGGGGCAGTTGGGCCGCGATGTCGCGATGTATTCGATCGCCAGGCTCCTCCTCGTTCTCGTGATCGGTGCAGTCATCTTCGGCGGCGCCGAACTCGCCGGTGTAGCGATCCCGTTGCTGGTGACAGCGGTATTCGCGGTCCTGATCGCACTCCCGTTGTCGCTGGTGATGTTCTCGACGCTTCGTCGCCGGGTCAATGAAGGCATCGCGGCGTTCGACGCCCAACGACGCGCTGATCAGGCAGACCTTCGTGCCAGACTCCGCGGCGAGGACACCTCTCGGTGACCAACCGCGACGAGGCGGTCATAGACCGTAGTCTTCCTCGTGGGTGGGTGGACAACGCTGTCCGTCTCATCGAGGCCGACGCGCAACGCAGCGCTGACACCCACCTTCTGCGCTACCCGCTACCGGCGGAATGGGGCGTGCAGCTCTACCTGAAGGATGAGTCGACCCATATCACCGGCAGCCTGAAGCATCGGCTGGCACGGTCGCTCTTCCTGTATGCGATCTGCAACGGGTGGATAACCGAGGGGACCACTGTCATCGAGGCGTCGTCGGGGTCGACCGCGGTCAGCGAGGCGTACTTCGCGAAAATGCTGGGTCTCGACTTTGTCGCGGTCATGCCGCGCAGCACCAGCGGCGCGAAGATCGCCCTCATCGAGGCTCAGGGCGGACGGTGTCACTTCATCGATCAGCCTTCGGAGATCTACGGTGAGGCGCGCCGGCTCGCGGCAGAGACGAACGGTCATTTCATGGATCAGTTCACGCATGCGGAACGGGCAACGGACTGGCGCGGCAACAACAACATCGCCGAATCGATCTACGAGCAGATGAGTCGTGAAGAGCATCCTGTGCCCGAGTGGATCGTGATGGGTGCCGGCACCGGTGGTACGAGTGCAACGCTCGGTCGGTACATCCGGTATCGCAGACACGCGACACGGCTGCTCGTGGTGGATCCGGAGAACTCGGCGTTCTTCGGAGGCTACGCGGCCAACTCGTGCGAGTACGCGACAGGCATGCCCTCGCGCATCGAGGGCATCGGGCGACCCCGGGTGGAGCCGTCGTTCGTCGGACAGGTCATCGACAGAATGATGCGGGTTCCCGACGCCGCATCCATCGCCACGGCGCGGCACGCCAGTTCCGCGCTCGGGCGCCGGGTAGGGGGTTCTACCGGCACGAATCTATGGGGCGCATTCACCATCGTTGCTCAGATGCGCGCTGCCGGCCGCACCGGCAGCGTCGCGACGATCCTGTGCGATGGCGGAGAACGCTACGCAGACACCTATTTCGACGATGATTGGGTGGCAGGCGAGGGCCTCGATCTCGAGCGCCCGACCGCGGTGCTCGACGCATTCGCGGCAACGGGGATGTGGGAAGGTCAGCCGGGCTGACGCGCCGGTTCGACCGCTCCCAGTGGACCGGTGACCGGTCGGGTCATCGTGACTCGTGGCCACGCCGTGAGGCCGTGCCGCGCCTCGGCCTCACGGATCCGGAAAAGGCCGGGAGTCAAGTCCCTTTCCTGGATTGGGCGAAATCCCAGCCGTTCGTAGTAGGGGGCGTTCCAAGGCACGTCCGCGAACGTCGTGAGCGTCAGAGCGCTGAGTCCGCGCTCGGCTGCCCATGCGGAGATCTCGTCGAGGAGGAGCGCACCGAGACGCCTGCGTGCGTGGCCGGGATGCACGGAGACTTGCTCGATGTGCGCGGCGCCGTCGACGAGGGCGACGAGGGCGTAGGCGACCGGGGTGTCGTGAGCATCGACTGCCACCCAGACGCATTCGGTGCGAAGGTATTCGGTCAGCTCTTCGAGGGTGAATGGGGGATCGTCGGCGACGGCGTCCATTCCGATGTCACGAAACACCGCGCCCGCAGCGATTTCGATGTCTTGAATAGTGGTCAAGTCTGTAGAAACAGCCGAGCGGATCACAGGTCTTTTGTACCTGAAGTCGCGCGGTTCGCACAGCTTGTTTGCACTTTCCGTTCGCTCAACGCCTTGAGGATACGCAACCGTAGGTTGGTAGTCTGGCGCCAGGACGACCGAGCGGGGACGAGGCAAATGGGCAGGCCCGAGGTTTCTCTCGAGAACTACGGCGACGTATACGAGTTCTACCGCGACCATCAGCAGAATCGTGTGCTGGCGAAGTTGGCCTACGCGGCTTTGTACGCGAAGTACAGGCCCCGGGTCCGGTATGCGGACGGGGCCGAGGCGCGGTTGGTTGAATTGCTGAATTTGGGCACAGTGTTGATCATCGCCGCCAATCACATATCCCACAGTGACCAGTACACGCTCGCGGCCACCGCCTGGAAGTCACCACTGCGCCGGGTGATCGGACGCACCCGAGTGCTTGCAAAGGACGAACTGTTCGTCGACCCGGATCTGCGCAAGAAGCTCGACATGATGGGCAGTATCCCGGTGTTCCGCAGCAAGAATCACGGTCTCCGAGCGGTGGCTGATGCGGGCCGACTGATGATGGACATCTCAGCCGATCGACTCAGTCGCGGCGACTGCCTGGCGATCTTTCCCGAGGGAACCTGCAACGAGGAGGATCAGACCACGCTGCAGTCGATCAACAGCGGCATCGGGCACATCGTGAAGCGCGCCGGCGAGCGCGGAGTCTCCCCCGTGCTGCTGTCGATCGGAATCAGTTACGGGCCCGACGCCCACGGTCCTGACACCGAGAACGTGAAATCGGCGAGCGTGTACGTCGGGCAGCCCGTTTCCGACCTGCCTACGAAGCCGATCGATATCGCTCACGCTGTGCAGGAGGATCTGCAGAACGTAGTCGACCGAGCGGTTGCCCTGTACTGATCGATCCGGTACCTGTCGATCCGGTTCCGGCGCCGTTCGGCCGGTATGCCAGCATGCACCCATGACCTTCTTGGTGCGTCTTGTCATCAACGCTTTCGCAATCTGGCTTGCCGCGGAACTGTTAGCCGGCATCGACATTGCCAGTTCGGGCAGGGGGACCGGGTGGGACTTCGCGGTCCTGCTCGGGATCGCACTGATCTTCACGGTTGTCAACATCTTCGTCAGACCACTGGTGAAGCTGTTGTCGTTGCCGTTGCTGATCCTGACGCTCGGACTGTTCACCCTGGTGATCAATGCGCTGATGCTGATGCTCACCGCCTGGCTGAGCTCGCAGACCGACTACGGGCTGACCGTCGACGGGTTCTGGACCGCCCTATGGGGAAGTCTGATCATCTCGGTCGTCAACTTCGTGCTCGGAGTCGCCGTTCCCGATCGCAGGTGATCGGTTCAGGCGACCGACAAGGCTGCGGCGGTTGCGGCACCCCAGATCAGCATCGCGAGCCCCGAATCTCGAAGCGCGGGGATCAGTGCGAGGCCGGTTTCACCCGAGCGCACTGGGGAGTTGGCCCGCACCGCGAGGGGCAGAGCGAGTAGTCCGGTCAGCGCCCACGGTGTGTGCAACGTGAGAATCAGCGTCGCGACGAAGGGAACCGCCAAGGCGGCGAGATGGAGTATGCGCGTGCGGGAGTCGCCGAGACGGACCGCGAGTGTGCGCTTGCCCGACTCGGTGTCGGTGGGAATGTCGCGCAGATTGTTGGCCACGAGTACAGCGCTGGAGAACGACCCGACCCCGATTGCGGAGACGAGGCCGACCCAGTCGACTGTCTCAGCCTGCACGTACTGGGTGCCAAGCACTGCGACGAGGCCGAAGAACACGAAAACGGCGACTTCGCCGAAGCCGCTGTATCCGTATGGCTTCGATCCGCCGGTGTAGTACCACGCGCCCGCGATGCACAGGGCGCCGATCAGAACCAGCCACCAGGCCGTCGTGATGGCGAGTACCAGACCTGCCACCGCGGCGACGGAGAAGCACCCCACAGCCGCGAGCTTCACGGTCGAAGGTTCGACCAGTCTCGACCCGACGAGGCGCAGTGGCCCGACTCGATCATCGTCGGTGCCGCGGATTCCATCCGAGTAGTCGTTGGCGAAGTTCACACCCACGATCAACGCGAGGGAAACCGTCAACGCCAGTACTGCTTTCCACCACACCGCGCCCCCCAGCGAGGCTGCCGCCCCGGTGCCCACGAGTACAGGGGCGATTGCGTTCGGGAGGGTGCGCGGACGTGCGCCTTCGATCCATTGAGCAGCCGTTGCCATGTATCGATCCTTGCACCAAGCGGGAAACGACGTTCACCCACGCCGCACTTCTGGTTCGTCTCAGCCGAACTTGGCCTCGAGAGCGCGCCGGTTCACCTTGCCCGGACCGCGGAGTGGAAAGGAATCGACAAGGTGGAGCTCGCGGGGTGCGGCGGTGGGATCGAGGGTGCGCTCGACGAAAGACCGGAGATCGTCCAGGGTTGGTGCGATGCCCGGCTCGGCGATGACGATCGCGGCGATACGCCGGCCCAATCGCTCGTCGGGCAGACCGATCACGGTGCATTCGCGAACCGCGGGGTGTGCGGCGAGAGCGGCCTCGACGACTTGCGGGACCACGGTGAGACCGCCGGTGGAGATGGCCTCGTCCAGTCTGCCGGTGATCGAGAGAATACCGTCGGTGAGCGTCCCGGCGTCGTCGGTGCGGAACCATCCTGGTTCCGCGAATGCGGAGTGGTCGGGGAGGCCGCGGTAGCCGGACGCGAGCTGAGGGCCGCCGAGGAGAACGCGGTCATCATCGATTCGGACGCGAACGCCGTCGAGGGGTACACCGTCGTACACGCACCCGCCGCACGTCTCGCTCATCCCATACGTGCGAACGACGGAGACGCCTGCATCCGCGGCACGCTGTAGCACCGTCACCGGAGCAGCGGCCCCACCGAGCAGGACCGCGTCCAGAGATGCCAGCGCGTCGACTGCTCGGGGATGGTCGAGAGCTTTGACCAGCTGGGTCGGAACCAGGGAGGTGTACCGGCGCGAACCAGGCATCGCAGCGACTGCCGCCGGGAGGAGTTCGGGGTCGAATCCGCCTGCGACATCCACGACGACGGGTTCGGTGCCGGCGAGCACACTGCGCAGCAGCACTTGCATTCCGGCGATGTGGTGGGCGGGTAGGGCCAGAAGCCAGGATCCGGGCCCGCCCAGCCGTGCGTGTGTGGCCTCACCGCTGGCGCGGAGTGCGGCCGCGGTGAGCATGGCCCCCTTCGGCACACCCGTCGTGCCGGAAGTCGACACGACGAGCGAGACGCCTTCGTCGATCGGATCACCGGGACGTAGCGCCTCGGTGAGCCGCCGGGTCTCACGTTCGTCGGCGGCGGGCACAGGTAGGGCAGCCGGTTCGGTGCCATCGAGAATCGCGGACAAATGCGGCAGGAGACCGACTGCGTCGGGCCCTGAGGGCACAGCGAGCGTGGTGAGCAAATTCGTCATCGTCAGAATATGATCCGGGTCGCCTTCGATCAGCCATCACTCTTGGGCCGGGAGTCGCGGCGAAGGGGGTGGTCTTCGGGAATCTCCACCAACACGATCGGGATTCCGTCCGGGTCCCTGATCCACATCTCGTACAGGCCCCACGGCTCCTGCCGTGCATCGCGATCGATCTTGACACCGGCCAGAACCAGTTCCGTCTGGGCGACTGTGAGATCGCGAACTTGCAGCCACAACGCGCCGTCGAACGACGACGACATACCGGTGCCGCCGTGCCCGGCAATTTCGATCAGACCCTGGCCCGCGAAGAAGACCGTCCCGCCGGGGTACTCGCGGGCAGTGGCGAGACCGAGGACGTCGCGGTAGAAACCCAACGTCGTCGCGTAGTCCCGGGGCCGCAGAATCGTCCTGCTGCTGAGGATCTCCACCCGTCACTCTCCCTCACTCGGGCGAGCCTCGTGTCCCGCCCGGCCGTGTGTGCGTCGCTCTTCCTTCATCTTCGCCTCGAACAGGTGCCGGCGTCCCCGCGCCAGTTCTTGGCGCACCGCACGCTCGTATTCGCGCAGAGGCGTCCAGTATTGGTCATCGAATTCTTCGACGACCTGAAAGGTCCACCTGCCAGGCAGGACATTGCGGCCTACCAGGTCGGCTCGAAGGCGGTCTGCTGCCTCTGTGTGACCAGCCTCCTGCAAAGCGTCTGCGGCCTCACCGAGTTGCCGGTCGGCGCGACCGATCAGCTGGTGGAACGAGTAGAGGTGTCCGCGCGCCCTCTCGACGGTTTCGAGGGCTTCCGACAACTTGCCGAGCGCAGCGACGGAATCGTCGCTCACTCCTGGCGGTCGACGATGCTGTGGGGCGGGGACCTCGCGGTCGGTGCTCATGTGGGTCAGTCTGCCCGAATCGGAAACCCTGTGCCGATCACTTGCCGAGATGACGAATGCACTCTCAAAGTACTACTGTATCAACTATCTAACACAGTAGTCCTTGGGGGAATTCATGATCTTGTCTCCGCTGTTCGCCCTGTTTCCGCTTGTTGCGGCGCTCGTGCTGATTCAGGCGGGTTTTTCCGACGCAGTCGCCGCACGGCGCTCGGACATGCCGACCTCGGCAAGAAGCGCGCGTCGGCGCAGTGCGTTGCTGCTCGTGGCGGGCATCATCCTTTCGATCCCGGTCGGGTATTACCTGCTGTCGTGGGACGACTTCGGGCGTGGGGTCGTGATGCTGGTGCCTGGTGTGATCACGTGTCTGGCCATCGGGCTTGCCCTCAGCGCCGTCAGTATCGATCAGATCGACCGAGACTCGCGCGAACGGGAGGCGAGCCTGGTATCTCGATCGCTGAGATCTGTTGTGCCACCACGCTTCGCCGTCGCGTCGCTGGTTGGACTCGTACTTGCGGTAGGAGGGCTGATCGCGACGACGCTCACGGCATCGGCAGACTCCATCAGCAACGAGATGCGCGTCTTCTCGATATCACACGGGGATACCGGCCGTACGTTCTCGCCCTACCCCGGTGCCTTCTACTCGATTCCTCTGATCCTTACGATCGCCTTGGTCTTGGCCCTCGCCCTGGCATGCATGAAGGGCGCCCAGCGATGGGGGGCGGTCGATACCGGGGTCTACGACATGGCGCTTCGAAGCCGCATCGCAACTCGCGGAGTTGCCTGTGCTGCAGCGACTTGCGCGATCGGAATCTTCGTTGCGGGGTTGTCTCTACACAAAGCAGCCGGTGCGGTTGCAAGTGTCGGTGACCCGAGCTGGGGTTGGAAGGCGGCCGGAATCCTCGCGGTGGGAATGGCAATCTATGGCGGTGTACTCGGACTGTGGGCGATTGTCCGCTTCGTTGCGCCACAGAAGCCCGTTTTGCTATGAGTGCCCCGCGAGTTGTCGTACGGTCTGACGATCTCCTTCCTCCGTACGAGCAGATACGTAGGCAGATTGCCGCTCTCATCATGTCCGGACAGCTCTCACCCGGGGACAAACTTCCGTCGTTGCGGCAACTTGCGAAAGACCTCGACGTTGCGGTGGGCACTGTCGCACGCGCGTATCGAGACCTCGAGCAGGAAGGGTGGGTGGAGTCGCGACGTGGCAAAGTGACCCGCGTCGCGAGTACGCGACCGCAGTCTGCTTCCAGACCTTCACCCGATCTGCTCGAGCGGCTGGCCAGGGACTACCTCACCGCAGTAGTGGCCGCCGGGTTCGACGCCGACGACGCGCTGTCGGCGCTTTCGGCTGTACAAGCGGAGAACGGTCGACCGTAGCTGAGGCACTCGCTTGGCCGCGAGAGATTGCTTGGCTGCGAAAGATTCAGGTCTGTGCCCGCACGGCGTCGAGGGTGGCGCGGACATCGCCGAGACCGCGAGCGAGAATGAACTGTCCACGGCCCGACAGTGGTGTCCACGACGACGAGGACGTGTCCCATCGCCGGAGCATGCGCGAGTCGGCCGACACTTCCACATCGGCAGCGGATCCGGCCGGGATGGTCACGCCCTGCCAGCCGACCAGACGCACCGGCTGGTCCGGTTCGACTGGGTCGAAGTACAACTGGACCACCTCTCGGCTCTCCCGGTCTCCTACGTTGGATACGTTCACGCGTACGCTCGATTGCCCGGTCAAGCGTGCATCCCGGTACTCCCATGACGAGTAGCCCAGGCCATGACCGAACCAGAAACTCGGCTCCGGGGCACGACCGGCATGATGCCCTCGATATCCGATGAAGGGACCCTCCGTGTAGTTCAGGTCGCCGTCGGTCGGCGTCACCGACCAGGCAGGGCTCTGTCCGTCCCCGACGGGGAACGTGGTGACCAGTCGACCCGACGGCTCGATGGAGCCGTACAGGGCGGCCGCGACTGCGTGACCGGCTTCCTGGCCCGGCAGCCCGGCCCACAGAATGGCGTCCACCTTGTCACGCCAGGGCATGATCACGGGTGTCGCGGCGTTGACCACCACCACGGTCCTCCTGGCCGCTGACGCGACGGCCTCGACCATCGCGTCCTGATCGCCCTCCATATACAGCGTCGACTTGTCGAAGGCTTCGGTTTCTTGTTCGTCGGTGTTGCCGACCACGACCACCGCGACATCGGCAGCAGCGGCGGCCTCCGTCGCTTCGGCAATGGCGTCGTCGCTGCTGCGCTGTGCGGGGGCCACTGTCACGGCAAATCTTCCCGGACTCATGGGTCGCCGGATGACACCGCTGATCTCGGTGCCGGAACTGACCACCGCGGTGTTGCGCCAGAACGGTGGCAGCTGCAATGCTCCGCCGAGAATCTCGTCCATCGACGGACCCGGGCGACTGGTCTCGGTATCCGCCACCGGCTCACCCGCGGTGCATTCGAATGCATGGTCAGCGACTCGGACGACCCAGTCGCCGACACCGATTCCGCCCACATCGACTGGTCCGTCCAGCGTGATCACGGCACGGAACTCGATCGCCGCGACTTCCTCCTCGAGATCGTCGTCCCAGCCGACGGTCGTGATTGCCGAGGCAGAACTCCGTTCCTCAATGACCGAACCGTCCGCGGAACGCAACACGAAATGGATTCCGGGTTCACGGGTGCGCGGCTCGAGTAGGACGCCCCGCCGCGTGGGAGCGGGCCGGGCACGGACGCCAACGCCGTCCACGACGGTGACCGATGTGCCAGCTAGCGCGGCCATGCCCTCGGCGATACTGACCTGGTGGGGCGGGTGGACCTCTGAGGACCCGCCTCCCATGCACACCGTATCGATGGCGTGCCTGCCAATCAGGGCCACCGACTGGGCTTTCCGCAGCGGGAGGGTGCCGTCGCGGTTGGTCAAGACGGTCATGCCGGTGGCGGCGAGTCGAGTCAGTTGCTCCTTTCGTACGTTTGAAGCCGGTGTGGGTAGATCCGTGGGGTATTGCCGGTGCACGCCGAGCGCACCGACTCGCGCGGACAGCACCAAGAGACGATTGAGGTGATCGTCGATCACCGACATCGGAACCTCGCCCGCCTCCACGGCGGCGACCAGAGCCTCGCCCCAAGGACCTTCGGGGCCGGGCATGACCAGATCCAGCCCCCCGTTGGCGGCGGGCGCCGCAGTCTTGGTGGCAAACCAGTCGGACATGATCAAACCGCTGTAGTTCCATTCCCCCTTTGTGATTTCGGTGTTGACGTGCACCTGCTCTGTGGCAGCAACCCCGTTGATGTTGTTGTAGGCAGCCATGATCGACCAAGGGTCGGATTCCGCGACCGCGATCTCGAACGGCAGAAGGTACAACTCGCGGAGGGTGGCCTCGTCGACGACACTGTTCATGGTGTGTCGTTGAGTCTCGGACTCGTTGGCGATCAGGTGCTTGAGGCAGGCGCCGACACCCGTGTCCTGCATTCCTCGCACATATGCGGTCGCGAGGTTGCCGGTCAACAGTGGGTCCTCGGAGTACGCCTCGAAGATACGACCTCCTAGAGGGGAGCGGTGGAGGTTGATCGTCGGGCCGAGGACCACGTGTATCTGTTGGGCCAGTGCCTCTTCCGCGAGAATTCGGCCGGTCTCGTAGAGCAAGCCGGTGTCCCAGCTCGAGGCCAGCACCGTTGCGTTGGGAAACAGCGCCACCTGACGCACTCCGCTGGAGTCGAGCCCTCGAACGCCCGTCGGGCCATCGGACAAGCGCACCTCGCCGAGTCCGATCGAGTCCTCCGCGGCGGTGGTGAATGTCGTTGCACCGGTGAGGAGTCGGACTTTCGATCGAAGGTCGAGCTTCGCGATCAGGTCTGTATGATTCGGTGTCTCCGAACGGGTATCGACAGGTTTGGGACTGTGGCTGTCCACTGATTGCTCCTTTTCGATCGGTAGCACTTGCTAGGTGATGCGGTGTTCACCGCACCGATTTGATGGGAACGATTGCCATCGCTCCCAAGGCCACCATTGCTGTCGCGACGAGAAGCAGCATGGTGTAGTTCTGCCCGCCGCTGCCGATGTCGAGCATCAGCGCGCCGATCAGCGGTGCGAGTGACTGCGGGACGGTGTTCGCGATGTTGAATACGCCGAGATCCTTTGCAGGGTTGTCCGGGTCGGGTAGCACGGCAAGCACGAGAGCGAAATCGGTGGAGTAGTAAATCCCGTAGGCGATGCCGAGTACTACCTCGACTATGTAGAAGCCCGTTACGGTGGTGACGCCGATCAAGGCGAGGGTGCCGACGGCGGAGATCATCGTCGAGATGAACACCGGCGCCTTGCGACGATTGAATTTGTCGGCGATCATGCCGGCGAACAGGGTCGTCCCCAGGAGGAAGGCGGTGTAGATGGTTACCCCGGTTGCGACGGCTCTGGTAGCTGCACTCAGGTCGAGGCCGACGCGGTCCTGCATCCAGAACAGCCGGAACGTGGTGAACATGAACAAGCCGATCAGGAATAGCAAGCGTGAGAGGAACACCCACGCGAAGTCCGGATGCTTGCGCGGATTCACCCAGAACATATGGATCAGTGCGCGAGCGCCCATCGGCGGTGGCTTGACCAAGAGCGGTTTGTCCGGGAGCAAGATTGCGTAGATGCCCATTCCGACCACACCGAGGATGGCCGGCACCATGAACAACGCCAGCATGTTCGTCTCCAGCAGGCTGGCGACGTACGTCGAGGCGAGGATTCCGAGGTTCTGCGCGATGTTCGTGTATCCGGAGATGGTGGCGTGCCTGCGGGACGGGATCTGATCGGCGATGGTTGCCAGGTAGGCCGAAAAGGATGCGTTCGCGAAAATCTGTGCCACGAACCAGCCGACAATGAGTACCCAGACGCTATTGGCGAGCGCGATGGCCAGCAGAGCCACTGCCAGCCCCACGATTCCTATGATCATCCATGGCCGTCGTCTTCCCCACGGCCCGGTCGTTCGGTCCGAGATATATCCGAACATGGGATTGGCGGCAATTGCGGCGATCGCTCCGACGCCCAGTACCAACCCTGTGGCCTGCGGCGCATCATCTTCGCCGACCAGGGAGATCAGCTTGATGCCCATACTCAGCATCACCGGTCCGAGCAGCGCTATGAACAGCGTGAGCTGTGCGAACCCGAAGGCTGCCAGCACTGGAACCGAAGGCATCTCCGTCGGGGGAGCGTACACCGAGCCGGTCGGTGGCGGATTAGGATTTTCTTTCGCGATTCCTCGCTCGGCGTCACCAGAATTTGTTGACATCAGAACTCCTCTTCGCGTTGCCGAGCCGGCAAGCCCCGAGGAGTCGGACTCTCGACCGAAGGTCGAGCGGTGCGATCAACTCTGCGTGCCGAGATGTCATCGAGTTCTGTGCTACTTGCTGAGAACTGCTCCTGTTCAAGGGTTTCCTCCTTCGTGGGCCTTGGCGGTTCGGCGGGTTGCTTACCGCACCGATTTGATAGGAATGATCGCCAGCGCTCCGAGGAACACGGCCACCCCAGCGACACCGAGCAGTAGCGTGTAGTTCTGCCCACCACTCCCGATTTCGAGTAGCGCGGCACCGATCAGCGGTGCGAGCGACTGCGGGACGGCGTTCGCCATGTTGAACACACCGAGATCCTTCGCGGGGTTGTTGGGATCCGGCAATACGGCAAGCACGAGGGCGAAGTTCGAGGAGAAGTAGATCCCGTAGGCGATGCCCAGGACGGCTTCGATGATGTAGAAGCCCCCGACCGTATCGGTGCCGATCAGGAAGAGCGTGGCGATGGCGAAGATCAGCGTCGATATGAACACCGGCGCCTTCCGGCGATTCAGTCGATCGGCGACATAGCCGGCGATCTGGGTGGTGGCCAACAAAGCGATCGTGTAGATGGTTACCGCAGTCGCCACGGCGTTGGTTGCGGCACTCAGTTCGAGTCCGACGCGATCTTGAACCCAGAAGAGACGGAACGACACGAATAGGTACATGCCAATAAAGAGCAGTAACCGCGAAAGCAAAACCCAGAGAAAGTCGGGGTGCTCTCGCGGGTTCACCCAGAACAACGTGATCCACTCGTGAGCGCGCATCCGCGGTGGTCTGACCATGAGGGGCTTGTCCGGGAGCACAATCGCAAACACGCTCATTCCGACCACGCCGATGACGGCCGGCACCATGAACAACGCCAGCATGTTCGATTGGAAAAAGCTGGCTATGTAGGTGGAGGCGAGAATTCCCAGGTTCTGCGTGATGTTTACATATCCGGAGATGCTTGCGTGCCGTTGCGGCGGAATCTGATCGGCGATGGTTGCCAGGTAGGCCGAAAAGGCAGCGTTCGCAAAAACCTGCGCCACGAACCACCCGATGACAAGGAGGAACACACTGTTGGCGACCGCGATGGCGAGTAGGGCCACCGCGAGCCCTACGATTCCCACTATCATCCACGGTCGACGGCGTCCCCAGGGCCCGGTGGTGCGGTCTGAGATGCGGCCGAAGACGGGGTTGGCGACCATCGCGGCAATCGCGCCGACACCCAGCACCAGTCCCGTGGCCTGCGGCGCGTCATCTTCGCCGACCACGGATATCAGCTTGATCCCCAGGCTCACCAATACGGGCCCGAGGAGCGCAACGAAGATCGCGAACTGCGCAAATCCGAAGGCGACCAGATATGGAATCCGGGGCATCTCAGTCGGGGGGGCGAGTACAGAACTGTCCGCTGGTGGGGGATTCCGAGTGTTTTTTGTGATTCCGCGTTCGACGTCACCAGAACCTGTTGGCGAACCTGTTGACATCAAAACTCCTCTCGGCGTTGCCAAGTCAGTGCGCCCCCGTGGTTTGGATAGGCTTTATCTCACCTTCTTCACAGGCAAGATGGCGACGGCTCCGAGCAGTGCTATTACGGCGCTGACGATGTAGAGCAGCGTGTAGTTCTGGCCCCCCGTTCCGACGGCGAGCAACAATGCGCCGAACAACGGCGCAAGCGACTGTGGAGCGGCGTTGGCGATGTTGAAGATCCCGAGGTCCTTCGCGATATTGTCGGGATCGGGGAGTACTTCGATGACCAGGGCGAGGTCGGCCCCGAAGTAGATTCCGTACCCTATCCCGAGCAGCGCCTCAACCCAGTAGAAGCCGGCTACCGTGTCGACGGTGGCAAGCAGCCCGAAGCCGACCGCGGACATCGCGACCGAGACGAAGACCAGGGGCTTGCGCCGTTTGATCCGATCGGAGACCATCCCGGCAATCTGCCCCATGATCATCAGGATCACGGTGTAGATGAGTACCCCGGTGGCCACGACCGCCGCGGCGGAATCGGTATCGAGGCCTATGCGGTCCTGCATCCAGAACAGCCGGAACGAGGTGAACAGGAACAGGCCGATGAAGAACAGGAAGCGTGAGAGGAACGCCCAAGCGAAGTCTGGGTGCTCGCGCGGGTTCACCCAGATGAGCGAGAGCCACTCGCGGGCGCCTCGGGACGGGGGCCTTACCAACAGTGGTTTGTCCGGCAGTACGAACGAGTACAGGGCCATGCCGATGACGCCGATGACGGCTGGAACCATGAAGATTGCAATCATGTTCCCAGATAGGAAACTGACGGCGTAGACGGCCACGAGGATCCCTGCCTGCTGGGTGACATTCACCAACGCGGACATGCTTGCGTGGCGGTGGGCAGGGATCTGATCAGCAATGGTGGCCAAGTAGGCCGACAACGCTGCGTTCGCGACGAGCTGTGCTACGAACCAGCTGACAATCAGGACTGGAACGCTGTCACTGATCGCCATCACGAGCAGGCACAGCGCGAGGCCGACGCTGCCGCCGACCATCCACGGCCGACGGCGTCCCCAAGGTCCGGTTGTGCGGTCGGATAGATAGCCGAAAATCGGACCGGCGATCAGTGCCGCAATCGCGCCGACTCCGAGAACCAACCCTGCAGCTTGTGGTGCGTTGTCGGACCCGACCACGGCAGTCAATTTGATTGCGATGCTGACTGTCGGCGGACCGAGAAGGGCGACGAAGAGCGCGAACTGTGCGAACCCGAACGCAACGATCACCCTCGGTTTGGGCATCTCGGTCGGTGCATCGAAGTCCGTGCGTTCGACCAACTTGATGTTCGGATCGTCGCCCTCGCCGGCGGTGTTGTTTGAGGTGGTAGCCATGGGCAGGTCCTCTTGCCAAGTTCGGCCAGACCGGTGATTCGGTATGAAGCATCGCCTGAACGTGACCGGCGCCACCATCGGCGCCTTTGATCAAGCTAGATCCGTTAGTGTGATGAAGCAAGAGGGCATTTTGATCCTGTCCGAATCACGACCGCGCGTTCGACAGTGCGCGTGGTCAAGCGCCTTCGGATTACTGCGACGCGGGCGGTTTCTCGCTCTTCGCTCATACTGATTTTGTGGGGCATCATGCAGCGTGTGCCCTGTCGATGTTTCTCGCGATGCCGTGGGTGCGGCCGTTGAAGTCGAACACGGCATGGTGGCACCCCGCGTTCCCCGATCAGGGCACTCGCCAGCAATGGCTTCCCGCGTTCGATCTCACCGACCACAACCGCCGAACGGGTCCGGGTGTCGACATGAGACTTCGCTTGGGCGAGATCTGCGGTGCACGTAAAACCAGACCCCAGGTCTGCCACAGCAGTCGGCGGCTATCGTGAGGGCGCATTCTCGCACGTTCGCTGATCAAGGAGCTCCGACATGGCCCTGCCGATTCCCTTCAGACGGCGCATCGGTGCCGTTCTGGCGCTTACCGGTGTGACGGTCTTCCTCGGGTCGGCTCCGGTCGGTGCAGAGCCCGCCACCCCGTCGATTCCGCGTGGCATGCTCCGAATCGTCGACGACGTGCTCGGTCCGCAGAACCCCGGCTTCTGGAACCCCGAAGTTCCGGGAACCCGCGTTTTGACTCCGGTCGAGCCCGGGGTGATCGTGGCGTGCGCAAGCGGCTTCGAGCCGACGATCTCGTGCTCGACAATCGACAGGCGCGAATCGTCGCCGCAGCGGCGCCTCATGTTCTTCGACGTTCCCATGATCGGAGAGCCACCACTGCGTGTGTGGATCGACGTCCTCCCTCGTTTGGGCGAGGGATCCCTGGATGCGTGAACTGATGGAACGCCTCCTCACTCTTTGACACCTGGTGTCTCGCTCCTCACAACTAATTGGAGGCGCTTACATAATTTGATTCGCTTCCATATAGTTGATGTATGAGCAATTCAACGATGTTTCTGGAACCCGCGGTAGACAGCTCACCGGCTCACCACCGCCCGATCGCCCGAAAGCAGAACTGGGCTCCTGTGGCACTGGCTGCGGTCGCGTGTGTGGCCGCGGTCTTGTTGATCGTCCTGGACATATTCGCGCTCGGGGGCCATGTCGGCGCGGCACCTGTGGTGACCACGCTGTTGGTACTCGGCGTGTCCCTGGCCGGGGCGGTCGGGGCGACCTTCGACCGACACTCCTAGCACGGAGTCCCGCCGCGATGTTGTGATGCCAGTTCGTAGGATGGCCTGATGCAATCGCGTTCGGGAGATCGTCGTCGGCAACGGTCGGAGGCAAGCCGGTCGGCGATCATAGGTGCTGCCCGGCAGATCCTGTCCGACGGTGGAATCGAAGCGGTTCAGGTTGAGGCTGTCGCAGACATGGTCGACATGTCCGTGCAGACTATCTACAACCGAGTCGGTCGGCGATCACAATTGTTGCTCGCCGTAGGAGAGCAGGCGATGGAGGAATGCAGTCAACTCCTCGGCGACGCCTTCGACACCCAGGGAACTCCCCGGGAACGGGCCGGGGCCATCGCGGCGGCATACATGACCTTCGCGTCCGAGCATCCGAGCGAGTTCCAACTCCTGGCCAACCCGGTGGACGACGACGCCCGCGAGCGGCTCGGTGAGTTGCAGCGCAAGGAGGTCGCGCGGCTCGCGCAACTGCTGCGGGACGCCTGGCAGTCGGGCGACATGGCGCTTCCCTCCGATCCGACGCAGGTTGCTGTCGCACTCTGGGCGATGATGGACGGCATCGTCGCCTTGCGATGGAAGGCGACTCAGCTGCACCTTGGCCAGGCGTCGTTCGAACAGGTCTCCGAGACCGCGGTGAGCATCATGTTCTCCGGTCTGGCGAGCAAGACGGCGGAGTGACACGGGCCTCAGGGGATGTCCGGGAGCCCGGGCCACACCGACACTGAATCCAGAGGCCACACCCACACCGAATCCAGTGTTTCTCGGTCTGCCAGTCCAATAGGCTGGCTGCCTGTGCAGCCTGTGACGAGCATTCCGGACATCCGCACAACCTCGCGACTGGCCGTCGAGGTGGCTGTGCTGGGCGACGTCGCCACCCGAAGGGGCGGTGTGCTGGTGCCGCTTCCCGGAACTCGGGCCCGGAGTCTGCTGGTCGCGCTCGCACTCCGGCCCGGACGCGGGCGTAGCGTAGCCGCTCTGGTCGAGGACGTGTGGGGCGAGGCACCGCCCAAATCACCGGCGAACGCCCTGCATACCCAGATCTCACGGCTGCGCGCGGTGCTGCCGGACGGCGCCGTCGAGTCCGGGCCGGCGGGTTACCGGCTCACCCTCGAGACCGAGCAGGTCGATCTCGCGAGGGCGCGACACCTCGCGCGGGCGGCGGGCGAGCAGCACGCCGACGGCGATCATCTCGGCGCCGTCGAGACTGTGCGGCACGCCGACTCGCTCTGGCGCGGGGAACCAGGTGCAGACCTACCCGACGGTGACCTTGCGCATGAGCTGGCGCGCGAGGCCGCGGCGCACCGCCACATGCTCGCTGCGACGGAACTTGCCGCCCTGATCGCCCTGGGCGAGTTCGCGCGAGCCATCCCGAAGGCCCGCGCCGCAGCGGATGCGGCGCCATTGGACGAGGGTGCGCATGCGGTGCTCATGGAGTGCCTACATGGTGGGGGCCGATCCAACGAGGCGCTGGAGGTGTTTGCGGGTCTTCGCCAGCGGCTGGCCAATCAGCTCGGAGTCGACCCGTCGGCGCGGCTCGTCGACCTCAATACGGTGATCCTTCGCGGCAGCCACGGTGACACGGAGCCTGCCGTCCGGGCTGTCCGGGACGAGGCGAACGCAACACGCGGATCTGAGCCCGCAACACTGCCGAGCGTGATCGGGCTGCGAGCCGCGCCGAACCAACTGCTGGGCCGGACGGCGGATCTGGACGCGCTCGAAAGGCTGCTCGAGCGCTCGCGTGTCGTCACGGTGCTGGGGACGGGTGGCACCGGCAAGACCCGGATAGCGCACGCGCTTGGTGCGCGGGCGGCCGGGCGGACGCCGGTCGTGCTCGTCGAACTGGCGTCGTCGCGCAGCGGCGAAGACCTGATTGCGGCCATCAACAGCACTCTCGGTCTCAGTGAGAACAACCTCACCCCAGGCACATTGACCCGCTCGCACATCAACTATGCGCCGCAGCGGCTGCGTGATGCGCTGTCGGCGGGGCCGACCCTGCTGATCCTCGACAACTGCGAGCATCTCATCGACGATGTCGCCGAAGTGGTGTCCGACCTGATCGGAGCGAGTGATCAACTGACGGTGCTCGCCACCAGTCGCTCCCCGATGTCGATCACCGCCGAGGCTGTGTATCCTCTGCCTCCGTTGGCAATTGGCGACGAGACGTCACCGGCGGCCGAGCTGTTCCGGACACGCGCGCTCGCAGTCCGGCCGTCGGCGAGGCTCGATCCGGCGGAGGTGACCCAGCTGTGTCGAACGCTCGACGGGCTGCCGCTCGCGATCGAGTTGGCCGCCGCGCGCATTCGTACGATGAGCGTCGAGGAGATCAACGCTCGTCTCGTGGACCGCTTCGCGCTGCTGCGGTCGGGTGACCGCACGGCTCCCGCACGCCACCGGACCCTGCGCGCCGTCATCGAGTGGAGTTGGAACCTGCTCGAGGAGTCGGAACGCGCGGCTCTACGGCGCCTGTGCCGGTTCCCCTCCGGATTCACCCTGGACGCCGCTACCTTGGTCGCGCAGTGGGGTGGGGTCGCGGACGTCGCGGACGCACTCGAAGGGCTGGCGAGCCAGTCGATGCTGTCGGTCGTCGAACCGACCGGTGGGGTCGACTCGTCGGGGCTGCGGTATCACATGCTCGAGACCGTTCGCGAGTTCGGTGAAGAACAATTGCTCATGGACTCGGATTTGCCTGAGGCCGAAGAGGTACGGCGACGGACCGCCCGGTGGGCCGAGCAGCTCTCCCAGGATGCTGTGCGCGATTTCTTCGTCGGCAAACAGATCTCGGTGGCCCGCATTGTCCGGGCCGAGCACGACAACATACGGATGGTCCTGCGACAGGCACTGGCCGAGAGGCAGGTCAGGACCGCCTTGACGGTGTTCCCGGTGCTCGGTGGCGCGTGGGCGGGTTGTGGCGCCCCCTCCGAGGTGTCCGTCTGGGCGCCGAGAGTGCTGGATCTGGACGGATCGGTTCTCTCACCCGACGAGGTTCCGGGCGACCACCTCGCGATCAGCTACGTGCTGGCCGCCATGAACGGGACGATGAACGGAAACGTCCGCACGATGGCGATCGCACGAATGCGGCTGCGGCGCTTGCTTGCCACGCGATGCGACATCTCCGAGCAGCTACGGGTCGCGGCGGCACTGATACTCACCCCGGCGAACGGCCGGGGATTGGGTCGGTTGCTCGCGACCGCCGTCCGTTCGGGCGATCCGGGCGCTCGTATTCTCGCGTTGGTGGCGCGGTCCAGCCTCCGGGAGAATGGCGGCGACCTGTGCGGCTCCGAGTCGGACGCGAAGCGCGCGCTCGGGCTGACGGTGGGACCCGACTCCTGGGATCATGCTGTGCTGAGCCAACATCTGGGCCGCCTCTGCGCTCAGTCGGGGCGCTACGTCGAGGCCATCACCTACTATGAGCGCTCAGCTGAGGGACTGTGGAATCTGCATCTCTTCGACGAGAGCCTGCAGGTGCGAGGATTCATAGTGGCTGCACTGGTCGGAGGCGGGCAGATCTCACAGGCACGAGCCGAACTCGCGCGGCTTCGTCCGGCGCACGGCGGGCTCGTGCATGCCGACGATCCGCACAACCAGGCGTCGCTCGCGATGAGCACGGCGGAGGTGGATCTCGCCGCCGGGTTCGTGGACCGTGGCCTTGCCGAATACCGGCGCGCCGCTGCACATGCCGGCGACCTCTCGGTAGCGATGGGGGTCTACCCGTACGAGGTCATCGTGACTGCGGCGGCAATCGATGCACACGTCCTCGCTGGACGGATCGAGCCGATCGCCGACCTGGCGGACCGTTTGCCGTCCGTCGCCTTGGTTCGGCTCGGGCCGGGAGGGTATCGCGATCTCCCGCAGACGGGCGCCGTGGCGTGCGCGGTCGGCGCGGTCGACATCGTCACCGGTCGAGACCCGGGCCGGGGGCTGCGGCTACTCGCGCTTGCCACGACAGTTGCCGCTCGGCAGGACTGTCCTTCCATGCGCGTGGACCGGCACCTGACGCAGGCACGGACGATCCTCGGTGACGGGCGCGTCGCGACGGCGCTGGCGTCCGTGGAGGGGACGTCCCGCGCCGCCGCGCACCGCGAGATCCTCGACATCCTCGCCGGGTCGAGCTCGTGACCCGTCAGGCCTTGCGCATGTAAATCCACACCGTCAGCGGCGCCATGATCGCGGCGATCACGGTCGCGCCGAGCAGGGCCCACACGGAGGAGATGCCGAAGTGTCCGTCGTTCGCGAGTTCGCGGACGGCGGTGACCAGATGCGACACGGGATTGACGTCGACGAAGGCCTGCATCCACCCCGGCATCGTGTCCGCCGGGACGAATGCGTTGGACAGGAACGTCAGCGGAAACAGGATCATCATCGAGCTGCCCTGCACGGCGGCGGCCTTGTTCATGACCACACCCATGAGGGCGAAGATCCAGCTGATCGCGAAGCCGCACACGATGATCAACAGTGCGGCGCACACCACGCTGACGATGCCGCCCTGGGGGCGGTAGCCCATGGCGAAACCGGTGGCGAAAGTGATGGTTGTCGCGATCAGGTACCGGACGACATCGGCGATCAGCGCCCCCGACAGCGGGGCGATCCGGGCGATCGGCAGTGATCTGAACCGGTCGAACACCCCCTTGTCCATGTCCTCGCGCAACTGCGTGCCGGTCACGGTCGACGTCGTGATCACCGTATGCACCAGGACGCCCGGGATGATGATCGGCAGATACGACTGCACGTCACCGGAGATCGCACCGCCGAAGATGTAGGCGAATACCGCTGTGAAGACGATCGGCTGGACTATCACATCGGCCAGTTGCTGGGGATTGTGCTTGATCTTGAGGAAGCCGCGGTAGGCCATCGTGAAGGTGTGGGCGACCGAGTCCCGGATGCTGACCCGGTCGACGGCCTCGACGGTCGGAGTTCCTGCGGAACCTGCGGGCCGGGAAAGTGTGGTGGTCATGCGGCGCTCCGTTCGGACTCTGAGGTGTCGTGCCCGGTGATGGTGAGGAAGACCTCGTCGAGGCTCGGCTTGGAGACAGTGATCTCGTCGACGTCGATTGACCGATCCCGTAGTTGCACAAGCAGATCTGCCGCGATCGACGGGTCGGACAGCGGCGCGGTGATGCGGCCCGATTCGGGGGTGACGGTCGCCTCGACGCCCAGCGCGGTGGAGATAACGATTCGGGCCTGCTCGATCAGGTCACGGTCCGCAAGGGTCAGATGCAGCGCCGATGCCCCCACGGAAGCCTTCAATTCGTCGGCGGTACCGTCCGCGATCACCCGACCGCGGTCGATGACCGCGATCCGGTCGGCCAGCTGATCAGCCTCATCGAGGTACTGCGTGGTAAGCAGCACGGTCGAGCCTTCCGCGACAAGTCTCCGGATGGTGTCCCACATCTGTGCGCGCGTGCGCGGATCCAGCCCGGTGGTCGGCTCGTCGAGGAACAGAAGCGGGGGCCGGGCGATGAGACTGGCCGCAAGGTCGAGACGCCGGCGCATGCCGCCGGAGAATTCCTTCAGGGGCTTGGAGGCCGCCTCGGTCAGAGCGAACTCCTCGAGCAGTTCGTCTGCTCTATGCCTGGCGTCCGGGCGGCTGCGCCCCAGCAGACGTGAGAAAATCACGAGATTCTCAGTGGCCGTGAGATCCTCGTCGACCGATGCGTACTGGCCGGTGACGCCGACGAGGGACCGGACAGCAGCCGCCTCGCGGACGACGTCGCGGCCGAAGACGCGGGCCTGGCCGCCGTCGGGACGCTGCAACGTTGCGAGCATGCGCACGGTGGTGGTCTTGCCGGCGCCGTTGGGGCCGAGCACGCCGTACACCGATCCGGTCGGCACGGTGAGGCTCACGCCATCCACCGCGCGCTGCCGACCGAATGCCTTGACGAGCCCGACCGCTTCGATCGCCGGGGGTGAGGTGTTGAAATTCATGACCTCACGGTGAGGCAGGCCGCTTGCATCGGACTCACATCGGCCTTGCATCGCGCTTGCACGGGCATACGCCGATGTGCATCGGCTCGATCGGGGCTGGTGACGGTGATGCGGGGGCTTGGGCCACTCCACCGCTCGCAGCGCAGAGTGACCGCTGGGCTCATCCGTCGTCGACGGCGCGGTCGGTGAGGGCGGCGATGACGGGGGAGAGTGCTTTCGCGTACTCGATCGTGAGGTGATTGTCGTCGCGGAACACCAGGTCGTTGCCGACTATTACCGGGCAACGGTCGGCTGTGCAGAACAGGTCGGTGAGATCGGCGTACCGTCCGCCCCCTGCTACCGTGGCCGCCGCTTCGGCCGCTATGCCGGGGGCGTTCACCGCTTCCGCGCGCTCCGGGGAACACGCCGTGGCGTCGTCGAGGTGCGCGGACAGACACGTCGGCACCGTCGAGTGCGGATCCGGAACCGGGCCGAGCACCAGCACGTCCGCCCCGGTTGCCCGTAGCTGCGTCACCATGCGGGTCAGTCCATCGAGCCACTCGGGTCCGTATGTGGTGAAGCCGAAATCTCCGCCATAGCGGCGGGACATGCTCAGCACGATCAGTTTGGGTCGCTCGGCCAGCAACCGGGCCACGATCTCGCCGCGCCACTGCACGCACTCACTGTATTCGCGACCGAGATAGGGGCTGGTCAGCGGAAGGTCCAGCAGCGGGCAGGTGACTTTGCCCAGGGTCTCCAGCCGCCAGCCCCGCTGCTCGGCGATCTGCTCGAACGCCGGGCTCCACATCGCGGCGTGCGAGTCGCCGACCAGGGCCACCGTGGTGGGCGAGGCGGTGTCGCCCGACGCGCACTCGCCTTGCCCGACCTCGAGCCATGAGCGCACACATCCGTTGACGAACACGTTCGGCGTGCTCGAGGACGCATTGGCCAGTGGAGGGGAGAGGTTCGATGGAACGGCACGCAATCCGGCCGATGCCGCGACCGCTGCCTGCACCTGCGCGGTCAGTTCGTCCACCGCGGCGTCGAGTGGATCAGCGGTGGGGGCGGCGGGTTGAGTCGGAGCGGTGACCGTCATCGCCGTGGCCGCCTGTCCTTGGCCGACCGGGACCGGTCGCACCGTGAGTAGAACCAGGCAGGCGCAGACGGCGAGCGCCGTGACGGCGCCGCCGAGAGCAAGGCTGCGGTCCGTGGAGTGGCGCAGCACCGGGGCGAACCGGACGGGGTTCTCGACCAGATGCAGTGTGAGGGCGGCGAGCCCGGCGGCCACCGCCACGGCGATCAGCTTGCCGGGCAGGTCGAGTTCATGGCCGACGAATGCAGGCGTCAGGATCAACAGCGGCCAGTGCCACAGGTACCAGGAGTACGACAGGCGCCCGACCGCACGCATCGTCGACAGCGACAGCCAGCGGCCCGCTCCGAGCTGCGGCGCCGCGCACCCGGCGCCGATCACCAACACGGTGCCCAGCACCGGTAGCAAACCCGCGGTGCCGGGATACGGCGTCGTCTCGCCGAGTCGCACGCAAGCGATGGCAATCAGGGTCAGCCCTGTCCAGCCGGCGATGACGGCGGGGAGTGCGGGCAGTCTCCGCCAGAGGGGAACGGTGAGTGCGACCAGCCCACCGGCGGCCAATTCCCATGCCCGGGACGGGAGCGTGAAGAACGCCCACGGCGGCTGTGTGTGGGTCCAATGCAGCGACACTGCGAACGATCCCATCGCGACCACCGCCAACACCAGCACGTACGGCATGACGGAGGGCGTGCGGACATCGTCGCGCGCACGTCGGCGATGAATCAGCCAGGCCGTGCCGACGATCAGAGCGGGCCACAGGATGTAGAACTGCTCTTCCACGCCGAGCGACCAGTAGTGCTGGAACGGTGACGGAGGTGCATCCGTGGCGAGGTAGTCGGTGCCTTGCAGTGCGAACCGGTAGTTTCCGACATACAGAGCGCTCGCTATGCCGTCGCCGATGGCCTGGCGCGCCTGCAACGGTGGCAGCAGCAGCGCCGAACCGATCGCGGTGGCTACCAGGACGAGGGTCCCGGCCGGCAGCAGTCGCCGTGCCCGTGCGCCGTAGAACCGGGCCACCCGGACGGTGCCAGTGGCCGCCACGTCCCGCCAGAGCAGCCCGGTGATGAGGAACCCGGAGACGACGAAGAAGACGTCGACACCGACGAACCCCCCGCCAATGCCGGGCACACCGGCGTGGAACAGAACGACGGCCAGCACCGCGACCGCTCGCAGCCCCTCGATGTCGGGGCGGAACCCCTGTTCGGCCGGGGCGCGGACGGAACCGGCCACCCGTTTGCCCAGAGAGCCCGCCGGCGTAGAGAGGATCGTCGGCGAGCCTTTCGGAGCAGCGTGGCGGCCGGAGCGGGGCACGCGCGCAATTATGCCCGCAGTGACCGGGGCCACACGAGCGCCGCGCCGCGGTCGACGGACCGTGGGGCGGCACGACAACTCATGGTGGGGCCGTGCAGGGACGTTTTTGTGTCGGTACTCGCCGATAAGTTGAACTGTTGTCCGCATCGCGGAAACGTCAGCGGGTTTGGTGCTGTGACCGGGAGGGCGAGGAATGACGACTGATGAGTACCTGCGAGGTGTGGTGGTGGGGTCGACGTTGGTACCGGCAATGATCAGTCCTGTGTCGGGTGGGCTGGTCCGTACGTGGACGCGGACCGAGAGCAAGCTGTGGGGTGTCGAGGACCCCGACTGGCTAGGTGGAGTGCTCGGCCGCGGACTGGTCGGTCGTACCCCGATGCCTGACAACCGCTTCCGCGAGGCATTGTTGCTGAACCCGGACACCGGCACACTGCTGGTGCAGGGTCGGTTCGTATCGGGGTCCGGGGAGGCACCGCAAGTGCAGGCGAACAGAGTGCAGCTCGGTAAGCCGACCCGACCCGAGACGAACCCGTGGAAAGACCTCAAACATTTCCTCACGGCGGCAGCGATCTCGGCTGCCGAGCGGGACGAGTTCTATGTGGCGGAGTTGGGAGGCTGGAATGCACCGAGTGACCCGTACTGCCTGTTCGCTGTGCTCGATCAGGGTTCTGGTCCGGTGTCCCTGCTCGAGGCAGCGCCCGCCCCACGTGGCACCGGGATCTGGCCCGAAGTACCGAGAGACCAGCCTGGGGCGACTGTGACGTCACCGCCTACCGAGTCATCACTGTCGGTGGCAGGTGCTTTCGTGGCGTCGGCGATCAATACGTGGGGTGTCACACCGTGGGACGTGGCGTTGACCTTCGGGACGGTGGGGTCGGGCGCGTGACTGCGACCAATCGGCGGCAACCTCATCGCCAAGAGGCTCTCGGTGTGGGAATCTCTGATTCGGGTGGGGCAGATGAGGAGTCAGAAGTACCAGGGGTAGGGCTTCCAGTCGGGTTCGCGCTTTTCGAGGAAGGAGTCGCGGCCTTCGACGGCTTCATCGGTCATGTACGCCATCCGGGTCGCCTCGCCGGCGAAGAGTTGCTGGCCGACGAGTCCGTCGTCCTGCAGGTTGAACGCATACTTGAGCATGCGCTGTGCCTGGGGTGACTTGCCGTTGATCTTGGTGGCCCAGTCGATCGCCACGTCCTCGAGCTCGGCATGGTCGACAACCTTGTTGACCGCGCCCATCTGGTGCATCTGTTCTGCGGTGTAGGTCTCGCCGAGGAAGAAGATCTCTCGGGCGAACTTCTGGCCCACCATCTTGGCGAGGTAGGCGCTGCCGTAGCCGCCGTCGAAGCTGCCTACATCGGCGTCGGTCTGCTTGAAGCGGGCGTGTTCACGGCTGGCGAGCGTCAGATCGCACACCACGTGCAGGCTGTGCCCACCGCCGGCAGCCCAACCGTTGACGAGGCAGATGACCACCTTCGGCATGAACCGGATCAGCCGCTGAACCTCGAGGATGTGAAGGCGGCCCGCGCGTGCCCTGTCGATCGTGTCCGAGGTCTCACCTGCGCGGCCGGTGGTCGCGTCGTGCTCGGTGTACTGATAGCCACTCCGGCCTCGGATGCGCTGATCACCGCCGGAGCAGAACGCCCAGCCCCCATCCTTGGGGCTCGGGCCGTTGCCGGTGAGAAGTACTGCGCCCACGTCGGACGTCATCCGGGCGTGATCGAGCGCGCGGTACAACTCGTCGACGGTGTGTGGGCGGAATGCGTTGCGTACCTCGGGGCGGTCGAATGCCACGCGGACGATGCCCTGAGTGACATGCCGGTGGTAGGTGATGTCGGTCAGGTTCTCGAATCCGGGAACCGGTCGCCAGTGCTGCGGGTTGAAGGTCACGGCGTCGAGGTTATCGGTGGTGTTCTCGGGTACCTGCGCGCAGGTGTTTCTTCCGCGATTACCGTGCAGGTATGAGTGAACAGACCGCCGACGCGGTAAACCGAGTGGAATCCTCACAGCGCGATGACGACTACGAGCATCACGGCGGGTTCCCCAAGTTCGAAGCCGCGACACCCACTCCCGACTGGTCACGGTTCGTCGAGGGCATGCGTACTTTGCAGGATCTCGCGGTCTCGATCGACGCACCCGATGACGTCCTGGCAAAGGCAGTCGGCCATGTCGAAGCTCTCGGTGAACTCCTCGGCCCGTACGTTGCCCCCGAAGGCAAGTCACCGGCAGGCCGGTCGATGCAACTTCCCGGACGCGGCAGCCTGCTCATGCTCCCCTGGATTGTCGACAAGTTCGGTCCGGACGGTGTGCGCAGCACCGGCGTGTTCCGGCGCTTCCACCTCGGCGGTAACGGTGCAGCTCACGGCGGCACGCTGCCCCTGCTGTTCGACGACCTGATGGGAATGATCGTCCACGCGTACGGCCGACCCATCAGCCGCACCGCCTACTTGCACGTGAACTACCGCGCCATCACGCCACTGAACAAGACGTTGACCGTGGAGGGCAGCGTCGACCGCGTCGAGGGACGCAAGACGTTCGTCACCGCACGCCTGACCGACGGGGACACCCTGCTCGCCGATTGCGAGGCGCTGATGCTCGAGTTGTTGCCCGGGCAGCCCTGACTCGTGATCTCCCTGCCTGCTGTCGAGGAAGTTCTGGCAGATGCCGCTGTGGTGAGTCTGCCTATGCGCGTGCGGTTTCGGGGCATTACGACGCGGGAGGCTCTACTACTGCGCGGTCCCGCTGGGTGGGGTGAGTTCGCACCCTTCCCTGAATACGCGGACGAGGAGGCGGCGCTCTGGCTGCAGTCCGCGATAGAACATGCGTGGCTCGGACCGCCGCCCGCAATACGGTCGGCGGTGCCGATCAATGCGACCGTTCCTGCAGTCGCGGCAGCGGCAGTGCCTGCCGTGCTCGAGCGGTATCCCGGTGCGCAAACGGCGAAAGTGAAAGTGGCCGAACATGGACAGACCTTAGGCGACGATCTCGCTCGGGTGAACGCGGTTCGCGCGCTCATCCCGAACGTGCGCATCGACTCCAACGGGGGATGGTCGGTGGATGAGGCCGAGGAAGCGCTGCGTGCTCTCTCCGCGGACGGCCCACTCGAGTATGCAGAGCAACCTTGCGCGAGCGTCTCGGAGCTGGTGGAGGTACGTCGACGGGTGCCTGAGGTACGGGTGGCGGCCGACGAGAGCATCCGCCGCGCAGAGGATCCGATGAAGGTGGTTCGGGCGGGCGGAGCCGACGTTGCTGTCGTCAAAGTCGCCCCTCTCGGGGGCATGCGGAGGCTGCTGTCGCTGGCGGACGAGTTGTCCGCGCATGGGGTGCCGGTGGTGGTGTCGAGCGCCCTCGACACAGCTGTGGGCATCGCAGCCGGTACGGCGGCGGCAGCAGCTCTTCCCGACTTACCCCTCGCCTGCGGACTGGGTACCGGCGGGTTGTTCGAGTCGGACGTGGCCCCGCCACACGTACCCGTCGGGGGGAAACTTGCCGTCCGTGCGGTGATACCTGACACAACCCGTATCGAAGCGCTGGCCGCGCCTGCAGAGCGTTCACGCTGGTGGACGGAACGGGCGCGCCGTTGCCATGGGTTGCTAGATAAACGTGACGGTCTGTTCTTCGTATAGTGTGCTGCCCGAACGTGATTGCACGGCAAAATACGGAGGCATTGAAAGTGGTTGCAGCTCTGAACGAAACCCTGCTCGGCGAGGCGCACTTCCCCGCGGTGATCGCGGACGTGGAGGCACTGATCGACGCAGAGGTTTCGGACAAGTCGGGAGCCTCGGGGCTGGCACTCAAGGGCGGCTACGCCACGGTCAAGAAGTTGGGGCCGTCCATCGTGCCGTCCGCGATCGAGGGTCTGCTGCCTGAATTCGTGACCAAGCTCGAGCCGTACTGGCAGGCATTCGCAGCCAGCGGCGAGAGTGGATTCTCCGAGTACCTGGTCGCGCGCGGCGACGAGGTCGCGGACTCGCTGCTCGGCGTCACCGACGAGCGTATCGAGGGTAGTGATCGCACGGCGATCAAGAAGGTGTACTCCTCGCTGCGTCCGTCGGCGAAGAAGAATGTGATCGAGGCACTTCCGCGTTTGGGAGTTCTCGTTCAGAAGTACGCCGGCTGACAGTTCCCGGCTGATAGTTCTCTGTGAGGTGGCGGGTTGTGCTCGGTACAGCCCGCCACCTCACGTGCGTGTCGGTCAGAACGACGCGTGCCCGTGGCGCCAGTATCCGGTGAACGCGATGTCGGACTTGGGAACGCCACGATCGATGACGAGATGGCGTCGCAGCGACGTGGCCAGCCCGCTCTCTCCCGCGACGAAGGCGTACGACGGCCCTGTCGGTAACTCGGCCTCCATGACGGAGCGCAGTGCCAGTGCTCCCGGGTGGGCAGTCGAGTCCCCGCGCACCAGCCAATGCACATTCACCCCGTCACCCACCGGAAGGTCCTGAGCGTCTTCGGCGTCGGCAATCTCGATGAATACCTCGGCGCGAAGGTCGCGAGGTGCCGATGTCATGATCCCCGCGATTGCGGGGAGCGCACTCTCGTCACCGACGAGCAATTGCCACTCGGCGCCTGGTGTGGGGTTGTAGACCCGCCCCTCGTCGAGTATCGCCAGTTCGTCCCCGGCTTCGGTCGTACTCGCCCACGCGGATGCAGGCCCGAGGTCGCCGTGCGCTGCGAAGTCGATGTCGATCTCGGTGGTGCCGCCGAACGTTCCCGATCCTGCCGCACGAAAGTCCCGGATCGTGTAGTTGCGTACGACAGGCCGGACATCTTTGGCCATCAGCCTGTAGTGGGTGTACCAGAGACCACCCCCGCTGCTTGGTAGCCGCAGCGTTTTCTGACCCGGCTGGGGAACGAACATTCGGAACCATTGATCGAAACCCATCGGGATCACGGAGCCGAGTTCGTCTCCTGCGATGGTGACCCGCACGAAGTTCGGGCTGATCTTCTTGCTGGCAACGACCCGCGCGGACGAGATCCGTCGGTTCTGAGGCTTTATGAACTTGCCGCGCTTGGCCATGGCGTTGGTGTATCCCCCATCGGGTGTTGTCCGTCAGGTAAGCCTAACCAATGGCCTCGATGTCGGGCTCAGGTCACCATACGAACTTTGCCGGATCCTGCGGATTTGTAGGGTCTGGCAAACTCGAGGTCGTGAACCCTTCCACTGCACAAGCCACCACAGTCGTCGATGAACTGGTCCGTGGCGGAGTGCGAGACGCCGTACTCTGCCCGGGTTCGCGGAATGCGCCGCTCGCATTCGCATTGCAAGCGGCCGATGCCGAGGGACGTCTGCGGTTGCACGTGCGCATCGACGAACGCACTGCGGGGTTCCTCGCTGTGGGATTGGCCGTCGCGAGCGGCAGACCCGTGCCGATCGTCATGACGTCCGGTACTGCGGTGGCCAATCTCGGTCCCGCGGTCTTCGAGGCCAACTACGCACGGGTGCCGCTTGTGGTGCTCAGCGCGAATCGGCCCTACGAGATGCTCGGAACGGGCGCGAACCAGACCATCGAGCAGCTCGGACTGTTCGGTGAACAGGTGCGTGCCGCAATCAGTCTGGGGCTGGCTGAGGATGACCGCGATCAGAACAGTCAGTGGCGGTCGGCGGTGTGCCGGGTTCTCGCTGCGGCGCGTGGGACGCGGTCGGGCAATGCCGGTCCGGTGCAGTTCGACATTCCACTGCGGGAACCTCTTGTCCCCGATGTTCATGCTCAGGGCCCGATCCCGCAGGGGCGACCGAAGGGTGCGGCGTGGACCACGACCGTGCACGCGACGCTCGACGTTCCACTCGAGCTCGATGTCACTGCCGACACGATCGTGATCTCCGGGCACGGCTCTGCCCTGCGGCCTGAACTCGCCGGACTGCCGACGGTCGCGGAACCGACGGCGCCGCTGCACGGCATTCCGGTTCACCCGATGGCGCTGTCGCAGCTCAACCCTCGCCAGGCCATCGTTACCGGACGCCCGACGCTGCACCGGTCGGTGTCCAAGGTGCTCGCCGATCCGAGGGTTGACGTGTATGCGCTTACCACGGGTCCGCGCTGGCCGGACGTGTCCGGCAACGTCCGAGCTACAGGCACCCGCGCAGTGGTGACCGGGGAGCCCGACGCCGCCTGGATCAACCGCTGCCGCACGCTGTCGGAACACACCGACAAGGCAGTACGCGAGCAACTCGCCGCCCACCCGAACGCGACGGGGCTGCACGTGGCAGCTGCGGTGATGGACGCCCTTTCCCATGGTGATCAGCTTCTGCTCGGGTCGTCCAACCCTGTGCGCGATGCTGCGCTGGTCAGCTACCCGTCTCCGCGGATCCGCGTTCTGTCGAATCGGGGCGTGGCCGGCATCGACGGCACCGTGTCGGCGGCCGTGGGCGCGGCTCTCGCGTACGACGGGGGACGCACGGTGGCCCTGCTCGGTGACCTCACATTCCTGCACGACGCCTCCGGATTACTCATCGGCCCGGAGGAACCACGACCGTCAGACCTGACCATAGTGGTGGCCAACGACGACGGCGGAGGCATCTTCGGGCTGCTCGAGCAGGGCGATCCGCAATACTCCGGCGCGTTCGAACGGGTTTTCGGTACGCCGCACCACATGGATCTCGCCGCGCTGTGTGCCTCCTACCGCGTAGAACACCACCTGGTCGATGTCGGTGAGCTATCCGATCGGCTGAGCGCTCCGTCGGGTCCTCCTGACCGCGGAATCCGGGTGCTCGAGGTGAAGACCGACCGCTCCGGGCTACGCGAGTTGCATGCCTCGGTGCGCGCGCAGTTGTGAACGCGCAGATAGCCGCCCGCCTCGGGCGTTCAGTGTTGGTAGTGGCGACCGGGATCTCGATCCTGGCCGTCCTCCTGGTGTTGGCCGCATGGAAAGACGACCACACCATCGACTCGGACAAGGGCGTCGCTACAGCCGAGGTGCTGTCGGCAGGATCGCTGCGTTCAGCGATCATCTTCGTCACACCCGACGGCGTGACGCACAATCCTCAACTCGGCGTGCTCTACCCGACCAACCTCACGGTGGGTCAACGGATCGACGTCGAATATGCGCGCAGCGATCCCGACCTGGTCCGGGTGTCGGGCCGCGACGCCAGGGTGGCGATCGTGCCGGCCGGGTCCGTGATCGTGGTGACATGGCTGATCGCGGGGCCTGTGTGGTGGTATCTCCGCCGACGCGAGCGTTTGGCCGTGGCCTCGGCGCCGAGTTCGTCGCGGACCTGACGAGGCTTGTTCGAGCCGGGCATCCCGAGCCGGGCATCCCTCGAGGGTGTCCAGCTCGGGTCTTCGAGCGCATCCATGAGGCAATTGGGTGTGCGGCGCCGCAAGCTGCATCGGGTGCGGTTGGTAGCGTTTGCCTGTGGCAACTACACACGGTTCGCGCGCGTCGCTCGAGAAGGATCCGCATGAGGTCGCATCGATGTTCGACGCCGTTGCGAAGCGCTATGACCTCACCAACACGATCCTGTCGTTCGGGCAGGATCGCAGTTGGCGCAAGGCGACACGCTCCGCGTTGGCGCTGAAGCCGGGGGAGCGGGTTCTCGATCTTGCCGCGGGAACCGGTGTGTCGACCGTTGAACTCGGAAGGTCGGGTGCGTGGTGTGTGGCCACCGATTTCTCCAAGGGAATGTTGCAGGCCGGAGTAGATCGCCGGGTTCCGATGGTCGCGGGTGACGCCATGCACCTGCCTTACGCCGACGCGGTGTTCGACGCGGCGACCATATCCTTCGGGCTTCGCAACGTGTCCGACTTCGACGCCGGTCTCCGAGAGATCGCGCGGGTCACCAAGCCCGGCGGGCGTCTGGTCGTCAGCGAATTCTCGACGCCGGTGTTCGGGCCGTTCCGCACCGTCTACATGGAGTATCTGATGAGGGCGCTGCCACGGGTCGCCCGTGCCGTGAGCAGCAACCCCGACGCGTACGTGTATCTCGCGGAGTCCATCCGCGCCTGGCCCGATCAATCGGAACTCGCCCAGCGAATCGAGGCTGCGGGGTGGCGGAACGTGCAGTGGCGCAACCTTACCGGTGGTGTCGTGGCACTGCACCGCGCCACGCGCTAGCTGCGGATCGCACAGAGCGTCAGCCGAACAGTGGTCGCGAGTCGACCTTCTCCGACAACCGGCCCGAGGCCCGCCAAGCGCGGGCGGTGAGGTCACTGTCCTCCTCGGTGACAAGGTTGCCCATGACGCGAACCGCAACCGTCATCAGTGCACGCGACCGCATCGCCATCGGTCCGGATGCAGGAAGCACTCGCGGAACGGTCAGGAGTCCGGCAAGTCGGCGGGCCACCGAGAACGCCCGTCCGTAGTGCTCCCTGAGGATCGAGGGCCACTGGTGCGTCAGGTCGTCGGCGCCCAGGATCTGCGCCACCAGACGACCGCCCTCGAGCCCGTAGTCGATGCCTTCGCCGTTCAGGGGATTTACGCAGGCGGCCGCGTCGCCGATGATCGCCCAGTTGCGGCCTGCGATGTGCGACACCGCACCGCCCATCGGCAGCAACGCGGACGCGACCGCCCGGAGCTCGCCGGTCCAGTTCCACTCGTCGCGGCGCTGGGCGGTGTAGAGGTCCAGTAGTGGTCGCAGCGCTCCCGCGGCCGGACGCTTGGCCGTGGCCAGGGTTCCGACACCGATGTTGACCTCGCCGGTTCCGAGCGGGAACACCCATCCGTATCCCGACTGCAGCGCCCCGGAGCGGTCACGCAACTCGAGGTGTGAAGTGATCCATGGGTCAGCACTACGGGCGGTCGCGATGTAGGCGCGGGCGGCGACCCCGTAGGCAGTGTTCCGGTGCCATTGACGGCCCAGTTGCTTTCCGAGCGTCGATCGGACACCGTCCGCAATGATCAGCGCTCGGCAGGCGATCGTGGATGTGCCGTCAGCGGTCTCGAGGGTGACGGCTGATACTCGATCGCCGGTGCGTTCGACCCCGACCGCTTTGGCGCCCTGCACCATTACGGCGCCGGCCTCGATTGCCTTCGACCGGATTTTGTCGTCCAGTTCGGTGCGCGCCACTGCGCTGCCGACCGAAGGGAAGGATTTGCCCGGCCACTCGAGTTCGAGCTCCTGGCCGAAGCCGTGCAGCCGTAGTCCGCGGTTGGTCGCCTTCGATCGCACCCAGTCGCCGAGGCCGAGGAGATCGAGTTCCGCGACGGCACGCGGTGTGAGGCCGTCGCCACATGTCTTGTCGCGAGGGAACACGGCGGCGTCGACGAGAACTACGTCGCGACCAGTTCGTGCTACCCACGACGCAGCCGAAGAACCCGCCGGACCAGCGCCGATGACCAGGACATCGGTGACGTTGGGGAGCGGGGAGCCCACGGGCGACTTCTTCTCGGCTATCACAGCTACATCCTCTCAGGCCTCGCCGTGCGGCCACACCGCGCCGTACATGGGTACCGCGCCGTGCCCGACGGTCAGCGCTACCGCTAGGTTCACTAGCGTGGTACCCGAGCCGTCGTCGACGGCTCGGGGACCGAGCCGTCACTGACGACAGGAATGGGTACTGGGAACGTGAGCACCGAGGGCGCAGCACATACTGCTGCCGACGCTGTAGTAGAGACTACGGTCGCCGGGATCGATCTCGGCGACCCGCAGCTCGCCGCTACCGTCCGCGAAGGACTGGACCAAGTTGAGAAATTGCTGGTCAGTGAGCTTTCGGACGGAGAGGATTTCCTGACGGAAGCCGCGCTGCATCTTGCGAAGGCGGGGGGCAAGCGCTTTCGCCCGCTGTTCACGGTGCTCACGGCACAGCTCGGACCGACGGGCTCCGACCCCTCGGTCGTCACGGCTGCCACAGTCGTGGAATTGGTACACCTCGCGACTCTGTACCACGACGACGTGATGGATGAAGCGTCGATGCGTCGTGGCGTGGTCAGCGCTAACTCACGTTGGGGTAACAGTGTCGCGATTCTCGCGGGCGATTATCTGTTCGCGCACGCATCACGTCTTGTTTCCACGCTCGGACCGTCCGCAGTTCAGATCATCGCGGAGACGTTTGCCGAGCTCGTGACGGGCCAGATGCGCGAGACGATCGGCCTTCGCGACGAACAGGACCCGGTCGAGCACTACCTCAAGGTCGTCTGGGAGAAGACGGGATCACTGATCGCGGCCTGTGGGCGTTTCGGCGGCACGTTCTCCGGTGCGGACGCGGAGCACGTCCAACGGCTCGAACGCCTAGGCGACGCTGTTGGCACGGCCTTCCAGATCTCCGACGACATCATCGACATCTCCTCGGTGTCGGCGCAGTCAGGCAAGACACCCGGAACCGATCTGAGGGAGGGCGTCCACACACTTCCCGTCTTGTACGCGCTGCGTGAAAAGGGCCCTGACGCCGATCGACTGCGCGAACTCCTCGACGGACCCGTCACCGATGACGACGACGTCGCGGAAGCGCTCGCGCTCCTTCAACGCTCGCCCGGGATGGCCGCCGCCAAAGCGAAGCTCGGGGAGTTCGGGGCCCTGGCACTTGCGCAACTCGCGGAACTACCGAAGGGTCCAGCCAACGACGCGCTGGTCAAGCTCGTCGATTACACGATCGAGCGGGTCGGCTGAGCCGAACCCTCGACGCCCGGGCGCGTAGCCGCTCGGCTCCTCGTCGTCCGGCCGGGAACCCTCCTGCCACCTTGTTTCGTTGAATCATCATGATCTCGAAATATGGAACGATCGTGATCGGGTGACGGCGATAGGAAGGTGAGACGTGCACTACGCAAACGGGATGAAGACTCTGGTTCTGCTGGTCGGCATGTCGGCGCTGATCGTGTTCATCGGCGCATTGTTCGACAACCCGACCATCTTGCTGCTGGCGATCGTGTTCGCGTTAGGGATGAACGCGTACGTGTACTTCAACAGCGACAAGCTTGCGCTCAAGGCGATGCGTGCTCAGCCGGTCACCGAGGTGCAGGCGCCGACGATGTACCGTATCGTCCGGGAGTTGGCGACCACGGCGCACCAGCCCATGCCGAGGCTCTACATCAGCCCAACGAGTGCGCCCAACGCGTTCGCGACAGGTCGCAATCCACGCCATGCCGCGGTCTGCTGTACCAGCGGCATCCTGCAGATCCTCAACGAGCGAGAGTTACGCGCAGTGCTCGGCCACGAGCTGTCCCATGTCTACAACCGCGACATCCTCATTTCCTCGGTGGCCGGTGCGATGGCTGCTGTCGTTTCCGGCCTCGCGAATTTCGCGATCTTCGCCAACATTTTCGGCGGACGAGGCGGGGGACAGGGCGCCAATCCGCTCGTTCTGCTATTGGTGTCTCTGCTCGGTCCGATAGCCGCGACGATCGTGAAACTGGCGGTGTCGCGGTCGCGTGAGTTTCAGGCCGACCAGTCGGGCGCGGAACTCACGGGCGACCCCCTGGCGCTCGCGTCCGCGCTCCGAAAGCTCGAGCAGGGCACCCAGGCTGCCCCCTTGCCCCCGGAGCCGCAGCTCGCGGCTCAGTCGCATCTGATGATCGCGAACCCGTTCCGCACCGGCGAGAGGATGAGCAAGATGTTCTCCACCCACCCCCCCATGGCTGAGCGAATTCAGCGTCTCGAGCGAATGGCGGGCATGTAGGCGGCGCAATTTCGTGGGGGTCGGTCCCTGGTCGAATCGGATTCGACCAGGGACTCACACCGGGGAATTACCGCTGCCGAAGATTCACGGGGTCACCGGCAATTCACAGGGTCACCGGTAATTCACGAACTGCAGCGCTATTCCGAAGTCTTCACCCTTCAGCAGTGAAATGACGGCCTGCAGGTCGTCACGTTTCTTGCTGCTGACCCGCAGCTCGTCTCCCTGGATCTGGGCTTTTACCCCCTTCGGCCCCTCGTCGCGGATCTTCTTGGCGATCTTCTTTGCATTCTCCGTGGTGATGCCCTGGACGAGGCTGCCGGACAGTTTGTAGACCTTGCCGGACTGCGCCGGGTCGCCGGCGTCGAAGGCCTTGAGTGAGATGTCGCGCCGAATCAACTTCTCCTTGAAGACCTCGAGGGCGGCGAGTAACCGCTCCTCGCTGTCGGCGGTCAGGGTGATGGTTTCCTCTCCTGACCATTCGATCGATGCTCCCGTATTCCGGAAGTCGAACCGGGTCGACAGCTCCTTGCCGGCCTGATGTAGCGCGTTGTCAACCTCCTGACGCTCCACCTTGCTCACTACATCGAAGGAAGAATCAGCCACTTCACACTCCAGATGCTCGTCTCGTGTTCCCCGCCGAGGACCCGGCGGGGGCTCCCCCGGAATCCATGCCTGCATTCCGGTCAGCTGCCTCGAAGGTATCGGGTTGCGGGCCGCCTGTATCCACCCGGTTTGCGTTAGTAGGGGAGGTTCGTTGTATTCTTCCATCCGCAGCCAGGAGCGGTTTTCGCTCCGAACTGTGAACCGGCAGGTTGCCCGAGCGGCCAATGGGAGCGGACTGTAAATCCGTCGGCTTACGCCTACGTAGGTTCGAATCCTACACCTGCCACCCACCGAACCCCGGCGAGCGAGAGCTCGCCGGGGTTCGGTCATCCGTGGGCGAGAAGCGGGCCCTCGGATCCGGTGCGGCGAAGCCGGCTTCGCGGAACCGGGACAAGTTGGACGAGATGATGGTGGAAGTCACTGGCCAGGCAATTTGGTTCTGGAAGCGACTTCTGTGTAATCTCTTCAAGGCTTCGGCGCGCAGCGATGTGCGAGCGAAGCACGCCCCCTTAGCTCAGTCGGCAGAGCGTTTCCATGGTAAGGAAAAGGTCAACGGTTCGATTCCGTTAGGGGGCTCGCTGGATTGAAGTGGGACGCGTTGTGCGCGACACTCGACACCGAGGCGGTGTAGCTCAGTTGGTAGAGCAAACGACTCATAATCGTTGCGTCGCCGGTTCAAGTCCGGTCACCGCTACATAATATGCATGATCCACCCTGATTGATGGTAATCAGATACACCCGAAAGAAGGCATCCCGTGGCCTCCTCGACTGACGTTCGGCCAAAGATCACCTTGGCCTGCGAGGTATGCAAGCATCGTAACTACATCACCAAGAAGAACCGGCGCAACGACCCCGATCGTCTGGAGATCAAGAAGTTCTGCCCGAACTGCGGGACTCACCAGTCGCACCGTGAGTCGAAGTAAAAAGATCCAGGCGGGGTAGCGTTCGTGAGGGAGTCCTAAAGGCTCCTGTGAACGGGCTGGCGTCCCAGGCTAGATCCAGGCTGGAAGGGATTGTTTCGCGTGACCGATATCGACGTGACCGCCGAACCGACGTGGACGGCTACGGCCCCTGACGATTCCTCGGATCCGGCCGCGCACGCGTCGGCGATGGTCGGCCATCATTACCGCGTAGAGGACTTCTACGAGGTAGGACGCGAGAAGGTCCGCGAATATGCGCGCGCCGTGCTGGATACGCACCCGGCGCACTATGACGAGGACGCGGCGAAGGGGCTCGGATACGACGGCCTCGTCGCCCCGCTCACCTTCGTCTCGATCGTGGGCGCCATTGCGCAGCGTCGCCTCTTCGAAGAGATCGTCACGGGGTACGACCTGAGTCAGATCATGCAGACGGATCAGCGGCTGGTATTCCACCGGCCGATCACGGCGGGTGACCGTCTCTTCTGCGACGTCTACCTGGACTCCTTTCGGCAGGTCGCGGGCAGCGACATCATTGTCACCAAGAACGTCATCACGGATCAGAACGACGATCTCGTCCTGACCACCTGGACCACGTTGGTCGGCCGAACCGGCGGTGAGGTCGACGAGAATATCGCCCACGCTGTCAAGGATGTGATGATGCATGTCGCTCCGTAAGTTCGCCGAGGTCACGGTTGGCGAAGAGCTTCCCGAGCGGGTTGTCACTCTCACACGTGGAAACCTGGTTCACTACGCCGGTGTATCCGGCGATCCGAATCCGATCCACTGGAGCGACGAGGTCGCGAAACTGGCCGGCCTACCCAACGTCGTCGCGCACGGAATGCTCACCATGGGTCTCGGAGGTGGATTCGTCTCGTCGTGGCTGGGGGATCCGGGCGCCGTGGCCGAGTACAACGTCCGGTTCACGAGTCCCGTGTTCGTGGAGGCTCACAAGGCCGCAGCAGTGGAGTTCACCGGTAAGGTGAAGTCGCTCGACGAGGAAAGCAAGACAGCAGTAGTCGCGATAGTGGCGCGCTCCGAGGGAAAGAAGATCTTCGGTCGCGCCACCGCAACGGTCCGTCTGGCCTGACGGTCGGGACGGATTGGGTTTGTTCCGGGGCTTTGAAGTACACTGAGATTTCTGGGGTTACTCCAGCGCTGCGCGCTGCCCTACGGTGCTGTTCGGCCGGCATGGGTAGCGCGTGTGTTGTGTAATCGCAGATTGGTCGGTACGGAGCTGGTTCGCCGTTAGACGGTGATCAGGTCACCCGACCGAAGGGGCGTAGCTCAACTGGCAGAGCAGCGGTCTCCAAAACCGCAGGTTGCAGGTTCAAGTCCTGTCGCCCCTGCCCCCGGATGGCCAGCGACTGAGAGGAACGACGTGAGCGAGGAGCGCGCCAAGCGCGGCGGCGACACATCAGGGTCGACGCGCCGAGGTGGTGTCGAAGATGCTGTGGACGACGCCATCACGCGATCCGACGCTCCGTCGGGCAAGCCCAGCGGGAAGCGCCAGGGCCGTCGTTCGTCTGCAGGTGCCGAGGTCGCCGAGGGTTCCGTGAAGTCTCCGGAGCGTTCGAAGCCAGACGCGGCCACCGAGGTCAAACCCTCGAAGAAGGACCGCGCCGACAAGCCGCGCAAGGAGAACATCTTCAAGCGCCTGCGCCGGTTCTTCCGCGAGGTCATTGCGGAACTGCGCAAGGTCATCTGGCCTAATCGCAAGCAGATGATTACCTACACCAGCGTCGTACTGGTATTCCTGGTTTTCATGGTGACGTTGATCGGAGTACTGGACCTGGCGGTCATCCAGGGCGTCACCTGGTTGTTCGGTTGACGGAATCCGCCTCGGTGGATCCGAAGTATGTGAGTGACGAGAGGAAGCGAGTGCCCCAGTGAGCACCCCCGAGAACGACACGAATGAGGCCTTGGCCGAAGAGCGTGTTGCTGCCGAGGCGGCAGCCGACGTGGATGTGGAGGCTGCCGAGGAGGGCATCGACGCCGCGGACACCGTAGGTGACGAGGTGGCCGAGGCTCCGCTCGACGAGGCTCCGCTCGACGAGGCAGGGGACGTTGAGCCTGCCTCGGCCGAGGAACCCGAGGATCCGGTCGCCGAATTGAAGGCCGCGCTGCGCAGGGCTCCTGGCGACTGGTACGTCATTCACTCCTATGCGGGCTACGAGAACAAGGTCAAGACCAACCTCGAGACTCGCGTCCAGAACCTTGACGTCGGTGACTACATCTTCCAGGTGGAAGTTCCCACCGAAGAGGTCACGGAAATCAAGGGTGGAACGCGCAAGCAGGTCAACCGCAAGGTTCTGCCCGGCTACATTCTCGTCCGCATGGAGCTGAACGACGAGTCTTGGGGAGCTGTACGCAACACGCCCGGAGTTACCGGGTTCGTCGGTGCTACTTCGCGTCCCTCCCCGTTGACGCTGAACGAGGTGATCAAGTTCCTGCTTCCGCAGCAGGAGCAGAAGAAGCAGCAGCAGGCCACAGCGGCAGCGGCGACTTCGGCTGGAGAGTCCGGCGCAGAGAGTGTCGCGAAGCCGATCATCGAGGTCGAATTCGAGGTCGGTGAGTCGGTTACCGTGATGGACGGCCCGTTCGCGACACTTCCGGCCAGTATCAGCGAGGTCAACGCAGAACAGCAGAAGCTCAAGGTTCTCGTATCGATCTTCGGTCGTGAAACCCCGGTCGAGCTGTCCTTTACGCAGGTCGCGAAGATCTAGCGCAACATACTTGCACTGCAGTAGCAAGAACACACCCAGTACGAATTAGGAAATCGAGATGCCCCCCAAGAAGAAGAAGCTCGCCGGGCTCATCAAGCTTCAGATCCAGGCCGGTCAGGCTAACCCTGCCCCGCCCGTGGGTCCCGCGCTTGGTCAGCACGGCGTGAACATCATGGAGTTCTGCAAGGCCTACAACGCTGCGACTGAGTCTCAGCGCGGCAACGTGGTGCCGGTCGAAATCTCGGTCTACGAAGACCGGACCTTCGATTTCAAGCTGAAGACCCCTCCGGCTGCCAAGCTGCTCCTCAAGGCTGCAGGCGTGCAGAAGGGCTCCGGCGAGCCGCACAAGACCAAGGTCGCATCCGTGACCATGGACCAGGTGCGTGAGATCGCGAAGACCAAGCAGGAAGACCTCAACGCCAACGACATCGAGCAGGCCGCGAAGATCATCGCCGGCACCGCGCGGTCGATGGGCATCACGGTCGACGGCTGAGTCCGCCGGACCGAGTTCGCCTGAAGGAAGCGTGGGAGGGCCGGCCAGGCCCGGACCACAACTGAACCATTTACCACCGCAGCACTTCGGTCGCTGAGGTGAAAAGTAAGGACAGAAGACAATGGCAAAGCGCAGCAAGGCGTATCTCGCCGCCGCTGAGAAAGTCGACGCCACCAAGCTCTACAGCCCGCTGCAGGCTGCGAAGCTGGCGAAGGAGACGTCGTCGAGCAAGATGGACGCAACCGTCGAGGTTGCCGTCCGCCTGGGCGTCGACCCGCGCAAGGCGGACCAGATGGTCCGCGGCACGGTCAACCTGCCGCACGGCACCGGTAAGACTGCCCGCGTCATCGTATTCGCCGTCGGGGAGAAGGCTGCCGAGGCGGAGGCCGCTGGTGCTGACGCAGTCGGTGCCGAGGACCTCATCGAGCGAATCCAGGGCGGGTGGCTCGAGTTCGACGCCGCGATCGCAACCCCTGATCAGATGGCCAAGGTCGGTCGCATCGCCCGCGTCCTCGGACCGCGTGGCCTGATGCCGAACCCCAAGACCGGCACGGTGACTGCCGACGTTACGAAGGCTGTCTCCGATATCAAGGGCGGCAAGATCAACTTCCGCGTCGACAAGCAGGCCAACCTGCACTTCGTCATCGGCAAGGCCTCGTTCGACGACGCCAAGCTGGTGGAGAACTACGGCGCCGCTCTCGACGAGATCCTGCGTGCGAAGCCGTCCTCCGCGAAGGGTCGCTACGTCAAGAAGATCACCGTGTCGACGACCACCGGACCGGGCATCCCGGTGGATCCGAACCGCACACGCAACCTCCTCGAGGACGTCGACGCGTAGAGTTTCGATTCGAATTCACACAGTTCGGCCGGTACGGAAACCCGTACCGGCCGAACTGTTCTCGGGACTTGCGTCGCGATCGAGAGAGCCCGACGGTGTGTGCGCCTCCACCGGGAGCCCGCCCGAATTCGGGTGCGTGACCAGGGTCGATTTGGCGACAGTGCCCGCAATGCCGTACTCTGCTGTACGGAGTCCAGTGCAGTTCGTGAACTCCACCCCAAAATCATGTTCTACCCAAGACCGTTGGTGATCGCTTCCCGCAAGGGTGCGATTGAAAGTCCGGGAATGCCCGGCGGCCCACGCAGGAGGACGAGGTTAGGGGGATGCTCCTCGGTTGTGGTTTCGCGCCGCCACCGTATCGCTTCCTCTTACGCCCCGAGTGCCTGCACCGGGGCGTTTTGCATGTCGTGGATCGTGTGCTCCGGGATATCCCGGCAGTGCATGGCGGTTCCGAAGTGGGACAACGACTGTCATGAGAGGAGGCGAAGTATGGCAAAGCCTGAGAAGGTTTCCGCGGTCGCGGAGATCGCTGAGCAGTTCAAGGGTTCGACTGCCGCTGTCATCACGGAATACCGTGGCCTGACGGTGGGCAATATCACGACACTGCGACGCGCTCTCGGAGAAGGTGCCACCTACTCCGTCGCCAAGAACACCCTTGTCAAGCGTGCCGCTGCAGAGGCGGGCGTCGAGGGCCTTGATGACCTTTTCGTCGGTCCGACCGCCATTGCATTCATCAAGGGCGAGCCCGTCGATGCCGCGAAGGCTCTGAAGAACTTCGCGAAGGACAACAAGGCGCTCATCATCAAGGGCGGCTACATGGACGGCGCTGCGCTGTCCGTGGACGAGGTCAACAAGATCGCGGACCTCGAGTCCCGCGAGGTCCTGTTGGCCAAGCTTGCCGGCGCGATGAAGGGCAACTTGGCGAAGGCCGCAGGCCTGTTCAATGCTCCTGCCTCGCAGGTGGCCCGTCTGGCCGCCGCGCTGCAGGAAAAGAAGGCAGCAGAAGGTGGAGCGGCAGAAGCTCCCGCCGAGGCTGCAGCCGAAAGCTGATCCGCACCCGCGCATCACTGCTATAACCCCACCCGGTCGCGGATCAGCGACATGGGACTTACAGGAAGGACGCCACAATGGCGAAGCTCAGCACCGACGAGTTGTTGGACCAGTTCAAGGAGCTCACCCTCCTCGAGCTCTCGGAGTTCGTGAAGGCATTCGAGGAGACCTTCGAGGTCACCGCGGCCGCTCCGGTTGCCGTTGCCGCCGCAGGCGCCCCGGCTGCTGCCGGCGCCGAAGCTGCTGACGAGCAGGACGAGTTCGACGTCGTCATCGAGTCGGCCGGCGACAAGAAGATCCAGGTCATCAAGGTCGTCCGTGAGGTCGTTTCCGGCCTCGGACTGAAGGAAGCCAAGGACCTCGTCGAGGGTGCTCCGAAGGCAATCCTGGAGAAGGTCGACAAGGAAGCGGCCGACGCCGCCAAGGAGAAGCTCGAGGCTGCCGGCGCGAAGATCACCGTCAAGTAAGACGGTCTCTGCCGCGCCGCTCTCAGAGCGGACACCAAGGGCCATTCCCCATCCGTGGGGATGGCCCTTGGTCATTTCAATCCTGTGTCGTCTGAACCGAGGCGTCGTCTGAACCGAGGCGCCGTCTGAACCGAGGCGCCGTCTGCACCGAGGCGCCGTCTGAACCGAGGCGCCGAGAGGCCTCGAACTGCTCCCGATGTAGTCGGGTCCGGATGCGCGACCGAGTATTCCACGTACCGATGTCCAAAAGGGCGCGTTGGTTCCCGGCGGAATTTCCGCGCTGCGTCGCGAGGAACCCCGGTCCTTCAGTGCGGGGAGGAATCGCGTCAACTGGTGGAGAGTGCAGGAGTAGCTGAACGGCCTCTGCGTGCGTTTTGGTTCGGGTTTCGGGTTGGTGTCGGTGGTCGCTGTTACGGTCCGGGGTGTGAAGCAGGTGGTGCGGGTGAAGGTGCTGGCCGATGCCCAGCAACTCGATGCTGTGGTGCGCACCCTGGCCGTGTGCAATGACACCGCCACCCTGGTGGCCCGCATCGCGCACGAGAGGCGGGTGTTCCGGAAACGTGATCTGCGGGCGATCACCTACGCCACCGCCCGCGAGCATGGTGGTTTGGGTGCTCAGGTGGCGCAGTCGGTGATCCGGAAGGTCGCCGACTCGTACACCACGTTGCGGGCCAATTTGCGGAATGGCAGGTACGGTCCGAAAGGGTCGAGACGCCGCCAGCGGGTGGAGACAACCCCGATCCGGTTCCGCCCGGATGCGGCGCAACCCTTCGATGACCGGTGCCTGTCCTGGCAGTACGACTCGGACAGCGACAATGCCGGCACGGTGTCGATCTGGACGGTCGACGGGCGGGTGAAGAACCTGCGGTTCGTCGGCCACCCCGACCAGGTCGCGATGCTCCGGCAGTATCGCAAGGGGGAAACCGATCTGGTGATCCACTGTGATCGGACAGGGAAGCCGACCGCGTATTTGATCGCCACCTGCGACCTGCCCGACCCCCCGGTCGCCTCCGGGGACCATCTGAACACCCCGGACGGGTGGATCGGGGTGGACCTAGGGGTGGTGAACATCGCGGTTGCCTCGGACCGGGTGCTCGGTGATCACCTCATCGACACCTACGGGGACGGCGCCCCAGATGGCCCTGCCGGTAGGGGAAGTACCAAGGACCGGCGCACCCGCAACCGGGAACTGCGGCAGGCGTTGCAAAGGAAGAACACCAAGTCCGCCAAGAGACTGTTGCGGCGCCGGGCTCGGAGGGAAGCCCGGTTCGCCGCCGACGTCAACCACCAGATTTCCAAGAAGGTTGTGGCTGTGGCTGAACGCACCGGACGCGGCATCGCCGTCGAGGACCTGACGGGCATCCGCGAGCGGGTACGGCTCCGCAAGCCCCAACGGGCCACGCACTCGAGTTGGGCGTTCGCGCAACTCGGGGCCTTCATTTCCTACAAGGCCGCCCGGGTGGGGGTGCCGGTGAGGTCGGTGGATCCGGCCAACACCAGCCGCCGCTGCATTCGGTGTGGTCATATCGACAAGAAGAACCGGCCCCACCAGGACCGGTTCTGTTGTCTGGGCTGCGGTTTCGTTGAACACGCGGATATTGTCGGCTCGCACAACATCGCGTATCGAGCCGCCGAGGACTACCGGGCCCAGTCAACGGTCCCCGGCGTGGCGTGACACCTGACAGCCAGTGGGGTGTGACAGCTGCAAGCTCAGTCCTTCAGGGCTGAGCAGTTGACCTTGGCATCCATACTTACTCATTAGTAGTATGCCCAGTTACAGATGGCACTCCCATGAGATAGGGTGACCCAGCCCATATGAGTGAGTGCATCGGACGGTCGCGGAGGTATTGGTGGGAGTCGAGGTAGCCGTTGAAGGACTGACCAAGTCCTTCGGCTCACAGAGGATCTGGCAAGACGTCACACTGACCCTCCCGGCGGGTGAGGTCAGCGCGTTGCTGGGTCCGTCCGGTACGGGCAAGTCGGTTTTCCTGAAGTCGCTGATCGGCCTGCTTCGGCCGGAGCAGGGATCGATCGTGATCGATGGCACCAACATCCTCGAATGCTCGAGCAAGGAACTCTACGAAATCCGCAAGCTCTTCGGTGTGCTGTTCCAAGACGGTGCGCTGTTCGGATCGATGAACCTGTTCGACAACGTGGCATTCCCGTTGCGAGAGCACACCAAGAAGTCCGAGTCGGATATTCGCAAGATCGTCATGGAGAAGATGGAACTCGTCGGTCTGCTCGGGGCGGAGGAGAAACTGCCCGGCGAGATCTCCGGTGGTATGCGCAAGCGTGCCGGGTTGGCCCGCGCGTTGGTCCTCGATCCGCAGATCATCCTCGTCGACGAGCCGGACTCTGGTCTGGACCCGGTGCGCACCACGTACATCAGCCAGACGCTGATCGACATCAATGCCGAGATCGATGCGACGATCCTGATCGTTTCGCACAACATCAACCTGGCGCGTACGGTTCCGGACAACATCGGCATGCTCTTCAGGCGGCAACTGGTGATGTTCGGGCCGCGAGAGGTGCTGCTCACCAGCGAGGAGCCGGTGGTCAAGCAGTTCCTCAACGGCACGATGATCGGACCGATCGGAATGTCGGAGGAGAAGGACGAGGCGCAGATGGCCCATGAGCAGGCGCTGGTCGACGCCGGGCATCACGCCGGTGGCGTGGACGATATCGAGGGAATCGTCCCCCAGATGAGGGCCACCCCGGGGATGCCGTTCCGTCAGGCCGTCGCCCGCAGGCAGGAAAGAGTGCGGCACATCATGCACACACTGCCCGAGAGTGCACAGCTCGCCATCCAGGAGAGTTTCGACCATAATCACGACGGCGATGCCGACTACGCGTACAGCCAGGAAGACACACAGGTTATCCCCGCGTATCAGGGTGATGGGTACGAGAACACCACTAGCGGGCAAGGGTAGGCACAACGCATGGCGGTTTCCCGCAACTCGGTTTTGCGGCCGGTCGAAGGCGCGCTGACGCAAGCCGGCAACATAGTCGAACTTTTTGTCGAGGTCGTACGCAACACGTTCAGGCGGCCGTTCCAGTTCCGTGAGTTCATCGAACAGGCCTGGTTCATAGCGAGTGTCACGATTCTTCCGACGGCGTTGGTCGCGGTTCCATTCGGTGCAGTGGTGTCGCTGCAGACCGGATCGTTGATCAAACAGCTCGGTGCCGAGTCGTTCACGGGAGCAGCCAGTGTGCTCGCTGTCATCCAGCAGGGCGCACCGATGGTGACGGCATTGTTGGTGGCTGGCGCGGCGGGTTCGGCGGTCACCGCAGATCTCGGTGCGCGGACGATCCGCGAAGAGATCGATGCCATGGAAGTTCTGGGCATCAACCCGGTCCAGCGACTCGTCGTCCCTCGGGTGCTGGCCATGGTTCTCGTCGCAGTTCTGCTCAATGGCCTTGTGTCCGTGGTCGGAATCGCCGGCGGCTACTTCTTCAACGTCGTCCTCCAAGGGGGAAACCCCGGCGCGTACCTGGCGTCCTTCTCGGCGTTCGCGCAACTTCCCGATCTCTGGGTCGGTGAGGTGAAGGCCGCTGTCTTCGGCCTCATTGCGGGTGTGATTGCCGCGTACAAGGGGCTCCACCCGAAGGGCGGGCCGAAAGGCGTCGGCGAAGCCGTCAACCAGTCGGTGGTCATCACATTCCTGCTGCTCTTCTTCGCGAATCTGATTCTGACCATGGTGTACCTCCAGATCGTTCCGGCGAAGGGATCGTGACCCGATGACAGTCGCAAAGGGCCGCGGTGACCAGACTCTGATGACCGCACGACGAGTCGGTCGGGCCCCGCTCAATGCGCTCGACAAGGCCGGCGAGCAGATGTCCTTCTATGCCAGGGCCATCGCATGGCTTCCCCACACACTGGTGCACTTCCGCAAGGAAGTGCTCCGACTGCTCGCCGAAGTAACCTTCGGCACGGGCGCTCTTGCCGTCATCGGTGGCACCATCGGAGTGATCGCCATGATGTCCGGCTTTACCGGCGTGGTTGTGGGCCTACAGGGCTTCGCGGCGCTCGAGCAGCTGGGCAGTTCGGTGCTCACCGGCTTCCTGTCCGCCTACGTCAACACCCGTGAGCTCGCCCCTGTCGTTGCGGCGCTGGCACTCTCGGCGACCGTCGGCTGTGGGTTCACCGCTCAACTGGGTGCTATGCGGATCTCGGAGGAGATCGACGCGCTCGAGGTCATGGCAGTGCCGAGCGTGCCTTTCCTCGTCACCACTCGCATGATCGCGGGGTTCGTTGCCGTCATCCCGCTCTACATCGTGGGCCTGTTGGCTGCCTATCTCGCATCCCGCACTATCGCCACCGTGTTCAACGGTCAGTCGACAGGGTCGTACGACCACTACTTCAACCTGTTCCTACCGCCGCAGGACGTTCTCTACTCGTTCGCGAAAGTGCTGATATTCGCCTTCGTGCTGATCCTGGTTCACTGCTACTACGGCTACCACGCGTCGGGCGGTCCGGCCGGAGTCGGTGTGGCCGTGGGTAGGGCAGTTCGTGCGGCGATCATCACCATCGCCGTTCTGGACTTCTTCGTCAGTCTCGCCTTGTGGGGCACAACTACAACAGTGAGGGTGGCTGGATGAGAAACACGGCGCCGGTTGTGCGCAGAAGATTGCTGGGAATGGTCTTCTTCCTGGTCGTTGCGCTGTTCCTGACCGTCACCATCGGTGTGTACAACAAGTCGTTCACCAGGGTCGTCGAGGTCAACCTCCTTACGGACACTGCGGGAAATGCGCTGCCGGCCAACGCGGACGTGAAGGTCCGTGGTCTCATCGTCGGTGAGGTCCGGTCGACGTCGACGAGGGACGGCGCGGTTAGCCTGGCCCTGGCGATCCAGCCGGACAAAGCCGGTTTGATCCCGGCCGATTCGACGGCGCGCCTACTGCCCAAGACATTGTTCGGTGAGCGCTACGTATCGCTCATCCTTCCGGAAGACGGCAGCGCTACGTCGATCCAATCCGGCGACACGCTGTATCAGGACAAGAGCGGGAACGCTATCGAGATCGGTGAAGTTCTCGATAATCTACTTCCGCTGCTCCAGGCGATTCCACCGGACGACCTCGCGAGCACGCTGGGCGCTTTGGCTCAGGGCCTCAGCGGGCGTGGTACGGAACTCGGATTGACCGTGGACCGTCTCGAAGAGATCTTCGGTGCACTCAATACCGAACTTCCTTCCATCCAGGCGGATCTGCGTGGTCTGGCTGACTTCACTCAGACGTATTCCGAGGCGGCGCCCGATCTGATCGACGCACTCGATAATCTGCGAACTACCGGAAATACCGTGGTGGAGAAGCAGGGTGAGATCTCCACACTGCTCGCTTCCCTGACCGGGACTTCGGTGAGTGCGGCGGATCTGTTGCAGACCAATGCCGATTCGATCGTCGGTATCGCCTCAGATTCACGCGAGACACTGCAACTTCTGGGTCGCTACTCACCGACCTTCGGTTGTGCCTTCGCAGGATTCGCGAGCACTGCACCCACCGCTCTCGATCTGCTTCGTCTCGACGATCCGTATCCGGGCGCGCGCGCCACGATTCAGTTCGTCAACCCGAAGGGCCGATACCTACCCAATCAGGATGAGCCAAGGCTGCTCGACGACCGCGGCCCCGCCTGCTACGACGACGTGACGGCCCCTGGCGGATTCTTCCCGCAGTACCCCGGTGGGTCTTCGTACAACGACGGCGCTTACCAGGTACCTTCTCGCAATCCTGGTCCGACGGACATAGAGTTCTTGCCGCCGCCTGCCGGTGTCCCGGACAAGGTCCCGGGGTACGGAGCTGAGGTCACGCCGGCGAGTTACGCGGGTTCCAAGATGGAGCAGGACACATTGGACGTTGTCTACGGCGAGGCAGTCGGCATCGCCCCCGAGGACGTTCCGAGCTGGACGACGCTCGTCGGTGCGCCGGCCATGAGGGGGACCGAGGTGAGCTTCGAATGAGGAGCCTGACAGCGCCACTGGTCAAGCTGATCATTTTCGCCGTGGTCACCATCTTGGCGACAGGTCTGCTTGCGGCCACCATCGCAAATCTAGGCGGAGGGGGCGGTACCAAGTTCAACGCGATCTTCTCGGATGTCACCTCACTGAACGAGGGCGACGAGGTCCGAATCGCCGGTGTGCGCGTGGGGCAAGTAGAGGACATCGAGATCCACAACGAGCGCGAAGCGAAGGTCGAGTTCTCGGTGGCGGAGCGGGACTGGCTTCCGGCCGGTACCACCGCAACCATCCGGTTCCGGAACCTCGTGGGGCAGCGATACATCGCACTCGAACAGGGGGATGGCCCACAGGGTATGAAGTTGAATGGCGGTGCCACGATTCCGCTCGAGCGGACGAAGCCGGCTGTCAACCTCACCACACTGTTCGACGGATTCCGCCCCTTGTTCCAGACTCTCAGCGCCGACGACGTGAACAAGCTCTCGTACCAGATCATCCAGGTGTTTCAAGGTGAATCGGGAACTATAGAGGACCTCGTCAGGAACACGGCAAGCCTGACCAACACGATTGCCGACAGGGACCAGGTGATCGGTGCGGTGATCAACAACCTCAACAACGTGCTCGATACTGTGAATCAACGTGACGATGAACTCGATTCGCTGATCGTCAATACTCAGCAACTCGTTTCTGGGTTGGCGGCCGAGCGAGGAACGGTCGGCTCCGCGGTGACCTCTCTCGCGGGACTTGCCGATGCGACCGCCGATCTGCTCGAACCCACCAGGCCGTCGATCACCGAATCCATCGCATCGCTGAACACGTTGGCCGGCACGCTGAATCGCAACTCCGAAACCCTCAACAGTGTTTTCGAGACACTTCCGGTGAAGCTCGAAAAACTGGGCCGGGCAGCCAGTTACGGATCCTGGTTCCAGTTCTACCTCTGCGGGGTCGACATTGTCGCAGGTCCAGGTACCGCGCCCCAGTTGAATTTGCCCACCGGCCTACCCACTGTCAATGAGCCGGTCTACACGAACTCGGCCAAACGGTGCACCCAAGAAGGGCTACAGGAGTTGCAATCACGATGAGCAGACGTCGCAGTCCGGCGGCGGCTGGAGCCCTGGGCATTCTCGTAGTGCTGCTGGTTACAGTCTCGGCCTTCTTCCTCGATTCGTTGCCGATCATCGGCGCCGGATCGACCTACCGTGCCCAATTCACCGAGGCGGCAGGTCTCAAGCCGAACAACGAAGTCCGGATCGCAGGCGTCAAGGTCGGAAAAGTGACTTCGGTCGAACTCGCTGGTGACCGTGTCGATGTCGAGTTCAAGGTGTCGGATGCTTGGGTCGGCAACGAAACGTCGGCCTCGATTCAGATCAAAACGGTGCTGGGTCAGAAATATCTGGCCCTCGAACCACGTGGTTCGAAGACGCTCAATCCCCGTGACGTGATCCCCCTCGAGCGGACCACTTCTCCGTACGACGTGATCGAAGCTTTCTCGGCGACTGCCGAGACGGTTGGCAACATCGATACCGATCAGCTCGCGGAGAGTTTGACGACGCTGTCTCAGGCTCTCGAGGGGACGCCCTCCGAGATCCGCGCATCGATCGACGGCGTGAGCAGATTGTCTCTGACCATCGCGAGCCGCGACCAGGAACTGCGGAAACTGTTCGCCGCGACCAGCCAGACCACGACGATCCTTGCGGACCGCAATGCCGAGTTCAACCGATTGATCGGTGATGCCGGAGTGTTGCTGGACGAGTTGAACAACCGCCAGCAGTCGATTTCGCTGTTGCTGAGTGGAACGCAAAGACTGTCACAGCAATTGACCGCACTCGTTCGCGAGAACGAGGAGGCCATCGGTCCGGCGCTCGAACAGCTTCATGGCGTTGTCGAGATCCTGAACGCGAACCAAGAGAACTTGGACAAGGCGACCAAACTGTACGAGCCCTTCATTCGCCTCTACACCAACGTGGTCGGCAACGGTCGCTGGTTCGATCAGGCCGTCGTGAATGTCTTGCCGCCGTCGATACCCGATTCTTCCGGCAACCGCGAACCCAGCCGACGGTTGGAAGGTAACTGATGATGGACATTCTGAACGGAGAAGCTCGCGGTGGACGCCGCCGCTTCATCGTGGTCGTCGCCGGCATCGTGGTCGCGGCACTGGTGATCGCGGGCGCCCTGTGGTGGCTGTTCGCGCGCGTGGGTACCACGAAGATCACCGCGTACTTCGACAAGTCAGTCGGCATCTATGAGGGCTCCGATGTGAGGGTCTTGGGAGTCAAGGTCGGGTCTGTCAACAGCGTTGAACCGCAGGGCGACCAGGTGAAGGTTGAGATGCGGGTCGATCGCGGAGTAGACATTCCCGCAGACGCGAAGGCTGCACAGATCACACCGTCGGTGGTGTCCGACCGCTACATTCAGCTCACGCCCGTCTACACGGGAGGGGCGAAGATGGCCAGCGGCACGACCATCGAGCGTCAGGACACGGCCACGCCTGTCGAGGTCGACGAGCTGTACGCGAGCATCGATGAGCTCTCGAACGCTCTGGGCCCGAATGGGGCGAACAAGGAAGGCGCGCTATCGCAGTTCATCGAGACGGGCGCGGCAAACCTCGACGGCAACGGAGAGGCGCTGGGGGAGAGCATCAGCAATCTTTCCGACGCGGCCCGTACGCTGAACGAGAGTCGCGGCGACCTGTTCGAGACCGTCAAGAACCTCGAGGTCTTCGTGGGCGCGCTGGCCGCCAACGACCAGCAAGTCCGCGACTTCAATTCGCAGCTTTCGGATCTGACTGGTTTCTTGGCAGGCGAGCGGGAGAACCTGGGGGCTGCTCTCAATCAGCTGGCGATTGCGCTCGGTGACGTCTCGAAGTTCGTTGCGGACAACAGGGAGATTCTTGCGAAGAATGTGGACGACCTGGTTCCGGTGACGCAGACACTCGCGGACAACCGGGAGTCCCTGGTGAACTCGCTGACAATGCTCCCGCTGGCAATCAGCAATCTGGCCAACTCCTACGATGCGGAGTCGGGAACGCTCGCCTCGCGTGTTGCGTTGCCGGACTTGGAGAATCCCGCCGCCCTTCTCTGCAAGCTGATCGATCTAGGTAACCTCAAGCCCGGAGATCCGGAGTTCGAGCAACTCGGAGAGCAAATGCAGCCGTTGATCGACAACTGCATGGCAATTGCCTCGGAGATCAAGCAGGCGACATCGTCTCCGTCGCTTGTGCTTCCGTTCGGGATCATGAGTGGGGAAAACATCCAGCGGATGGTCACACCTGGCACGGTGCCGGGCGTCGTGTCGCCGCGATTCGACGGCGTGCTGGGCGGTGAGGGCGAATGAAGCGGCCGATAATCTTCGGGGCCGGCGTATGTGCCGTTGCCGTCGCAGTGAGTTCCTGCTCGTCTGAGGGAATCTACGGAGTTCCTCTGCCGGGGGGACCGGACATCGGCAGCGATCCGATGCATCTGACGATTCAGTTCGAAGACGTCCTCGATCTCGTTCCGCAGTCCGCGGTGAAGGTCGACGGTGTTCCCGTGGGCCGCGTGGAAACGATCAAGGTGGGACCGGACGGGTGGACGGCGGACGTCGAGGTGGTCCTCGACTCGTCGGTCGATCTCGCAGCAAATGCTGTCGCTGCCATAGATCAGACCAGCCTGCTCGGTGAGAAGTTCGTGCAGCTGTCCGAACCACCGGGTGACAAGGATCCCGCGCGACTCGAAGACGGTGACACGATCGGGCTCGACCGAACCCGGCATGCCACCGAGATCGAGCAAGTATTCGGCGCACTGTCGCTGCTGCTCAACGGCGGTGGTGTGGGTCAACTGCAGCCGATCGTGCATGAGCTCAGCCTTGCCCTCGACGGGCGTGAGGACCGTGTGCGGGGATTGCTCGAACAGGCGAACACCCTCATCGACGGTCTCAACCAGCAACGCGACGACATCACCCGCGCCCTAGACGGTCTCGGGACGCTGACCGCACGTGTCGACGAACAGAACGAAAAGATCGGGCTCATCCTCGACGAGCTCCCGATTGCTGCTGAAGTACTCGAAGAACAGCGTCCGCAGCTCACCGAGTTGCTGGTGCAGCTGGACCAACTCGGTACCGTCGGAACTGAGGTAATCAATCAGTCGAAGGATGATCTGATCGCCGACCTGCTCGCCCTCCGTCCGACGTTGCAAGCACTCGCCGAGTCGGGCGACGACTTGCCCAATTCGCTCGCGTTCATACCGACACTTCCATTCCCGGACGGTATCGAGAAGATCGCGCTCGGCGGTTCGGTGAACCTGTTCCTGTCGGTCGATCTTCAGATCGGCAACGCGCTGAGTGCCCTCGGGGTCGGCCAGGGCGACCCGGTGTATGTTCCGCCGAAGTTCGGCGAACCGAAGCCGGTTGTCGATCCGTCGAATCCGTACTACAACGGCAACGGCCCGAAGGCAGGTTGGCCAACCGTATCGCTGCTTCCGATTCTGCCGACGCTTCCCGCCCCGAGGGGTGTGGCGGCACCGGTGGACGGCAGCGAGGATGGCGGCGCACCCAGTGAGCCGCGATCCCCGCAGAATCCGTTTGCGGGACTGCTCGAACAGTTCGGAATCGGAGGTGGACAGTGAGGTCGCGGGTGGTCAGGATCCAGCTCGTCGTATTCGTCCTCGTGGCGGTACTCGGGCTGGTCTACGTCGGAGGCAAGTATGTCCGACTGGACAACTTGCTGGGGTTCGGTGAATACGACGTGAACGCGCAGTTCAAAGACTCCGGCGGAATCTTCACCAATGCCGAGGTCACGTACCGCGGCGTTCCGGTCGGTCGGGTGGGCGATCTGTCGCTCACCCCGACGGGTGTCAACGTCCAATTGAAGATCTCCAACAGCTGGTCCGAGATTCCGGCATCGGCCAAGGCGGTCGTTGCCAACCGGTCAGCGATCGGTGAGCAGTACGTGGATCTCCAGCCCGACAACGATGAGGGCCCCTTCCTCCGCGATGGCTCGGAGATCGAAGAGGGCAACACCTTCACACCTGTTCCCGTGGAGCAGTTGCTGATGGCAACCGACACTCTGGTCAAGTCCGTGCCGATCGATCCGCTGCGCACAGTCGTCACCGAACTGGGAGCGGCTTTCGACGGCAAGGGTGACGATTTGCAGACGCTGGCGGATTCCCTCTCCGCATTGTCGCGGGACGGACTCGACGTGCTCCCGGAGACGTTGTCCCTCATCGGAGACAGTGAGACTGTGTTGGCTACGCAGACCGATCAGTCGTCGGCTATCGCTCAGTTCAGTTCCGACCTCGACGCCGTTGCGGCACAGCTCCGGAGCAGTGACCCCGACATCCGCTCGATCATCGATCAGGGGACTCCGGCGAGCGACGAGATCGGACGACTGGTGAGCGAGACCGGGCCGAGCCTCACCACTGATTTGACGAACCTTGCCGCAGTGGCCGAAGAGCTTGGTCCGCGCGCAGTCGCTCTCCGACCCCTGCTCATCTTCCTGCCGGCCATCGCCGGGGCGGCCGGGACTGTGGCGCCGGGAGACGGAACGGTGCATCAGGGAATCGTTTTGGAAACCAACAATCCGCCGTCGTGCACCATCGGCTACGAGAAGACATACGAGATTTTGGCCGAGATGAAGCGGCAGGATCCGAACTTCGACGACACCCAGCAAGACTTCCCCTTCAATACCGAGGCAAGTTGCGATGTGCCCCAGGGGAGTGTGACTGGAGTGCGCAGTGCAGACCGAATCGTGTTCGCAGATCCGGATACGATTCAGCCTTGGGATTTCAAGCCGAAGGTCATGCCGGACACCCTGAATTTGAACCCCATAGCAACGCAACTTGCGCCGCTCCTAGGGGTTACCCCCAAGTAGCGTCGATCTCCATCAGGCGTGAGTAGAAGAAGACGATAAGTAGGGTATTGGCGTGACGCGAATTGCCACCGACCCGGAGCCAGGACAACCTGCTCCGGGGAAGAACACAGCTCTTAATATTTCGTTCAGCGTGGTGACTGTGCTGGTGGTGATCGCGGTTGTCGCAGCAGGATGGTTCGGCGTCGGATGGTCACGCGCGCTCTTCGTGGACAAGCCGATCGCAGCCGCGCGGGATTCAGCCTTGACAGGTGCACAGCAGGCGGCAATCAATCTCAATACGGTTGATTCCGCTGATATCGAGGGCTCATTCGAGAACATGAGGTCTTCGATCACGGGCGAGAAGATGAACCAGGATCTTCAAGCGACGATCGACGGGCTTACCGATCAGATGCGCGAGTCAGGGGCGTCGAGCAGGGCCGAGTTGATTCATGGCACCTTGACAGAGCTGAACACGGACGACGGGACGGCGAAAGCGCTGGTCGTCGTTGCGGTCACGACAACGTGGCCGGACCGGTTCAACAGGGTCAAGGTGACGATGCGGCTGGATGTCGAGGACGTGGACGGGGTTTGGAGAGCATCATCGGTCGAACCGGTTGGTGGACGAATTCCGCTCGAGGAAGGTCGGATCCCGGTGGACCCGACCCCCAGCGATATGGCAACGGCGCCCGACGGCGATACGGGCGGTCAGTGAACCGGATGTGTTGCGGTGACCGCTGTGCGAGTCGCGTTAGTGAGAAAGCGGTGAATTATGCCTCCCAAGCCTCGTAAGAATCTGCCAGGCAGCGCTGCGAGGGGTCGGCGCCCCCGCGTAGCGGGAACCCGCAAGGCAACGCCGAACGTGGCGGGTGCGGCAACTTCTGCAAGACCGGCAGATCCCGCCAACGAGCAGGCTCCCACGAACGAGCCGGCTCCCGTAAGTGAGCCGAACCCGGCGAAGAAAGCCGCCGAAGCCGAAACGGTGTCGACCGAGAAGCCCGTGTCGACCGAGAAGCCGGTGTCGACCGAGAAGCCGGTGTCGACCGAGTCGGTGACGTCACCCGGCGTGACCGAGACTCCGAGCCTCGAATCAGACACTGGCACTCGAGAGAATCCACCCGCCGTCGAGGTCGAGGCACCGAGCGGGAACAGGAACAAGGCGATCACGTGGCAACGCGTAGCGATTCTCGCTGCGGTGGCGGTCGTGCTGGGTGCGTTCGCTGCAGTGGCGGCATTCAAACCGGGAGCGAATATCACCAACACCGCGTGGGTCGACCAGGGTACGACCGCGGAGGTGACCAGGGCAGGTACGGAGGCGCTCGAGGCGCTGTACACCTACAACTACGAGACAATCGACCAGGATTTCGACAATGCCCGGCAGTATCTCGACGAAGACAGACGCGAGGAGTTCGATTCGACAGCAGAGGTGACGAAACAGGCCGCTATCCAGACGAGGACAGCGACCGAGGCGGCGGTCACCGACATTGGTGTCACGATGCTCGACGGTGACCGAGCCGAGCTTCTCGCGCACATGAACGTCAGCGCGACCGACGATTCGGTGGCAATCGGCAGCGCCGCCAGCCCGCTCTCGATCAAGATGGAGAAGATCGACGGCAAGTGGGTGCTTTCCTATATATCCGACAGCGACGGCTGAGTTCGTCGAGGTCAGCAGCTGAGGATCGGTTCCGGGGACGCGCTGAGATTGTGGGGAAACCACACGACATGCGCTCTAGCGCTTGACGCCACGTTGATCACCCGTCACTCTAATGCGTGCACACGCGCATTGCCCGCGTGGCGGAGCGCCCCTATCTGGGTGCTGTTTGGGGTGCCCGACTCGACATCTACTGAGTTTGGGTGTACTTTTGGACGTTGCGCTGGCTGCCTCCTGTCCACCCCTCGTCCGTAACGCTGCGAATGCTTCACACTTCAGCAACTGTGGCGAGTTTCGTTCGGGTTGTAAGCGGCGAAATTCGAAGCAGATACAGCGGCGGTCGCAACAGCAAGGGCGGCCCGCGTGAGGTGCTGGAAGGACGCATCTTGGCAGTCTCTAGCCAGACCAAGGCAGTTTCCGGAATCCCCGGAGCCCCGAAGAGGGTTTCCTTCGCGAAGATTCGCGAACCCCTCGAAGTTCCAGGGCTCCTCGATGTACAAACCGATTCTTTCGAGTGGTTGATAGGCGCGCAGAACTGGCGCGAACGCGCTGAGGCCCGCGGCGACAGCGAAGTCTCCGGTGGCCTCGAAGACATCCTCGCAGAGCTCTCGCCGATCGAAGACTTCTCGGGCTCGATGTCTCTGTCCTTCTCGGACCCGCGCTTCGACGAGGTCAAGGCCTCGGTGGACGAGTGCAAAGACAAGGACATGACCTACGCGGCGCCGTTGTTCGTCACCGCAGAGTTCATCAACAACAACACCGGTGAGATCAAGAGCCAGACCGTCTTCATGGGTGACTTCCCGATGATGACCGACAAGGGCACGTTCATCATCAACGGCACCGAGCGTGTTGTGGTCTCCCAGCTGGTGCGTTCCCCGGGTGTCTACTTCGACCACACCGTCGACAAAGCTACCGAGAAGGACCTGCACAGCGTCAAGGTCATCCCGGGCCGTGGTGCCTGGCTCGAGTTCGACATCGACAAGCGCGACACGGTTGGCGTCCGCATCGACCGCAAGCGCCGTCAGCCGGTGACCGTGCTGCTGAAGGCTCTCGGCTGGACCACCGAGCAGATCACCGAGCGCTTCGGTTTCTCCGAGATCCTCATGGCCACGCTGGAGAAGGACAACGCAGCCGGCACCGACGAGGCGCTGCTCGACATCTACCGCAAGCTGCGTCCGGGCGAGCCGCCGACCAAGGAGAGCGCGCAGACACTCCTCGAGAACCTGTTCTTCAAGGACAAGCGCTACGACCTGGCTCGCGTGGGTCGCTACAAGATCAACAAGAAGCTGGGCCTCAACACCGGGCAGCCGATCGTTGCGTCGACCCTCACCGAGGAAGACATCGTCGCCACCATCGAATACTTGGTGCGCTTGCACGCCGGCGACACCGAGATGACCGCGCCTGGCGGGGTCACGGTGCCGGTCGAGGTCGACGATATCGACCACTTCGGAAACCGCCGTCTGCGTACGGTCGGTGAACTCATCCAGAACCAGATCCGCGTGGGCTTGTCCCGCATGGAGCGAGTGGTTCGTGAGCGCATGACCACGCAGGACGTCGAGGCCATCACGCCGCAGACGCTGATCAACATCCGGCCCGTCGTGGCCGCGATCAAGGAGTTCTTCGGAACTTCCCAGCTGTCGCAGTTCATGGACCAGAACAACCCGCTGTCGGGGCTGACGCACAAGCGTCGTCTCTCCGCCCTCGGCCCGGGTGGTCTGTCCCGTGAGCGCGCCGGCCTCGAAGTGCGAGACGTACACCCCTCGCACTACGGCCGCATGTGCCCGATCGAAACTCCAGAGGGCCCGAACATCGGCCTGATCGGTTCGCTTTCGGTGTACGCGCGGGTCAACCCGTTCGGTTTCATCGAGACGCCGTACCGCAAAGTCGTCGACGGCCGAGTCACCGATCAGGTTGACTACCTGACTGCGGACGAGGAGGACCGCCACGTCGTCGCGCAGGCCAACTCTGTTATCGACGCCGACGGTCACTTCACCGACGAGAAGATCCTCGTTCGCCGTAAGGGCGGCGAGGTCGAGTTCATGTCGTCCTCGGACATCGACTACATGGACGTCTCTCCTCGCCAGATGGTTTCCGTCGCGACCGCGATGATCCCGTTCCTCGAGCACGACGACGCCAACCGTGCCTTGATGGGCGCGAACATGCAGCGTCAGGCGGTGCCGCTCGTTCGCAGCGAGGCGCCTCTGGTCGGTACCGGCATGGAGTTGCGCGCTGCCGTCGATGCGGGCGACGTCATCGTCAACGACAAGACCGGTGTCGTGGAAGAGGTCTCCGCCGACTACGTCACGGTCATGGCCGACGACGGAAGCCGCACGACCTACCGGATGCGCAAGTTTGCGCGTTCCAACCAGGGCACCTGCGCAAACCAGCGTCCGATCGTGGACGAGGGACAGCGCGTCGAGTCCGGGCAGGTCCTGGCGGACGGTCCCTGCACCGAGAACGGTGAGATGGCGCTCGGCAAGAACCTGCTCGTTGCGATCATGCCGTGGGAAGGCCACAACTACGAGGACGCGATCATCCTGTCGCAGCGACTCGTGGAAGAGGACGTCCTGACCTCGATTCACATCGAGGAGCACGAGATCGATGCCCGCGACACCAAGCTTGGTGCCGAGGAGATCACCCGTGACATCCCGAACGTCTCCGATGAGGTCCTCGCCGACCTCGATGAGCGCGGAATCATCCGTATCGGTGCCGAGGTTCGTGACGGTGACGTCCTGGTCGGAAAGGTCACGCCGAAGGGCGAGACCGAGCTGACCCCGGAGGAGCGACTGTTGCGTGCGATCTTCGGCGAGAAGGCTCGCGAGGTTCGCGACACGTCGCTGAAGGTTCCCCACGGTGAGACCGGCAAGGTCATCGGCATTCGCGTGTTCTCGCGGGACGACGAAGACGATCTGCCCCCCGGTGTCAACGAGTTGGTCCGTGTCTATGTGGCGCAGAAGCGCAAGATTCAGGACGGCGACAAACTCGCCGGTCGTCACGGAAACAAGGGCGTCATCGGCAAGATCCTCCCGCAGGAGGACATGCCGTTCCTGCCCGACGGCACACCGGTCGACATCATCTTGAACACCCACGGTGTCCCGCGTCGTATGAACATCGGTCAGGTTCTCGAGACTCACCTCGGCTGGATCGGCAAGACCGGCTGGAACGTGCAGATCGCGGGGGACGGTTCGCGTCCGGACTGGGCGCAGAACCTGCCCGAGGAGATGCTGTCCGCGCCGGCCGAGTCCAACATCGCCACTCCGGTGTTCGACGGTGCGAAGGAAGACGAGCTCACCGGTCTCCTCGGATCGACGCTGCCGAACCGCGACGGCGAGGTCATGGTCGCGCCCGACGGAAAGGCGACGTTGTTCGACGGCCGTTCCGGCGAGCCGTTCCCGTACCCGGTGTCGGTCGGCTACATGTACATCATCAAGCTGCACCACTTGGTCGACGACAAGATCCACGCTCGCTCGACCGGTCCGTACTCGATGATCACCCAGCAGCCGCTCGGCGGTAAGGCACAGTTCGGTGGCCAGCGCTTCGGTGAGATGGAGTGCTGGGCGATGCAGGCCTACGGCGCCGCATACACGCTGCAGGAGCTGCTCACCATCAAGTCGGACGACGTGGTGGGTCGAGTCAAGGTGTACGAAGCCATCGTCAAGGGTGAGAACATCCCCGAGCCGGGCATCCCCGAGTCGTTCAAGGTGCTCCTCAAGGAGCTCCAGTCGCTCTGCCTCAACGTGGAGGTGCTGTCCTCGGACGGTGCGGCCATCGCGATGGCGGACGGTGACGACGAGGACCTGGAGCGGGCCGCAGCGAACCTGGGCATCAACCTGTCGAGGAACGAAGCGGCGACGGTCGACGACCTCGCGAATTAGGTAGTGGTCTCCGGGCCGTGGGAAATCACGGCCCGGGGGCGTAGTCCACATTTGGAATTGGCAGTCAGGAATCGGCGGCCACCGCTGATCCACAATCCCTCTGGGGAAAGGAAGTTACGTGCTCGACGTCAACTTCTTCGATGAGCTTCGCATTGGCCTCGCCAGCGCAGAGGACATCCGCAACTGGTCTTACGGTGAGGTCAAGAAGCCGGAGACCATCAACTACCGCACGCTCAAGCCTGAAAAGGACGGCCTTTTCTGCGAGAAGATCTTCGGCCCCACCCGGGACTGGGAATGCTACTGCGGAAAGTACAAGCGTGTCCGCTTCAAGGGCATCATCTGTGAACGCTGCGGCGTCGAGGTGACTCGCGCAAAGGTTCGGCGTGAGCGCATGGGCCACATCGAACTGGCTGCCCCGGTCACACACATCTGGTACTTCAAGGGTGTGCCCAGCCGTCTCGGCTACTTGCTGGACCTCGCGCCGAAGGATCTCGAGAAGATCATCTACTTCGCCGCGTATGTCATCGTCGGCGTCGACGAGGAACTGCGTCACAACGAGCTGTCCACGCTCGAGGCAGAGATGCAGGTCGAGAAGAAGACGATCGCCGATCAGCGCGACGGGGACCTCGAGGCTCGCGCTCAGAAGCTCGAGGCTGACATCGCCGAGCTGGAGGCGGAGGGTGCCAAGTCCGACGTCCGCCGCAAGGTCAAGGACGGCGGAGAACGCGAAATGCGTCAGATCCGCGACCGTGCTCAGCGTGAGCTGGATCGTCTCGAAGAGATCTGGAATACCTTCACCAAGCTGAGTGTCAAGCAGCTCATCGTCGACGAGCTTCTCTACCGCGAGTTGGTCGATCGCTACGGCGAGTACTTCACCGGTGCCATGGGCGCCGAGTCGATCCAGAAGCTCATGGAGAACTTCGACATCGACGCCGAGGCCGAGTCCCTGCGCGAGACCATCCGCAGCGGCAAGGGGCAGAAGAAGCTTCGTGCCCTCAAGCGTCTCAAGGTCGTCGCCGCGTTCCAGGCCAACCAGAACTCGCCGACGGGCATGGTCCTCAACGCTGTTCCGGTGATTCCGCCGGAGCTGCGTCCGATGGTTCAGCTCGACGGTGGTCGCTTCGCCACCTCGGACCTGAACGACCTGTATCGCCGCGTGATCAACCGTAACAACCGGCTCAAGCGACTGATCGATCTCGGTGCCCCCGAGATCATCGTCAACAACGAGAAGCGGATGCTGCAGGAGTCCGTCGACGCACTGTTCGACAACGGTCGGCGCGGCCGTCCCGTCACCGGGCCCGGTAACCGCCCGCTGAAGTCCCTGAGCGACCTGCTCAAGGGCAAGCAGGGCCGATTCCGTCAGAACCTGCTCGGTAAGCGTGTCGACTACTCGGGTCGTTCCGTCATCGTCGTCGGCCCGCAGCTGAAGCTGCACCAGTGTGGTCTGCCGAAGCTGATGGCACTCGAACTGTTCAAGCCTTTCGTGATGAAGCGCCTGGTGGACCTGAACCACGCGCAGAACATCAAGTCGGCCAAGCGCATGGTGGAACGCCAGCGGGCACAGGTGTGGGACGTCCTCGAAGAGGTCATCGGCGAGCACCCCGTCCTGCTGAACCGTGCGCCGACGCTGCACCGACTGGGCATCCAGGCGTTCGAGCCGCAGTTGGTCGAAGGCAAGGCCATTCAGCTTCACCCGCTGGTGTGTGAAGCCTTCAACGCCGACTTCGACGGTGACCAGATGGCCGTGCACCTCCCGTTGTCCGCCGAGGCGCAGGCAGAGGCTCGCATCCTCATGCTCTCGTCGAACAACATCCTGTCGCCCGCCTCGGGTCGGCCGCTCGCCATGCCCCGTCTGGACATGGTCACCGGGCTGTACCACCTGACCCGGATGGACGAAGGCGCCGTCGGGGAACTCGCAGCACCCAAGAAGGACGAGGCCGAGCAGGGTGTGTTCTCCTCGCCGGCAGAGGCTCAGATGGCTGTCGATCGTGGCGCCCTCGATGTACAGGCGAAGATCAAGGTGCGGCTCACGCAGCAGCGCCCGCCCCGTGACCTCGAGGCTGAGCTGTTCCCCGAGGGCTGGAACTACGGCGACGGCTGGACCGCGGAGACCACGCTGGGTCGTGTGCTCTTCAACGAGCTGCTTCCTTCGGACTACCCGTTCGTCAACGAGCAGATGCCGAAGAAGCGCCAGGCCACGATCATCAACGATCTCGCCGAGCGCTACCCCATGATCGTGGTCGCGCAGACCGTCGACAAGCTCAAGGACGCCGGGTTCTACTGGGCGACGCGTTCGGGCGTCACGGTCTCGATCTCCGACGTCCTCGTGCCGCCGGAGAAGGCCGAGATCATGGAGTCCTTCGAGCAGCAGGCCGATCAGATCGAGAAGAAGTACCAGCGTGGTGCTCTGAACAAGACCGAGCGCAACAGTGCACTGGTCAAGATCTGGTCCGAAGCCACCGACGAGGTCGGGCGGGTGATGGAGGCACACTTCCCTGACGAGAACCCGATCCCGATGATCGTGAAGTCCGGTGCCGCCGGCAACATGACTCAGGTTCGTTCGCTCGCCGGCATGAAGGGCTTGGTGACGAACCCGAAGGGTGAGTTCATCCCGCGTCCGATCAAGTCTTCCTTCAAGGAAGGCCTGACCGTTCTCGAGTACTTCATCAATACGCATGGTGCACGTAAGGGTCTGGCCGATACCGCGCTGCGCACCGCCGACTCGGGTTACCTGACCCGTCGTCTGGTGGACGTCTCACAGGACGTCATCGTCCGCGAGGTGGACTGTGGAACCGAGCGCGGCATCGTCACCACGATCGCCGAGAAGCAGGCCGATGGCTCGATGATCCGCGATCCCCACGTGGAGACGAGCACGTACGCCCGCACCCTTGCGGCCGATGCGGTCGACGCCGACGGCAACGTCATCGTCGAGCGCGGACACGACCTGGGTGACCCGGCTATCGACGCGCTGCTCGAAGCGGGCATCACACAGGTCAAGGTCCGCTCGGTGCTCACTTGCACCACCGGCACCGGCGTCTGTGCCACCTGCTACGGCCGTTCGATGGCCACCGGCAAGCTCGTCGACATCGGTGAGGCCGTCGGTATCGTGGCCGCGCAGTCCATCGGTGAGCCCGGTACCCAGCTGACCATGCGTACGTTCCACCAGGGTGGTGTCGCCGGAGACGACATCACCGGCGGTCTGCCGCGTGTCCAGGAGTTGTTCGAGGCCCGCGTCCCCAAGGGCAAGGCCCCGATCGCCGATGTGACCGGTCGTGTGCAGCTCGAGGACGGCGATCGCTTCTACAAGATCACCATCGTCCCGGACGACGGCGGCGAGGAGGTTGTCTACGACAAGCTCTCGAAGCGTCAGCGTCTGCGTGTCTTCAAGCACGAAGACGGCACCGAGCGCCTGCTGGCGGATGGCGACCACGTGGAGGTCGGTCAGCAGCTCATGGAAGGTGCTGCCGATCCGCACGAGGTGCTGCGTGTCATGGGCCCCCGTCAGGTGCAGATCCACCTCGTCAACGAGGTTCAGGAGGTGTACCGGAGCCAGGGTGTGTCGATCCACGACAAGCACATCGAGGTCATCGTGCGCCAGATGCTGCGTCGCGTGACGATCATCGACTCGGGTGCGACGGAGTTCCTGCCCGGTTCGCTGACCGAGCGTGCGGACTTCGAGGCGGCCAACCGTCGCGTCGTCGCCGAGGGCGGCGAGCCCGCGGCCGGACGTCCGGTGCTGATGGGTATCACCAAGGCATCGCTGGCAACGGACTCGTGGTTGTCGGCGGCGTCCTTCCAGGAGACCACTCGTGTGCTGACCGATGCGGCGATCAACTGCCGCTCGGACAAGCTGATCGGTCTCAAGGAGAACGTGATCATCGGAAAGCTGATCCCTGCGGGTACCGGAATCAACCGTTACCGCAACATCCAGGTTCAGCCGACCGAGGAGGCCCGCGCTGCCGCGTATGCGGTTCCGTCGTACGACGATCAGTACTACAGCCCGGACGGCTTCGGCCAGGGCACCGGTGCCGCGGTTCCGCTGGACGACTACGGGTTCAGTAACGATTACCGGTAGGCGCTCTGCGTGTGGTTGACGGGCCTCGAGGCTCGTCGACCACATATACGAAAGCGTGTTGGCCCCACCCCTTTCTCTTCGGGGGTGGGGCCAACATTTTTTCGCGACGACTACTCTCGATTACACCTGACCGATATGACTGAATCGTTGAACGGAGGCCAGGATGTCGGAGAGAAAGAGGATCGATCGCGTCAAGGCAGAGTCGGCACTCGAGGTGGTGAGAGAGAGTCCCGCGATCGCGCTCATCACGGTGGCGCCGGCGCTGGTCGTGTTCGGCGTGGTGTGGTGGCTGCTCGGATTCGGGTGGGCACTTGTGCTGGCGATTGTGCTCGGAGTCGTCGCGGTCGCCGGACGGAAGTTGTTCTGACGCCGCTACCTGGGGATGTGCAGTGTGGTCAGTAATGCCGCACGCGAGGTGAGCTCGTCCCATTCACATGGCACCGTGAGCACGGCGAGTGCCGATGTCGGGAACTTCTCGCGTATCAGGCGGGCAGCCCCGGTGTCGAGGTCGTCTGCCAGGTCCAATGCCGTCAGAGGCATCCCCGGAGCATGGCCGACTACCAGCAGAGTGCGCACCGCAGGCTCGATCTGAGCGATTTCCTCCAGAACCCGCCCCGGGTATGCGCCGTAGAGACCGTCGACCACTCGGGTGGGGGCGTCGATCCGCGTGGCCTCGAGTGTCTCGCGGGTGCGGCGCGCGCTCGAACACAGTACGGCGTCGATCGTAGGTTGATTCGACCTCAACCATTCGCCTGCCAGTCCGGCCTCCCTCCGCCCGCGCGTCGTGAGGGGGCGTTCGTGATCCGTGGCGCTCTCCGAATACCCCGCCTTGCCATGGCGCATCAAGATCAGGGTGCGGTCGGGTGCCGGGGAATTCGCGGACATGGGTCGACGCTAGATCAGGTTTCCCGCGATCGCGAGTGGGCGGGGGTTAGGATCTGCCGAAGATTCCTCCACGGAATACCCGAACACCCGAAGGCGGGCGAATGCACCGTTCGGCGCACTGGAAGCGTCGAAGCAAACGTGCGTTCGGGCTGTCTACTCTGACCGACACGATCTGGGGGCGATGAACATGTTGGCCATGAAGACCGAATGCCAGGCGTGCCGTGCGCCGCTGCGAAACGATTCCGATGCCGCGATCTGCAGTTACGAATGCACATTCTGCAGTGCCTGCACTTCCGAGATGAACAATCTGTGCCCGAATTGCGGAGGAGAGCTGTGTGCGAGGCCTCGCCGCACAACCGGAGCGGTGCAGATCAGCCGTCGCGCACCTGCACGAATCCTCCGCTCTCTCAGAGCCCGTCGGTGAACGGTTGATCTCGGTCCGAGAGCTCAGCTGATCGGCTTCGCCGAATCTGGTGACTCAGGTGATATCGGCGATGTCGTGTGCAGTAGTCCGACATGGGCAACCGCCCGCAGGGCATCGTCGACCAGAAACCAGACGGTCAGCGATGTGTCGTTCCGGCGGAACCGCAGGACGATCTTGTCGGTCGAGACGATCGGGGCAAGGTACTCGAGTACAGCGCGATGAGGATTGTCGACGAGTCGGCCACCGCCGGGATGTTCGTGGTCTGCGAGCAACTCCTCCACGGCTTGCCAGTAGACCGCATTGTTGACGTGGTCGAATGGGTCGATGTCGGTGCGACGCAACACGAATTCGTAGTCCTCGACATCTTCGCCGTCGGCGGCGGGAGCGTTCTCGACGAGCCAGCGCTTCCACTTGAGTCTGTGCTCGTCGGCGGATTCACCGAGGCTTTCGATGAATTCGTCGTCAATCCTGGTGGGCATTCCGGTGTCGGGGCTGATGTGGATCCAGAAGCCTTCGGTCTCGATCAGGGCGCCTGATTCGCCCTCGATCTGCACCCGCATGTTCGTCCATCGCGTCGATAGCGCAGAGCACCAGCGACGAAGATGCACCCGCTCTGGCCAGACGGCGGGTCGCACAATGTCGATGACGGTCCGCCGGACGATCCACAGAGGGTGACTGTCGGCCGCTTGTGCTGCTTCGAGGTTGTCCAGCCCGACATCTTGTAGGTATCGCGCGATCCCATCGAGGCGCAGTCGCTTTGCAGCGTCTATATCGCCTGTTCGGACAGGCCAGGAGGCCTCGAAGAATCTACCGCGTGAAGGTGGAACTGCGAGTGGTCGGTCGAGTGCCAAGATGCTGTTCCTTCTGTCGTGGGCGTCGTCCGCATTCTCCCATCATGCGACGGCGGCTGTTGGAGGGAACAGTTCTTCACGTCCTCGAGATTGGCGGATCGGTCAAAAATTACGTCCACCTCGCAAGCGTTTTGCATGCGCAATGGTTGCACTTGGACAATGGTTGCACTTGGCTAATAGTTGCATGAGCGCTAGCATTTCAGTGTGTCTGACGCCACTGCTGATCTTCTCTTCGAACTCTTCAACGATTTCTTCACTCAGGTGATGAACGAGGGGGAGTTGATGGACAGCCTCTTCGAGCTGGACCTCACCTTCACGCAGGTGCGGATCCTCTTCGCGTTGGCTCATCGCGGCGAACCGCTTCCGATCAACGAGGTTGCGGAACAGCTGGGGCTGTCGGTGGCTGCGGCAGGTCGAAACATCGATCAACTCGTGAAGCTCGGCCTGGTTGTCCGCCGGGAGGATGAGCGTGACCGGCGCGTCAAGCGGGTGTCGTTGTCCGCCGCAGGTCACACGGCAGCGACCCGGCACATCGAATACAGACGTGAACAGTTGCGTCGTTTCGCGTCGCTGATTCCGGAGGGCGACCGGTCTCGACTGATCGAGGCGCTGAGACCTGTCCTCGCCGCCAATGCTCTGAGAGAACTGAATCAGGAGAAAGGCTATGACATCGCCGAAGGAGGCGCCTGCGGCGCCTGACAAACTAGACGGAACGCTCCTCAAGATCGCGTCCGTCGTGGTACTCGGTGCCACCATGTCGATCCTTGACGTGACTGTGGTCAGCGTCGCGCTCACAACGTTCACGCGAGAATTCAACAGTACGTATGCCACCGTCGCGTGGACGATGACCGCCTACACGCTTGCGCTGGGGGCCGTCATTCCGGTGACCGGATGGGCGGCCGACCGCTTCGGAACCAAGCGCCTCTACATGACGGCTTTGGCGTTGTTCGTCGTCGGTTCCGTGGCATGCAGCATGGCGTGGGACATCACCTCGCTTATCGGCTTCCGCGTTCTTCAGGGGCTTGGCGGCGGCATGCTGATGCCCCTCGGAATGACGATCCTGACCAGGGCTGCGGGCCCAGACCGGGTGGGTCGGGTCATGGCGGTGCTCGGCATCCCGGTGCTGCTCGGTCCCATCGGTGGCCCCATCCTCGGTGGCTGGTTGATCGAGGTCGCGAGCTGGCACTGGATCTTCCTGATCAACCCGCCCATCGGCCTTGTCGCCATGGCGGCCGCATACTTCATTCTGCAGCCCGACGAGCCATCGCCTTCGGAATCGTTCGACTTCGTCGGAATGCTGCTGCTCTCACCAGGTTTGGCGACATTCCTGTTCGGTGTTTCGTCCATCCCGGATGTCGGAACGGTGGCCTCGGCCAGAGTGTTGGTGTCCGGTGCGATCGGACTCACGCTGATCGTCGCGTTCGTACTCCACGCGCTGAACAAGGACCATCCGCTGATCGACCTGCATCTGTTCAAGGACCGGCAGCTGACCGTTGCGGTGATCACCATGTTGATGTTCGTCGTCGCGTTCATGGGTGCCGGACTGTTGTTCCCGAGCTACTTCATCCAGGTGGGTGGGCACACCACACTTGGCGCCGGTCTGCTGATGGCGCCGCAGGGTATCGGCGCGATGCTGACCATGCCGATCGCCGGGTGGCTCGTGGACAAGATCGGTCCGGGCAAGATCGTGCTGACCGGGCTGCCGCTGACCCTCGTAGGGTTGGGTGTGTTCACTCAGGTGGCAGCCGATACTTCGACGTGGTTGCTGATGGGTGCGCTGTTCGTGATGGGTCTGGGAATGGGCTGCACGATGATGCCGCTGATGACCGCGGCGCTCGTGACACTTTCCAATGAGCAGGTGGCGCGCGGTTCGACGCTGGTGAACATCGTGCAGCAGACAGCGACCTCGATCGGGGCCGCGGTGATGTCGGTTGTGCTGACGAATCAGATCCTGAGCCACCAAACCGCTGGACTAGCAGCCGCGTCGCGTGGCGGTACGCCGGAGGCGGCGCAGATCGTCGCGCAGACGCCGCCGGAGGTGCTGGCCAACGCATTCTCAGAACTCGCCGACGCCTTCGGCAACACATTCGTTGTCGCGGCGGTCCTGATACTGCTGACATTTATCCCTGCGTTCCTGCTGCCGCGCAAGAAGTCGGAGAATCCGGACGTCGAGACCGAAGGCGCTCCGACGGTCATGATGCACTGAGCCTGCCCCCTCTTACCGCGCTGGGTGGTCTGGATCACTGACAATTCGGTTGCGCTGTAGTTGCACCTAGGCGATAGTTGCGTGAGCGCTAGTACTTGTGGGTGCCTGGCAAGACTGCGTGATCTGTTCTTCGAATTCCGCTCTCCGAGGTCGTGGAAACGATGCGACTCTCGGTGGCTGCGGCGCGCCATTTGGCACGTCGAACGCAAGCGAGATCAGCTGCACGGTTCGCGTTTGTTGATTCCTCGAGACCGACCGAACTCGACTGATCGAAGCACAACAACCGATCCTCACCGAGGATGCCCTGCGAGAACTCAACCAGGAGAACTGCGGATGACATTGCCGAAGGCCGCGCCCGCGGCGTCCGACAAACTCGATGGCACGGTCCTCAAGATCGCATCGGTTGTAGTGCTCGGCGCCATCATGTCGATCCTCGACGTGACTGTGGTCAGCGTCGCGCTCACTACGTTCGCCCAGGACTTCGACAGCACGTACGCCACTGTCGCATGGACCATGACCGGGTACACCCTCGCGCTGGCCACCGTCATTCCGGTGACTGGGTGGGCGGCCGACCGCTTCGGAACCAAGCGCCTGTACATGACGGCGTTGGTGCTGTTCGTTGTCGGTTCCGTGGCGTGCAGTATGGCGTGGGACATCACCTCGCTGATCGGCTTCCGAGTGCTGCAGGGGTTTGGCGGCGGAATGCTGATGCCCCTCGGTATGACGATCATGACGAGGGCTGCGGGCCCGGACCGGGTGGGTCGGGTCATGGCGGTGCTCGGCATTCCGATGCTGCTCGGTCCCATCGGTGGCCCCATCCTCGGCGGCTGGTTGATCGAAGCGGCCAGTTGGCACTGGATCTTCTTGATCAATCTGCCGATCGGTGTTGTCGCCCTTATTGCTGCGTTCGTGATTCTGCCGTCCGATCGGCCGTCGCCTTCGGAGTCGTTCGACGTCCTCGGGATGCTGTTGCTCTCACCCGGCCTGGCGCTTTTCCTGTTCGGTGTGTCGTCCATCCCCGAGGTCGGAACCGTCGCGTCCGCGCGGGTACTGGTACCTGGTGCGATCGGACTCGCGTTGATCGTCGCGTTCGTGTTCCACGCGCTGAACAAGGACCATCCGCTGATCGACCTGCATCTGTTCAAGAATCGGCAGCTGACCGTTGCGGTGATCACCACATCGATGTTCGTCGTCGCGTTCATGGGTGCCGGACTGTTGTTCCCGAGCTACTTCATTCAAGTCGGTGGTCACACCACTCTCGCCGCTGGTCTTGTGATGGCGCCGCAGGGTATCGGCGCGATGCTGACCATGCCGATCGCTGGGCGTCTCGTCGACAGGATCGGTGCGGGCAAGATCGTGCTGACCGGGTTGCCGTTGATCTTCATTGGACTAAGTGTCTTTACCCAGGTGGCTGCGGATTCCCCGACATGGTTGCTGATGGGTGCGCTGTTCGTGATGGGTATGGGCATGGGCTGCACGATGATGCCGCTGATGACCGCCGCGATCGTGACGCTTTCTCATGAACAGGTGGCGCGCGGCTCGTCGCTGATGAACATCGTGCAGCAGACCTCCGGCTCGATCGGAACCGCGGTGATGTCGGTTGTACTGACGAATCAGATCCTGAGTCACGGAGCGGCAGGGCTGGCGGCCGCGTCGCGTGGGGATTCACCGGAAGCTTCGCAAATCGCATCGCAGACCCCTCCTGACGTGTTGGCCAGGGGCTTTTCGGAACTCGCCGATTCGTTCGGCAACACGTTCGTCGTGGCGGCCGTGCTGATCCTGCTCACGCTCATCCCTGCGATGCTGTTGCCGCGCAAGAAGTCGGTGAACCCGAACCTCGGTGCCGAGGACGCGCCGGCGGCCATGATGCACTGATCATTCTCGGTGTTCCTCACACGTTGGGCGGCTCTTACAGCCGCCCAACGTGTTTCATCGCTGCTGAGGCCGCCGCAGCATATTGGTCACCGTCGCGCCATCGCGGTGCCCTGTGCGGCGGCACACAGCACCTCCTCGCCGTTCTCTTGTACGGCGTAGATGTCGCAGCGGCACAGCGCCTGCCGCCGTGTGGCGGTGTCGGCCCACGCATCGGCGCGCAGTACAACCCCATCCGCCGGTCGCAAGTAGGTGATCGTGAAGCCGGCCGTCATGATGTTGGAGCCGAGCATGGTCCCCGCCGCGAAGGTGAGTGCGTTGTCCGCGGCGTACGAGAGGACCCCGCCGTGCACGAACCCGTTCTGCTGCCTCAGTTCGTCCCGCACCGGAATTTCCAGGCTGGTGCGGCCGTCTCCGAAGTGCGTCATCCGCGCACCGAGGAGCATGCTGAACGGTTGCGCGGCGAGCACGGCCCGCGCAGTGTCGGAGGTCAAGACGGCGTCGACTGTCATGTGTTCACTCCTGGCTACGTAGCGAGTTCCAGGCCGCACGCGCCAGGTCTGGCGCGACGGAGGTGGGATCGGTGGCAATTGATCCGGCGAGCCAATGTCGTGAGTACTCCTGCGCCGGGCCGAGCCACAGCGCATTGAGCACGTCGAAGTCCAATCGGCGGACGGATCCGTAGTTCTGGTGCGTCCGCCACCACGCCATGACGGTGCGGAAGAAGATTCTGTTGCCTTCGGCTGCCCGCTCGTTGATGCCGGGAGGGCGGGGTGAGACGAGGATGGTGGCTCGGTCGGGGTTCGCGGCCACCCACTCCAGGTGTGAGGCGACTACGCCCTCTATGCCTCCTCGGGCTCCGGTGGACTCGGCGAGCACGGCCCGGAACATGTCTTGGTACTCGCCCAGGGCGCGCAACCATACCTCGGCATAGAGCTCTTTCTTGCTGGGGAAATGGTGGTAGATCCCGCCGACGCTGACACCGACTTCTTCGCGAATATCGGCCAGTCGAGTTCCGAGTACGCCGTGCTGCGCGAAGTGACCCTCCGCCGCGTCGAGTAACAGACTCTGAATCGGCATGAACCGAATATAGTTCTGTCTCGGCCGACGTTGCAAGGAGTTCTCGCAGATAGCCTGGAGTGACCTCAGTGATCCTGAGATGATGAGGTCGTGCATCGTCCGCTTTCGAGAACCTGGCCGACTCCACAGCCGGGTCGGCTGGTGTCGCCCTTGCCACGCTCGCTCCGGCGGCCGGGTCCGCAGCCCGACAGCCTTCAGGTCTTCGAGGCGGCAGGCTTGCTCGACGGGCTCAGCGGCCCGGACCGGACGGCGCGGGCCGGCGTTCTCGACACGCTGGTCGCCGAGGGCATGACGATCGATCAGTTGCGGGCGGCCACCGAAGACAATCGCCTCGCGCACCATCTCCTCGAACACGCGCTGTCGCCCAAGGGCAGCTACAGCCTCGAGGAGGTATCGCGGAAGACGGGGGTGAGCGCCGGGGACGCTCGTCGATGGTTCCGGGCGATTGGGCGCGGCGTCTCCAGAGATGACGACTACTACAGCGATAGTGACCTCGAACTCGTGCGCGGACTCGAACAGTATCGGAGTTTGGGTCTCGACGAGAGCGGGTTGTTCGCGGCCGCCCGGGCGCTCGGCCGCAACATCTGGTCGGTTGCCGATGCCGCGGATGCGCTTCTGCAGGATCGGCTCGAGTCGGCAAAAGACCATCCTGAAGTCGCGTTGCGGTTCGCGGTGGAGGTGCGCAGGTTCGCCGACTTCGAGTCGCACATCCTTGCGCGCATTCTTGCGACCAGCCTGCGGCAGCAATTGCGGTCGGATGCTGTCGGGATCGCACGCGACTCCGATCTTCATTTACACGGAGCTCAGGAGGTGGGTGTGTGCTTCGCCGACCTCGTGGGATTCACGGTGCTCGGCGAGCAGGTTGCACCTACCGATCTCGGGCGGGTTGCCGAGCGGCTCGACCGGCTTGCCACCGATGTCGTCAGTTCGCCTGTGCGGCTTGTGAAGACAATCGGGGATGCTGTGATGATGGTGTCGCCGGACGCGACAGCGCTCGCGCACGCGGCATTGGATCTGGTCGACGCCGCTCGTCAGGAAGGTCCGCCGCCGCTACGCGCGGGGATCGCATGGGGAACTGCGGTGCCGAGCGCCGGCGACTGGTTCGGCAGGCCTGTCAACATGGCCAGCAGGATCGTCGCGGCCGCACGGGCGCGTGAGGTCATCGTGACCGGAGATTTCTACGACGAAATCGACCTCGACGAGTTCTGGGGTGAGTCCATGGGAAGTCACCAGCTCAAGGGGATCGACGATCCGCAAGAGCTGTTCGAGATCGGACGGCGAGCCGTCGCGTGAGGCGTGTTTTCGGGCATTGCCGGGGGTGAAGGCCTTCGGTACCGTCGCTCGGTGTGAACAGGCTAGAGGCGTTGGCGGTATCCGCACTTTTCTTCGCGTTGTCAGTCGGTGCGGCCGGCCCTGCGGGAGCGGTTGCGCACGGTATCGACGCACCCCCCGGGACATTCGGATTCAATACCCAGCTCACAGCGACCGGAATCCCTACACCGGACGGCGGAACGCGGGACAGCGCATGCTCGGGTGCCCTCATAGCACCGCAATGGATCATTTCCGCAGGGCATTGCTTTCACGACGGGGCAGGCGTCCCGGTTGACGGGCCGCCACGATACGACGTAGTCGCCCATGTCGGGAAGACTCGGTTGCAGGACACGGGATCGTCCGCCTCGTTCGGCGGCGGCTACACAAGGGATGTCGTCGATGTCCGTCAGTCGTCCGTCAACGACCTCGCGTTGGCGAAGCTGTCGGAGCCGATCACCGACATCGAGCCGATCCAACTTCCAGCCGATCCACCTGAGGTCGGTGACCTGGTTGCCATCGACGGGTGGGGTGCACACTCGTCGGTCGATCCGATGCCCGCGCAACACGTGAGACTCGGAGGATTCAGGGTCAGAGAGGTGACGGATACGACCGTCAACGTGGCAGGCCTGCTCCCGCTGCGGACGACGAGCGCATGTCTGTTCGACTCGGGCGCACCCTATTTCATTCCGACGGGCCTGTCCGGGGGCGTCTTGGTCGGTGTGGAGAACGATGGCCCGCCCTGCCCGCACGACCAACTCGACACCGCTGCGCGCGTCGACAATCAGGTTGACTGGATTCAAGCTCAGATCCAGGACTGATCAGGGACGTTCGTCTGCTCAGCGGCCGGGGTCCCGCGGATGTGACGGGATCGTGGCGTTCGTCCGCGAACGAAGTTTTGCCGAACGAGCGGCGCGCCGCCGTAAACCTGTCGCCACCTCACGCTACGGTGTGTGTCATAGCTCACATAGGCGCAGCGAGTGAGGCACATCATGACTGGGGATTCGGGCGAAGACTGGCATTTCTACGCTGTGGTCGAAACCGCGGTGGACGGCGGCCACACGCTTGCCGAGTTCGGTCCGAGACCCACGGCGCTCGACGCCCTGCGGCTGGCGGTGTATTCAATCAACCGCACCGCGTATTCGGTGCTCGAACAGGGGATCGCCGGTGACCTGCGCGCCGATGCCCGCGCAGTGGAGCAGCTGCCGATCACATCGTTCACCATCCGGCGGCATCGCCCCGGCACCAGGGAACTCGATGCCGGGTGGATGCTGAACGGCCGCAGGAATCATAAGCAACACCCTCGGTCGTCGCAGGCCGATTCACGAGTTGCCTCTTAGCGCTCGGGAGCGCTGGGTCCGCACGGTTGTCCGTCGCTACCAACTACTCAGCACGGATCCGACTCCCGCCGCGACGACGAGTGCGATCGCGGCCAATGATTGCAGGCCGAGTACCTGTCCGAGCACGATCACGCCGGCCAGTGTCGCGGCCGCCGGTTCCAGGGCAATGAGAACCGAGAACACCTTCTTGCTCATCACCTTCAGCGCTCGCAACTCGAGCGAGTAGGGGATCACCGACGAAAGCATGGCCACTCCCGCCCCGACGGCGAGTATTCGGGGATCGAAGAGTTCGGAGCCGCCCGACACCACGCCCAGCGGAATCATCAGGACTGCCGCGACGATGCTCGCTCCTGCGAGGCCATCCGCGCTCGGAACCTTTGCGGCGAGATTCGAGCCGGTGATGATGTATCCAGCCCACGCGGCGCCGGCTGTCAGCGCAAATGCGACACCGACGAGGTCGAGGGATTCTGCGCTCGAACTCTCGCGTAGGCCGAGCAGAACTACTCCGGCAAGCGCCGCCAGCACCCACACCCCATCCCGCAGTCTCCGCGAGAGCACTGCGGCAAGGGTCAGTGGACCCATGAATTCGATGGTGACGGCGGTTCCCAGCGGCAGCCGCGCCAGAGCTTCGTAGAACGCCGAGTTCATCACGGCGAGGGCCACTCCGAGCGCGAGTATTCCCTGTCGATGCGATCGCCACCACCGCCACCACCGGGGCCGCAAGAGTAGGCCGAGGATGAGGGCGGCAATCGTGAGGCGCAAGAACACCGCGCCTATCGCGCCCACCTCGTCGAACAGAGTGCTCGCGAAGGCGGCGCCGAACTGTACTGACAGTACCGATCCGAGGACCGAGACGACCGGAAGAAGTTGACTGTGCTGTTCCGTGGTCCCCGGTGAGCGGATGCCCGTGGTCATGGGTCCGGGCGACCCGAACCGGCGACGATACGGTCGTCGCGGGCAAAGAGCGCGGCGTCGGGCATGGACGGCTCCCTCGCATGTGCGGTGCTAGGTCGAGACCGTCCCAGTCTGTCACTCCTCAGATGCCACTGCGCCGTACCAGGGCATCGGTGGCAAACGGTGCGAACATGCCGATTATCCGAAAGACCTCCGCGTAGGTGGGCAGGAGTTCGGTCGGTCGAGTCCGGATCGCAGTGACGAACCACTCCGCCGCCTGGTCGGGGGACAGCGCGGGCATGGCGTCGTAGTCCGTGGTGGGTGCGATCATCGGCGTCCGCACCAGAGGAAAGTCGAGCGTGGTGACGGCAATTCCGCGGTCGTGCAACTCGGAGCCGAGACTGCGGCCGAACGCGCCGACCGCCGCCTTCGAGGCGTGATACGCGGCGAATTTGGGCATGACACCGGCAGGTACGCCCCACGTGGCGACATTGATGATGTGTCCCTCGCCCCGTTCGATCATCGACGGGAGTATGGCGAGCGTCAGGCGCGTCGAGCCGAAGTAATTGATGGACATGGTTCGTTCGAAGTCGTGGAAGCGCTCGAGTGAGTCCTCGACCGGCCGCCGGATGGAGCGACCCGCGTTGTTGACCAGAACATCCACAGGACCGATTTCGTCGAGTACATGCGACACCAGAGCGTCGACCGACTCCGGATCGGTGAGATCGGCCGAGACGGCGTGCGCGTTGTAGCCGGCTTCGAGGATTTCGTCGCGGACGGCTTCGAGCGCTTCGGAACCGCGTGCGACGAGGACGACCTCCGCGCCCAGCGAGGCAAGACGGCGCGCGGCTGCCTCACCGACACCCGAGGATCCACCAGTCACGAGGATCCTTTTTCCGGCGATGGTGTGGCCGGATTCCGGTAGGAGGCGGGAGGCCAACGCCAGCGGCGAGGGGAGTGGGTTTAGCGCGGCCTGGGTCAACAACTGTCGGATCATGCGACCAGACTGTCAGGTCGGCGCCCGGCATGCATGCAAATAACAATCAATCGTGCTTGCTTTTTTATCCAAACGGTGTGATGCTAGTCTCATGGTCGAACTGCAGAGGTTCATTGATGACATGCGTGCTGAGAGTGAGTCGCTGGATGCGCTGGTAGCGGGTATCCCCGATTCCCGCTGGGCCGAGCCGACTCCAGCCGAAGGCTGGACCATCGCCCACCAGATCGGACATCTGTTGTGGACGGATGAGGCCGCCCTGCAGGCGATCACGAACCCCGACGGCTTTACTGAACAGTTGACGGTGGCTGCGTCGAACCCAGCCGGATTCGTCGACGCCGGCGCAGAAGAGCACGCACAGCGCCCACCCGCGGAACTGCTCGCGAACTGGCGTACGACGAGGGCGCGTCTTGCCGAGGCCCTGATGACAGTTCCCCCCGGACAGAAGATCCTTTGGTACGGCCCGCCGATGAAGGCGGCGTCGATGGCGACCGCCCGATTGATGGAGACGTGGGCACACGGTCAGGACGTCGCGGACGCGTTGTCCGTGTCACGTAAGCCGACCGAGCGACTCAGGAGCATCGCCCACCTCGGTGTGCGTACCCGCGACTTCGCCTTCGTGGTCAACGGGCTCACGCCTCCGGCTGAGGAGTTCCGAGTCGAACTCACCGCCCCCGACGGGGTCTCACTGTGGGTCTGGGGTCCAGAAGATGCAGTTCAGAGGGTGACCGGGCCGGCGGAGGACTTCTGTCTGCTCGTTACCCAGCGCGCTCACCGGCAGGATCTGGCCCTCGTCGCCACCGGCCCGGAGGCCGGTGCCTGGCTGGACATCGCGCAGGCGTTTGCCGGCCCGGCCGGCGGAGGCCGCGAAGCGGGATCGCGATGACCGTACGGATCGGCAACTGCTCGGGCTTCTATGGCGACCGCCTGTCGGCGATGCGCGAGATGCTCGAAGCGGGCGAACTCGACTATTTGACGGGCGATTACCTCGCCGAGTTGACCATGCTGATACTCGGCCGGGACCGGATGAAGGATCCAACCCTCGGCTACGCCAAGACGTTTCTCCGTCAGGCGGAGGACTGTCTGGGACTGGCGCTCGACAAGGGCGTGCGGATCGTCGCCAACGCCGGGGGCCTCAACCCCTCCGGGCTGGCAGATGCCCTGCACGCGGTGAATGACAAGCTCGGGCTGTCGGCGAAGATCGCTTATGTCGAGGGTGATGACCTGATCGCCCGTGCGGCCGAGCTCGAACTCGGAAATCCGTTGACGGCCAACGCATATCTCGGAGCGTGGGGCATCGTCGAGTGCTTGAATGCGGGTGCCGACGTCGTGGTGACCGGACGGGTCACCGACGCGTCGGTGATCGTCGGCCCGGCTGCTGCGCACTTCGGCTGGCAACGCGACGATTTCGACCAGCTCGCAGGGGCGGTGGTGGCCGGTCACGTCATCGAGTGCGGCACCCAGGCCACGGGTGGTAACTACGCGTTCTTCACCGAGATCGCCGACCTCGACCATCCCGGCTTCCCGATCGCCGAGATCGAGGCCGACGGCTCATCGGTGATCACCAAGCATGCGGGCACCGGCGGCGCGGTCTCCGTCGGCACCGTCACCGCGCAGCTGCTGTACGAAGTAGCCGGCGGCCGCTACGCCGGACCGGACGTCACCGCCCGCATCGACACCGCCGAACTCACGCAGGTCGGCCCGCATCGCGTGCGCATCAGCGGAGTAGTCGGTGAGGCGCCGCCTCCACGACTCAAGGTCTCGCTGAACAGCCTTGCAGGGTTCCGGAACGAGGCCGTGTTCGTTCTCACCGGCCTCGACATCGAGGACAAGGCGGCACTGGTGCAGCGTCAGATCGAAGGCGGGCTCGTCAGGCGCCCGGCCGAACTCGACTGGTCCCTCGCACGCACCGACCACGCCGACGCCGACACCGAGGAGGCAGCGAGCGCTCTATTGCGCTGCGTCGTACGGGACTCCGACCCGAAGGTGGTGGGGCGAGGGTTCTCCTCCGTCGCCGTGGAACTCGCTCTTGCGAGCTATCCCGGATTCACGCTGACCGCGCCACCGAGCCACGGCGAGCCCTACGGCGTCTTCACACCCGGCTATGTCGATGCCAAGCAGGTGCCGCACGTCGCGGTGTTGCCAAACGGCGCACGCGTGGACGTCGAGCCCACCGCCGAGGTCCGTGACCTCGAGAACGTCGCCGAACCCGACCTGCCGCTCCCGTTGAACGCGGGGCCGACGACCCGCGTCCCGCTGGGCGCGGTCGCCGGTGCACGCAGTGGTGACAAGGGCGGCAACGCGAACGTCGGTGTGTGGGTGCGCACCGACGAAGAGTGGCGCTGGCTCGCGCACGTGCTGACGGTCGACGAGGTGAAGCGACTTCTCCCGGAAGCCGCGGACCTCACCGTCACGCGGTACGTGCTGCCGAAGTTGCGCGCAGTCAACTTCGTCATCGAGGGAATCCTCGGCCAGGGTGTTGCGTCGCAGGCGCGGTTCGACCCGCAGGCCAAGGGACTCGGCGAGTGGCTGCGCTCGCGTCACATCGATGTTCCGAACGAACTCCTCGAAGGGAAAGCTCTGTGAGCGCGTGGGATTCCCCGGAACGGCAAGAGCTGCGCAAGACGGTGCGCGGCTTCGTCGAGCGACGGATACTCCCGCATCTCGGCGACTGGGAGCGTGACGGTGAGCTACCCCGAGCACTACACCGCGACGCGGCCGAACTCGGATTGCTCGGGGCAGGTTTTCCCGAGTCCGTCGGCGGTGAGGGTGGCGATCTGATCGATACGGCCGTGATCTGCGAAGAGTTCCACCAGGCCGGGGGGTCCGGTGGAGCGTTCGCGTCGCTGTTCACGGCGGGCATCGCACTGCCACACCTGGTGGCTGCGGGGGATCCGGACCAGATCGAGAAGTGGGTGCGCCCGACGCTACGCGGGGAACTCATCGGGTCACTGGCCATCACGGAGCCGGGCGGGGGGTCCGATGTCGGACACCTGCGGACCACCGCGTTGCGCGATGGCGATCACTTCGTCGTCAACGGTTCGAAGACGTTCATCACGTCCGCGGTTCGGGCGGATTTCGTGGTCACCGCGGTGCGCACCGGCGGCCCGGGCGCCCAGGGTGTCTCTCTGCTTGTAATCGAGAAGGGGACACCGGGATTCGAGGTGTCCCGCAAACTCGACAAGATGGGGTGGTGCGCCTCCGATACCGCGGAGCTGTCATTCGTCGACGCACGGGTTCCGGTGACAAATCTCGTCGGTGCCGAAAACAGCGGCTTCGCGCAGATTGCCCAGGCGTTTCTCACCGAGCGAATCGCGCTCGCCGTCCAGGCGTACTCGAGTGCGCAGCGGTGCCTCGATCTGACGTTGGCGTGGGTCCGGGACCGGGAGACGTTCGGGCGTCCCCTGATCAGCAGGCAGTCGGTGCAGAACACCGTCACGGAGATGGCACGCAAGATCGATGTCGCGCGGGTGTATACCCGTGCACTCGTGGAGCGGTCGCTGACAACGAACGAGGATTTCATCGCGGAGGTGTGTTTCGCGAAGAACACCGCTGTAGAGGCGGGAGAGTGGGTCGCCAACCAGGCGGTTCAGTTGTTCGGCGGACTGGGTTACATGCGCGAGAGCGAAGTGGAACGCCAGTACCGCGACATGCGGATCCTGGGTATCGGGGGCGGGACCACCGAGATTCTCACCGGGCTCGCAGCCAAGAGATTGGGGTATCAGTCATGACGACGCTGAAGTCGGCGCTCGACACGAATTCCGCGGAGTACACGGAGGCTGCCGAAGCCATGACCGGCAAGCTCGCCGAGATCGAGGCCGAGCATGCCAAGGTTCTCGCCGGTGGCGGGGAGAAGTACACGGCGCGGCACAAGAAGCGAGGAAAGCTCCTGGCGCGGGAACGGATCGAGTTGCTACTCGACCCCGACTCTCCGTTCCTCGAGCTGTGCCCGCTCGCGGCATGGGGGAGCGACTTCCCGGTCGGTGGCAGCACCGTCGTCGGAATCGGCGTGGTGGAAGGTGTCGAGTGCCTGATCGTCGCCAATGATCCGACCGTACGGGGTGGAACCAGTAACCCGTGGACTCTGCGGAAAGGGTTTCGAGCCAACGACATTGCCCGGCAGAACCGTCTTCCGGTCATCTCCCTCGTGGAGTCCGGGGGTGCCGACCTTCCCACGCAGAAGGAGGTGTTCATTCCGGGTGGCCGAATGTTCCGAGACCTTACGCAGCTGTCTGCGGAAGGCATCCCCACGATCGCGCTGGTATTCGGCAACTCCACGGCCGGCGGCGCCTACATCCCCGGGATGTCCGATCACGTCGTCATGATCAAGGAACGATCCAAGGTCTTCCTCGCCGGACCGCCCCTGGTGAAGATGGCCACCGGTGAAGAGTCCGACGACGAAACACTCGGCGGTGCGGAGATGCACGCGCGCAAGTCCGGTCTCGCCGATTATCTGGCCGTCGACGAGCAGGATGCGATCCGAATCGGCCGCAACATCGTCAAGCGGCTGGGCTGGAAGAAGCAGGGCCCTGCACCCCGCGCCGAGGTAATCGAACCGCTCAAGGACCCGGAGGAACTTCTCGGCATCGTCCCAGCCGATCTCAAGATCCCGTTCGACCCACGGGAAGTGATTGCGCGCATCGTCGACGGTTCCGACTTCGACGAGTTCAAGCAGATGTACGGCTCCTCACTGGTCACCGGGTGGGCCGAACTGCACGGGTATCCGGTCGGCATCCTCGCCAACGCCCGCGGCGTGCTGTTCAGCGAGGAATCGCAGAAGGCCACCCAGTTCATCCAGCTCGCAAACCGGTCGAACACACCACTTCTGTTCCTGCACAACACCACCGGATACATGGTGGGTAAGGAATATGAGGAACGCGGCATGATCAAGCACGGGTCGATGATGATCAATGCGGTGTCCAATTCGAAGGTGCCGCACATCTCGATCCTGCTCGGTGCGTCGTACGGCGCCGGACACTACGGCATGTGCGGGCGCGCATTCGACCCGCGGTTCCTGTTTGCCTGGCCGAGTTCCAAGTCCGCGGTGATGGGCGGTGCTCAACTCGCCGGTGTGATCTCGATCGTCAGCCGCGCCTCGGCGGAGGCACGTGGACAGGCCTTCGACGAGGAGGCCGACGCAGGCATGCGGGCGATGATCGAAAACCAGATCGAAGCCGAGTCGGTGCCGATGTTCTTGTCCGGCAGGCTCTATGACGACGGCGTGATCGATCCACGCGATACTCGAACGGTGGTGGGAATGTGTCTGTCGGCCATTGCCAACGCCCCGATCAAGGGCGCCGAGAACTTCGGCGTCTTCCGGATGTGAGGACTGTGTTGACTACCCCCACCGCTCCGCTCGTACCCGGCACGATCACGTCCGTGCTGGTCGCCAACCGCGGCGAGATCGCGCGGCGTATCTTCGCTACTTGTCGGCGCGCGGGCATTGGTACCGTCGCCGTGTACTCGGACCCTGACGCCCAGAGCCCTCACGCCGCGGAAGCGGATATCGCGGTCCGGCTGCCGGGAAGCAGTCCCGCAGATACGTATCTTCGCGGCGACCTCGTCATCGAGGCTGCACTGCGCGCCGGTGCGGACGCTATACATCCCGGCTACGGATTTCTCTCGGAAAACGCGGGGTTTGCGAGCGCCGTCATCGAGGCAGGACTGACCTGGATCGGTCCGCCGCCGCCGGCCATCGAGATGATGGGCTCCAAAGTGGAGTCCAAGAAGATGATGGCCACTGCCGGGGTGCCGGTGCTCGCCGAACTCGACCCCGATTCCGTCACCGAGGCCGATCTGCCGGTTCTCGTGAAGGCCTCCGCGGGAGGCGGGGGCCGCGGCATGCGTGTGGTGCGTGCACTCGAGGACTTGCCGGAGCAACTCGAAGCCGCACGCCGCGAAGCGCAGTCGGCCTTCGGCGACCCGACCGTCTTCTGTGAGCGATACCTCGAGACGGGCAGGCACATCGAGGTCCAGGTCATGGCGGACCGGCACGGAGCGGTATGGGCCGTCGGGGAGCGGGAGTGCTCGATCCAGCGTCGTCACCAGAAGGTGGTCGAAGAGGCGCCGTCACCGTTGGTCGACGCTCGTCCCGGTATGCGGGACAGGCTTTTCGAGGCAGCCAGGCTCGCCGCGAAGGCCATCGACTACGAGGGTGCCGGTACGGTCGAGTTCCTGGCGTCCGGTCGAGCGGAGCGAGGGGGAGATGATGCGGATGCAGGCGACTTCTACTTCCTCGAGATGAACACCCGGTTGCAGGTCGAGCATCCGGTCACCGAATGCACTACCGGACTCGACCTGGTGGAGCTGCAGCTGCAAGTGGCCACGGGGCACGCTCTCGGTGCCGAATCGACCACAGTGTCCGGTCATTCCATCGAGGTCCGGTTGTACGCCGAGGATCCGACGCAGAACTGGCAGCCGCAGAGCGGGCCGGTATACCGCATCGAAATGGCTGAGCCTGCCGTCGAATTCGACGTCCTTCGGTCACCGGGTATCCGACTCGATTCCGGTGTGGTCGACGGTTCGACGGTCGGCGTGCACTACGACCCGATGCTCGCAAAGGTCATCTCGTTTGCACCCACGCGCACGCAGGCGGCCACCCGGCTCGCCGCAGCGTTGAGCCGCGCAAAGATTCACGGATTGCGCACCAACCGAGACCTGCTGGTCAACGTGCTCCGTCATCCGGCCTTCCTCGCAGGCGACACCGACACCGCTTTCTTCGACACCCACTCGCTGGACGTGCTGTCGCGACCGCTGGCATCGACCGAGACCGAGAGGCTGTCTGCACTGGCTGCCGCGCTCGCCGACGCCGCACACAACCGCGACGTCGCCTCGGTGAACACGTCTGTGCCCAGTGGGTGGCGAAACCTGGCTTCCGCGCCGCAGAGTAAGACCTTTTCGGGGCGCGGCGGTGACATCGAGATCCGGTATCTCCTCACCCGATCGGGGCTTCGGGCCGACGAGTTCGAAAACGTCACGCTCGTGTCGGCGGCTTCGCGGCACGTCGCGCTCGAGGTCGACGGCTTGCGGCGGACATTCGACGTGGCGCGATACGGCGACGACGTGTTCGTGGACTCGGCACTCGGGCCGGTGAGCCTGCACGCGACGCCGCGCTTCACCGACCCGAGCGAAGTTGTGGCCGAGGGTTCGCTGCTCGCGCCGATGCCCGGTTCCGTGATCCGGCTGGGAGCGGCGGTCGGTGACACCGTCGTCGCAGGGCAGCCGATCGTCTGGCTCGAGGCGATGAAGATGGAGCACACGATCAAGGCGCCGAACGCCGGTGTCATCAGCGATCTGTCCGTCACCGCCGGCCAGCAAGTGGATGTGGGAACGGTATTGGCCGTAGTGGAAGCATCGACAGCAGAACACGAGGGAGAATCATGAGTTTCATCGAGACCGAAGAGCAGAAGGAACTCCGGGCCTCGGTGTCCCGGCTCGGGGAGCGCTTCAACTACATCGACTACGTGCTGCCGAAGGCGCGGCGTGGAGAGCCGTTGACCGAATTGTGGAACGAGGCAGGCAAGCTCGGCTTCCTCGGGGTCAACCTGCCCGAGGAATACGGTGGTGGCGGCGCGGGCATCTACGAGCTCGCCCTGGTCCAGGAGGAGCTTGCGGCCCACGGTGCAGGCTTGCTGTTGGTCGTGGTGTCGCCGGCCATCTGCGGCACGATCATCGGCAAGTACGGTACCGAGGATCAAAAGCAGAAGTGGCTGACCGGTCTCGCTGACGGTTCGAAGATCATGGCCTTCGGCATCACCGAGGCCGATGCCGGCTCCAACTCGCACCAGATCACGACCACGGCGCGACGCGATGGCGAAGACTGGCTGCTGACTGGAAACAAGATCTACATCTCGGGTGTCGATCAGGCCGATGCCGTACTGATCGTCGCCAGGACCGAAGATTCCAAGACCGGAAAGTTGAAGCCGGCGCTGTTCATCGTCCCCACCGACGCCGAGAATTTCGTGAAGACGCCGGTGGAGATGGACATCATCGAACCCGACCACCAGTTCATGCTCTTCCTCGACGACGTCCGGCTTCCCGCGGACGCACTGGTGGGAGAGGCGGACGCGGCGCTGATGCAGCTGTTCGCCGGGCTCAACCCCGAGCGCATCCTCGCCACGGCGATGGCAATCGGCGTCGGTCGCTATGCCCTCGACGCCGCGGTCGACTTCGCCAAGCAACGTACGGTCTGGAAGGACCCGATCGGTGCCCATCAGGGGATCTCGCATCCACTGGCGCAGGCCAAGATCGAACTCGAACTCGCCAAGCTCATGATGCAGAAGGCGGCTGTGCTCTACGACAGTGGAGACGACTTCGGCGCCGCCGAGGCGGCCAACATGGCCAAGTATGCGGCGGCGGAGGCCAGCATCAAGGCTCTCGACCAGGCGATCCAGACCCACGGCGGTGCCGGTCTCACCAAGGAGTACGGCCTCGCCGCCATGCTCGGAGCGGCGCGGATCGGGCGGGTCGCGCCGGTGAGCCGCGAGATGGTCTTGAACTTCGTGTCCCAGCATTCACTGGGCTTGCCGAAGTCGTACTGAGCAAGCCGCAACAAGACTCGGAGGAATCCATGACCGACACTGCGACGGGCACGAACGCCACCTCGGACCGCTACGTGCGGTACGAGGTGGGGGCCGGGTTCGCGACTCTGACGCTCGACTCCCCGCACAACCGGAACGCCATCTCGGGCCGACTGGTCAGCGAACTCCACGAGGGTCTGCGGACGGCGGCCGCGGACCCGGATGTGCGGGCTGTTGTTCTCACGCACACCGGTGGGACGTTCTGCGCCGGAGCGGACCTGAGCGAGACCAAGGGAGACGTCGGCACCCGGACCCGCGAGATGGCGGACTTGCTGCGGGCCATCGTCGAGTTGCCGAAGCCGGTGATCGGGAAGATCGATGGGCATGTGCGGGCCGGCGGTATGGGGCTCGTCGGAGCGTGTGATCTCGCGATCGCCGGGCCACGCAGCACCTTCGCCCTCACCGAGGTACGTCTCGGACTCGCGGCGTCGATCATCTCGCTCACCGTCTTGCCGCGAATCGATTCTCGTGCGGCCAGCCGGTACTTCCTCACTGGCGAGAAGTTCGGCGCCGATCAGGCGGAAGCGATTGGACTGATCACTGCGTTCGCTCAGGATCCGGACGGCGCGGTCGAGGAATTGCTCGATCAGTTCCGTCAGGCATCGCCGCAGGGTCTGGCGGAGTCGAAGACGCTGACCACCCGCGCCGTGCTCGCCGACTTCGACCAATACACCGATGCGTTGACCGCCCAGTCGGCGAGGCTCTTCGAGTCCGAGGAATCCCGTGAGGGAATGACGGCGTTTCTGCAGAAGCGGCCGCCGAGATGGGCTGTCGGCGCCGGTCGTGACTGAGGGGTTACCTCGACTCGACGACATACACGGGACTAGGGCCCGCGCACCGGGCCGTAGCGCCGAGAGCGGAAGGTACACGATGACCAGCGAACCGAAGCAGGACCGTAGCCGGGTCACGCGACGACACCTTCTCGAGGAAACCATCGATTGTCTCGCCGAACAGGGTTGGGCGGCCACGACGGTCAGCCTCGTGGCTCAGCGTGCCGGTGTGTCGCGCGGCGCGGCCCAGCACCACTTCCCCACGCGTGAAGACCTCTTCACGGCGGCACTCGAGGTCATGTTCGAGGCTCGGATGGAGCAGGCGCGCCGCGAGGCCACCGATCTCCCAACCGGGGCGGGTCGTACGGAGGCGGTGGTGTCGAGGCTCGTCGAGTACTACACGGGAACCCTGTTCAAGGCGGCGCTACAGGTGTGGACGGCGGCGGCCGCAGACCCCGAACTCCGGGCGCGGATTTTGCCGCTCGAGGAACGGTTCGGCCGGGTCGCGCACCGCACCGCCGTCGAACACCTAGGGTTCGATGACGGGGATCCGATCGCACACGGTCTGGTGCAGGCCACCCTCGACCTCGCCCGCGGACTCGGCCTCGCGGACGTACTCACGGACGATTCGAAGCGGCGTGCCGAGGTCGTACGCAATTGGGCGGCGCAGTTGGACGCTGCGCTACCGCGAGGTGAGTCGGCAGAGCCGCCGTGCGACCGGGCCACCCGCGACGTATCGGGCGCCGAGCGAGGAGGTCGGTAGAGTCAGCGAGCATGGGCCTAAAAAGGGGAGCGCTCGTCCTGGTTGCCGCCTCGGCGGTCCTGGCCGGCTGCGCGGAGGCCGTCGACGATTCGGGCACCGAAGCCGCGCCGCCACGTGTGGTGACCGATCCGGGGCCGTTCTTCGGCCAGTGCGGTTCCGTCACCGATGAAGAGGTGGCCGAGGAGTTCGGGATGCCACCGTTCACCGCGGTGACCCGCAATTCGGTCGGTTGTGAATGGGAGGTGGCGGGAGTCGGCGGACCCAGCGTGACGTTTTCGTGGTACCGCGGCAGTCCCATCGGCCGCGAGCGTGCCGGGTCCGAGATGATCGGCAGGCCTGCTTCTGCAATCGACGTTCAGGGGCATCCAGGATTCATCGCGTCGTCGGGCGGGATCTTGTGTGAGCTCGGTGTGGAGTTCGGTGGCGATTTCATCCACTGGTCGGTGATGTATGCGGATGCACGACCGGCGGCCGATCCCTGCACGGTGGCCCGCAATCTTGCTGAACTGAGCGTCTCGAGGGCGGTATGAGCGTGAACGTAGCCACTCGCCGGATTCGGCGCGCCGTGCGGGTAGTCGCCGCGACGGCCGCAGTCGGGTTGATTGCCGGATGCGGGTCGTCGATCCAGGGATCCCCCCGGGCCGAAGGAGAATCGTCGCCCGGTGACAACGAGCAATTCACCGCACTGCTCGAGGAATGCAGTGCGGTGACCGAGGGGCAGATTGCGCAGACGGTGGGCGCCGACGCGATTGAACGCGGCTTCTTCGGTGCGATCTGTCGCTGGGACACGATCGGGTCCAACGGACCCGCGAAGGTCACGTTCAACTGGTTCGAGACGGGATCCCTCGATACCGAGAAGGAGACCGGCGAGAAGTTGGGCTATGCCGTGGAGTCGTCAACTGTCCAGGGCAACAGGTCCCTGGTGATGCGCCCTCCGGATGATCCAGGTTCGTGCGGTGTGACAGTCGGATCGCCGTCCGGCGGGGTCGTCGGTTGGTGGGTTCAGTTCACAGCCGCGGCGGCGGATCCTTGCGATGCAGCATCGACTCTCGCTGAATTGACGGTCAACCGGAGCATTTAGGTCAACAGGAGCAGTCTGGTTCGTCTAGGTCGCCGGAAGGATCCCGCGATCTGCGAAGACGCTTTTGGCGACAAAGGTGGCGTTCATTGCTTTCGGCATTCCGCAGTAGATGGCCGAGTGCAGGAATGCTTCGACGATCTCTTCCGGTTTCAGGCCGACGTTGAGTGCAGCGTTGATATGGACGGTCAGTTGTGGTTCGCAGCCGCCGAGGGCGGCGAGCATCCCGAGGGTCAACAGTTGTCGATCCCGGAGTGAGAGTTCGGGCCGGCTGTAGATGTCGCCGAACGCCCAGGCTCCGATCTGATGAACGAGTTCAGGGGAGACTTCGGCGAGTGAGTCGAGGACGTTTCGGCCACCCTCGCCGTGCAGGGAAGCCAGGATTTCCGAGCCGCGGGCGAACCGTTCGTCGCGGGTCTCTGCAGGGTTGATGTGCGTCGAAGTCATTTCGGGCCTTCCTTGTGCTCGGCTGTTGTATCCGGTGCTGGATGTCCTCCCGGCGCTCTTCTTTGGTGGGCATCGTCACAATCCTAGAACTCGGGGCGCCGTCGGAGTCCAGCCCGAATTGCAGTGGGCCACGGGGCGAACGGCGGCTGCCCGCGTCCGATATCTGGGTGCGAACCGGCACCGTGTACTGAGCGATCTGGAGTCGCGTTTCCGCTGATCCTCCCGGCAAACCACCGTTGCAGCAGTTCGCTCCCAGCATCAACCGGGTCACTTTGACCTTCCGGCGCGCCGACGGGTATCGTTGTGGGTCGTGTCCGGCCAGACCGGGCCGATTTGTGTGCCTAGCATGGTATTGCCGAGCGCCTGTTCGTGCGGACTCTCTGCATGGAACTCGCATCCGGCTGCCTGTGTGGGGGTATGCGACACGCCCGACCTCGGGTACGCGAGAGGTACGGGTGAGGGGCAGCAGCTCTCTTGCCCCAACTGCTAGATCCCTAATTTCAGAACAGCCAAGGTTGCTTGTCCAGAGCAGTCTGTTCGATACGAGAAAGCCGGTAAATGCCAACCATCAATCAGTTGGTCCGAAAGGGCCGCCGCGACAAGGCCGCCAAGGTCAAGACGGCAGCCCTGAAGGGCAGTCCGCAGCGCCGTGGCGTGTGCACCCGCGTGTACACCACCACCCCGAAGAAGCCGAACTCCGCGCTTCGTAAGGTCGCGCGTGTGCGCCTGACCAGCTCTGTCGAGGTCACCGCCTACATCCCCGGTGAGGGTCACAACCTGCAGGAGCACTCGATGGTGCTCGTTCGCGGTGGTCGTGTGAAGGACCTCCCTGGTGTTCGGTACAAGATCATCCGCGGCTCCCTCGACACCCAGGGTGTCAAGGGTCGCAAGCAGGCACGCAGCCGCTACGGCGCCAAGAAGGAGAAGAGCTGATGCCACGTAAGGGCCCCGCTCCGAAGCGTCCCCTCATCAACGACCCGGTCTACGGGTCGCCGCTGGTAACCCAGCTGGTCAACAAGATTCTGCTGGACGGCAAGAAGTCCACCGCCGAGCGCATCGTGTACCAAGCTCTCGAGCAGGCACGCGAGAAGACGGGTACCGACCCGGTCGTGACGCTCAAGCGCGCGCTGGACAACGTCAAGCCGGCACTCGAGGTGCGCAGCCGCCGTGTCGGTGGCGCCACCTACCAGGTGCCGGTCGAGGTTCGGCCCGGTCGTTCGACCACGCTGGCACTGCGCTGGCTGGTCACCTTCTCTCGCGCACGCCGTGAGAAGACCATGGTCGAGCGTCTCGCCAATGAACTCCTCGACGCCAGCAACGGCCTCGGTGCCGCTGTGAAGCGCCGCGAGGACACTCACAAGATGGCCGAAGCCAACAAGGCATTCGCCCACTACCGCTGGTGACGTCACGTCGGAGCGGCCGTCGTCGATGGCTGCTCCGGCGCTGTCGCTGCGTCGGGCCCCTACAGGGGAACCGGCTGATCTACAACTCGAGACAATGGCCCCGCTGGTAAATGCCGGGGAGGCCGACACCCGATACACGAGCTACGAGCGGGGAAGAATCCTGTGGCACAGGAAGTGCTGACCGACCTGAACAAGGTCCGCAACATCGGCATCATGGCGCACATCGACGCCGGCAAGACGACGACCACTGAGCGGATCCTGTACTACACCGGTGTCAACTACAAGATCGGTGAGACGCACGACGGCGCGTCGACGACGGACTGGATGGAACAGGAGAAGGAACGCGGCATCACGATCACCTCTGCCGCGGTGACCTGCTTCTGGAACAACAACCAGATCAACATCATCGACACCCCCGGGCACGTCGATTTCACCGTCGAGGTGGAGCGTTCGCTCCGCGTTCTCGACGGTGCCGTTGCCGTGTTCGACGGCAAAGAGGGTGTCGAGCCCCAGTCGGAGCAGGTGTGGCGTCAGGCCGCCAAGTACGACGTTCCGCGCATCTGTTTCGTCAACAAGATGGACAAGATGGGCGCGGACTTCTACTTCACGGTCCAGACCATCATCGACCGTCTGGGCGCGAAGCCGCTCGTCCTGCAGTTGCCGATCGGCGCCGAGGACGACTTCGACGGCGTCGTCGACCTGGTCGAGATGAAGGCCATCACTTGGCGCGGCACAGTCGCCATCGGTGCAGAGCCCACCATCGAGGAGATCCCGGCCGATCTGGCTGACAAGGCTGCCGAGTACCGCGAGAAGCTGCTCGAGACGGTCGCCGAGTCCGACGAGAAGCTCATGGAGAAGTACTTCGCCGGTGAGGAACTCAGCATCGAGGAGATCAAGGGCGCCATCCGCAAGATGACGGTCGCCTCTGAGCTGTACCCGGTTCTGTGTGGTTCCGCGTTCAAGAACAAGGGCGTTCAGCCCATGCTCGACGCGGTCATCGACTACCTGCCGAACCCGCTGGACATCGGCAACGTCGAGGGTCACGCACTGAACAAAGAGGACGAAATCCTCACGCGCACGCCGAGCAAGGACGAGCCGTTCTCGGCTCTGGCCTTCAAGATCGCCGCACACCCGTTCTTCGGCAAGCTGACCTTCGTCCGTGTGTACTCGGGGCGGATCGAGCCCGGCGCCCAGGTCATGAACGCGACCAAGGGCAAGAAGGAGCGCATCGGAAAGCTCTTCCAGATGCACGCCAACAAGGAGAACCCGGTCGACGAGGCCGTGGCCGGCCACATCTACGCGATGATCGGCTTGAAGGACACCACCACCGGTGACACCCTCTGCGATCAGAGCAACCCGATCGTGCTCGAGTCGATGAGCTTCCCGGACCCGGTCATCCAGGTTTCGATCGAGCCCAAGACCAAGTCCGACCAGGAGAAGCTGGGCACCGCGATCCAGAAGCTCGCCGAAGAGGATCCGACGTTCTCCGTCGAACTCGACGACGAGACCGGTCAGACCGTCATCGGTGGCATGGGTGAACTCCACCTCGACATCCTCGTCGACCGCATGCGTCGCGAATTCAAGGTCGAGGCCAACGTCGGCAAGCCGCAGGTCGCGTACCGCGAGACCATCACCAAGACCGTCGACAAGCACGAATTCACCCACAAGAAGCAGACCGGTGGTTCGGGCCAGTTCGCCAAGGTGATCATCGCGCTCGAGCCCTTCGTGGGTGAGGACGGCGCTACCTACGAGTTCGAGAACAAGGTCACCGGTGGCCGCGTTCCGCGTGAGTACATCCCCTCCGTGGACGCGGGTGCGCAGGACGCCATGCAGTACGGCGTTCTCGCCGGCTACCCGCTGGTGAACATGAAGCTGACGTTGCTCGACGGCGCATACCACGACGTCGACTCGTCGGAAATGGCCTTCAAGGTGGCTGGTTCGCAGGCGCTGAAGGAAGCCGCCCGCAAGGCCGGCCCGGTCATTCTCGAGCCGCTCATGGCTGTCGAGGTCACCACACCCGAGGAGTACATGGGTGATGTGATCGGCGACTTGAACTCCCGCCGTGGCCAGATCCAGGCCATGGAGGAACGCAGTGGTGCCCGTGTCGTGAAGGCGCTGGTTCCGCTCTCGGAGATGTTCGGTTACATCGGTGATCTGCGGTCGAAGACGCAGGGCCGGGCGAACTTCTCCATGGTGTTCGATTCCTACGCAGAGGTTCCCTCGAACGTCTCGAAGGAGATCATCGCCAAGGCGACCGGCGAGTAACCTCGGTTCCAGCCGGCCGAAGCACGATCGAAGTAATAACAACCGCACTGCTGCATACCGCAAGCATCAATCAGTCCAGGAGGACAATAAAGTGGCGAAGGCGAAGTTCGAGCGGACGAAGCCGCACGTGAACATCGGCACCATCGGTCACGTCGACCACGGCAAGACCACGCTGACCGCGGCCATCACCAAGGTTCTGCACGAGGCATACCCGGATCTCAACGAGGCCTCGGCCTTCGACGAGATCGACAAGGCTCCTGAGGAGAAGGCTCGCGGTATCACGATCAACATCTCGCATGTTGAGTACCAGACCGAGAAGCGCCACTACGCTCACGTCGACGCTCCCGGTCACGCCGACTACATCAAGAACATGATCACCGGTGCGGCGCAGATGGACGGTGCCATCCTCGTGGTCGCGGCCACCGACGGCCCGATGCCGCAGACGCGCGAGCACGTGCTGCTCGCCCGCCAGGTCGGTGTTCCGTACATCCTGGTCGCGCTGAACAAGGCTGACATGGTCGACGACGAGGAAATCCTCGAACTCGTCGAGATGGAGGTCCGTGAGCTCCTCGCAGGCCAGGAGTTCGACGAGGAAGCCCCGATCGTTCGCGTCTCGGGCCTGAAGGCACTCGAGGGCGACCCGGAGTGGAGCAAGAGCATCCTCGAGCTCATGGCCGCCGTCGACGAGTCCATCCCGGACCCCGTCCGCGAGACCGAGAAGCCGTTCCTCATGCCCGTCGAGGACGTCTTCACGATCACCGGTCGTGGCACGGTCGTCACCGGTCGTATCGAGCGCGGTGTCATCAACGTGAACGAGGAGGTGGAGATCGTCGGTATCCGCGAGGACAAGACGAAGACCACCGTCACGGGTATCGAGATGTTCCGCAAGCTCCTCGACTCGGGCCAGGCCGGTGACAACGTCGGTCTGCTCGTTCGTGGTATCAAGCGCGAGGACGTCGAGCGTGGCCAGGTTGTCGTCAAGCCCGGCACCACCACCCCGCACACCGAGTTCGAGGGCCAGGCATACATCCTGTCCAAGGACGAGGGTGGCCGCCACACGCCGTTCTTCAACAACTACCGTCCGCAGTTCTACTTCCGCACCACGGACGTGACGGGTGTTGTGACGCTGCCCGAGGGCACCGAGATGGTCATGCCCGGTGACAACACCGAGATGTCCGTCAAGCTGATCCAGCCGGTCGCCATGGACGAGGGTCTGCGCTTCGCGATCCGTGAAGGTGGCCGCACCGTCGGCGCCGGCAAGGTCACGAAGATCATCAAGTAGGCACCGCCTACGGGATCGAGCCAGTAGTACGAAACGCCGATGGCGCTCACCCTGCGGGGTGGGCGCCATCGGCGTTTTTCGCTGCATGGTCGGCAGGGTCGAGATGAAGCAGAACCTGGGTGGCGACCTGCTCGCCACCGATCGTCGATTCGACCCAGGATGCGATGTCCTCGGATGTGCGGGTGAAGTCGGCGATGTCGATTGTCGGATCAGCGGTTACGACGATCGACAACGTGGGGAGCCCGCGTTCGATCACCGCTCTTGCTCGGGTCTGCCGGACTCCTGGATACCTGGTTAGTTCGCTCGACACTCCGTTGGCAATGGATCCGAGGTCAACGGTCACATAGGTGCACGACTCCAGGTCCGGCACGGCCACCGGAGAGGTGCGTCGCCGAGTCAGGTCCAACGCGAGCAGGACGATCCCGAAGATCAGTCCCAGCACCATGGTTGCGGCGAGCGCCCACACCCACCAATCCTGTTCGGGCAGCGCTGTCACCAGTTCGCGGTCGTATCGCGACACCCATTCGCGCACGATCGGCACTCTCATGTCCCACGCGAGGGCATAAATACCGAACCCGAGGAGTCCGAGTCCGACGACCAAAACGATCAGTCGATTGACGGCGGCGGTCCGATGCGTCACGGCTTCACCTGCACTCGCAGCTCGGGGGAGGTGTCAAGCAAGGACAACGTCGGTTCGACCACCTCGCGGACGGCGGCGGAGACTTCTGCGGCGGATGCTGCCTCGTTGCGCACTACACGCACCGTGACATGCTTGCGGTCCACCGTTGTGTGCGCCGACAGCACGCCCGGTACGGCGCTGGCGTGGCCGCTACAGTTGCGGGCCAGGTCGGTGGGTCGTAGCCACACCGTCGGGATGTCACCGATCTTCAGCGGCAGGTGCGTGCGCGGTCGGGGCTTGAGGGCTGCGACGATGAATACGATCCCCACGATGAGCGAGCAAATCGCTACGGGGAGTATCCACTGGGACCAATGCAGGCGCCCCAGCCACTCGGCGGTGTTGCGGATCCAGGGCGCATTGCCGAGCGTGCCCCGGGTGATGAGAAGTTCACGGCCGGCAACGACCGCGAGGCCCAGGGCTGCCACAGCTACGATGACGGCCGCTGGAACGGCGGCAGGTGTGGCTCGCGGCGTGCGTGGCCGAAGCGGTACCGCCCGAGTGATCGACGAATCCGAATCGACTTGCTCGGGATATATGGTATCGGGCGAAAGTTCCTCGGCGGCAGAAGATTCTGTTCCAGCGACAACAATATTGAGTTCGTGCACCGGCATCCCGGTCATCTGTTCGACCCGACGGCAAACTTCCTCGCGCAGTCGGCGATTGAGGACGTCGAGTCGGCACGGCCACCTCACAGCGATGTAGAGATTGATGGCAACAGCGGCGGCGCCCGTGGAGACGTCTGCGCGGGGAAGGTCTCGCCCAGTGAACCGGGACAGTCCACCTGACTGTTTCACGACGCCGGGAACTTCGAGCGCTGCCGCGACGGCAATTTTGACGACGGCACGCTCCTTGATCACCACAGTTCCGCGCGAATCGGTTTCGTCGAACGCCGCGTCGGTGTCGGGTTCGGCGGGAGGATTCGCGGCGGAGAACTCAGCCACGACCACGGCTTCGCAGGATGGCACCGAGGTCGAGGTGACCGTCCCGATGCGCGCCCACGGCCATACCGAGAGCGCCGAGAAGAACGGCGAATACGAAGCCACTGAATCCGCCGAGGATGCCTGCGATCGCCAGGAGTAGTCCCACGATCAGGCCGGTGACTGTGCTGGTCATTGCCCTTGTCCTGTCTCTGTCAGGAGATCTTCGATGATCACGTTCACGGGGACGTCCACGAGCGGTTCCACTGCGGCCCGAACTCTTTCGGCGGTATCGATGACGTTTGCCGGGTAGAGCGCGGAGAGGTGGACGGCGCACGACGTCGGACCGATGGTCACGCCGGTTACCCGCCGACCCGGCAGATAGGTGGCCACTTCGCCGAACGCGCCACCATGCATGGCGGCAACGCCGGGGGTCGCGAGCACAGCGGCTGCGATGCGTTCGGAAAGGTCTTCGCCCTCGATGCCCGGCAACGATACGCTCGTCACTGCACCCTCGGCCTGGAGTCGGGATCGGATTCGGAATCGGACTCCGTGAACAGGATGACGTCGAAGACGGTGATGTTCACCTCGGTCACCTCCAGTCCCGTCATACGCTCGACGGCGGTAATTACGTTGCGGCGGATACCGACCGCCAGTTCGTGCAACGCGACGCCGTACTCGGCGACGATGCCGATGTCGATGGCGGCCTGCTTCTCGCCGACCTCGACGGCCACGCCCTGGGCGTGGTTGACGCGGGCGCCCGGGATCCGATCACGCAGTGCGCCGACAGCACGAGCAGTGCCACCCCCCACGTCGTAGACACCATTGATCTCGCGGGTGGCGATTCCTGCGATCTTGGCGACCACAGCATCAGCGATGATGGTCCTGCCTTCGGAACTGATGAGTTCCGACTTCGCTCCGGCGCCGAATTGCACACGACTCGGTGCGCCTGCATCGCTGGTCATCGTCGATCCCCTTCGTGTCGCCTGCCGTGGGTTCCACACTAATGATCGCGGACGCTCCGCGTAGGTCTCCCCGCGATGCCGTGGTGTATCGACACTGGGCGGGGTACGGTCTGGATCAGAACATGAATCTGGACTCGAGTGCGAAGGAATTTCGATGAATCTGGCCTTGACCGACGAGGAGCTGGCGTTCCGCGACGAGATGCGAACGTTCTTCACCACGCAGATTCCGGCAGAGATCCGCGAGCGCTACGCGCGCGGCGAACAGCTCGGGAAAGAAGGCTTCACCGAGGTTCAGCGAATCCTCAATGCGAACGGGTTGGCGACGCCGCACTGGCCTGTGGAATGGGGTGGCAGGGACTGGACGCCGGTGCAGCACCACATCTGGCTCGACGAGTTGCAGCTCGCGTCGGTCCCAGAGCCGCTCGCCTTCAATGTAGGTATGGTCGGACCCGTCATCGCGGCATTCGGTTCGCAGGAGCAGAAGGAGAAGTTTCTTCCCCCGACGGCCAACCTCGACATCTGGTGGTGTCAAGGATTTTCCGAACCGGAGGCCGGTTCAGATCTGGCATCGCTGAAGACGCGTGCCGTCCGAGATGGTGACGACTACGTGATCAACGGCCAGAAGACGTGGACCACTTTGGCGCAGCACGCGGACTGGATCTTCTGTCTCGTCCGCACGAACCCGGATGCACCCAAGCGGCAAGCGGGCATCTCGTTCATTCTCGTGGACCTCGCCACGCCGGGGGTCACTGTGCGCCCGATCAAATTGATCGACGGTGGATACGAGGTCAACGAGGTCTTCTTCGAGGACGTGCGCGTGCCTGCCGAGAACCTTGTCGGCGAGGAGAATCAGGGCTGGAGCTACGCCAAGTTCCTACTCGGAAACGAACGTACCGGTGTCACGCGCCTCGGGTTCTCCAAAGTCCGGCTCGCGCAGGCGAAGGAGCGCGCCGCCGAGATCTCGGTAGGAGCGGGGACGCTTCTCGAAGATCCGTTGTTCGCCGCGCGGATCGCGGAACTCGAGAACGAGATCATTGCGCTCGAACTCACCCAGTTGCGCGTCGTCGCCAGTTCTGCGGACGGCAAGCCGAACCCGGCGTCGTCCCTGTTGAAGCTGCGTGGGTCGGAATTGCAGCAGGCCACACTCGAACTGCTCGCAGACATCGCGGGGCCGGATTCCCTCCCTGTCGAGGCCGGTGATGGCATCTCTTCACCGCTCTGGGCGCAGCGAACCGCCCCCACATACCTGAACTACCGCAAGGTTTCCATCTACAGCGGATCGAGCGAAGTGCAGCGCAGCATCATCGCCTCCTCGATCCTCGGATTGTGAGGCGTGACATGGACTTCGAACTGACTGACGAACAGAAGCTGTTGCGCGACACCACTCGCGAGCTGCTCGCGCGTAGCTACGACGCCGAAAAGCGCAATGCGGTAACGGACACCGAGCAGGGCTGGAGCCCGCAAGTGTGGAAGCAACTCGCTGAGGTGGGTTTGCTGGGACTGAGCTTTGCCGAGGAGGACGGCGGACTGGGCGCCGGACCTGTCGAGATCTCAGCGGTCATGACCGAGATCGGTCGCCATCTCGCTCCGGAACCCTTCCTCGATGCGGTGCTTGTGCCGGGCGGTTTGGTCGCGACGGCAGGCAGTAAGGAGCAGCGTCGGCGGATTCTCCCCGACGTGTCCGCCGGCAACTTCCTGCTCGCATTCGCCGACCGGGAGCCTGGTGTGCGCTGGCCGTCCACCCGAGTGTCCACGTCGGCGGTGCCAGAGGGTGATTCCTGGACCCTGACGGGAATCAAGAACCCCGTCTTGCAGGGTGGCGGCGCGAACGCACTCGTCGTCACGGCGGCCCTACCCGCCGGTGGAGTCGGTCTGTTCCTCGTCGATGCCGGCGCACCCGGTCTGACCCGCACCGCGTACGCGACCCACGACGGCCTACGCGCCGCGCAGGTCGAGCTTTCGAATACTCCTGCTGAGCCCCTCGGCGAGGGCGGCGATGCTTCGGCAGCGATCGAGGCTGCCGCCGTCCGAGCACAAGCTGCACTGTGCGCGGAGGCGGTTGGTGCCATGGAGGAAGCGCTGCGACTGACGACCGAGTATCTGAAGACGCGCAAGCAGTTCGGAGTCCCGATCGCGAAGTTCCAGGCCCTCACCCATCGCGCCGCCGACATGTACGTGCTGCTCGAGCTGGCCCGCAGCATGAGCCTCTACGCGACCATGTCGCTGGCCGACGGAATCGTGGACCCGGTGGTGGCATCCCGGGCAAAGCTGCAGATCGGCCGCTCCGCGCGGAAGATCGGGCAGGAGGCGATCCAGATGCACGGTGGGATAGGTATGACCGCCGAGTACCCCGTCGGGCACTATCTCAGCAGGTTGACCGCGATAGAGCACACACTCGGTAGCTCCGACGACCATCTGCGACTGCTCGGGTCATCAGTTTCGCTGGGGACCGTCGGCATCAACTAGAAATCCAGCCAAATCCAGTCATGCAAGCCGCCTGTGGGTACTTCTCGACCACGATCAGGCCGAGAAGTGCCCACAACGTGGCGGTCTCGGATCGGTATCGGATAGGTGGTTCCGACGTGTCGCGTGTCGGCCGCTGATGTGACCCGGCTAACGTACAGCGCGCAAACTGTCTTCGAACTCACGAGACATTTCAGTGGAGGAGCGCTGCTATGGGGTCCGGTCCAGTCAAAGCGATCGTGTGGAGCCTGCTCGTTGTGGGGCTCGTCGGTGCAGGCATCGGAATCTCGGAACTGCACGTCCACGTGACCGTCGCGTCGCTGATCGTCGCGTCGGTATCCGGCCTTGTCCTGCTGAAGATCCGCGCCGACGCACACCCGGAACTGCACAGTGACCGCCCGATGACCGTCGGGGAGCCGCGACGCGTGACCGTCGGCTGAGGCGCGGCGCGGGATCAGCTCCGACTACTCGAGTTCCCTCAGCGCTGTACTGCGATGGTCGATATTGGCCGCAGCGGTGAAGAATGCCTGCCGCCAGCCGGGGTCGCGAGTGTGGTCGGCGGCGGCGTAGAGCAGCGGCGCCGCAGAGAATGGAAAATGTGTCTCGGCGCTGCGGAGAATCGAATAGTGGCTGTGGCGCGAGAGCGGCCCGAGATCTGTCCCGGTTTCGGCGTGCCTGTCGGCAACGTCCCGTAGACGGCCGATCATCCGTTTTGCGAGTTCGAGCGGCCACGGGTGGGGGAGGCCGTCGACAAGAGTGATCCCGTCGACTCCGAGCAGGTAGGGATCAGCGCGCCCGGAGAGAATGTAGTCCAGCCGTTCGTGGGCGGGGACGATGGAAATCACGCGCCGCTCCGTCTTCCTGCCCTTGCGGAGCAGCAGTTCGGAGGCCCATTGCTGATTGCGCTGCAGCACAGTGGCGGTGGTCCATGCCTCCACCATCACCTCTCGCCACTGATCCTCGATCCGAATGTCGAACGCCGCGGCAGCAGAGCCGATCATGTTCTCCCACAACGATAGTGGAGCTGCCGTCACGACCACCCGCAACCACCAACTGCGGATCCCCTTGTTCTTGTAGTGGAAGTCCTCGATGCCGTCCCGGCGCGCGGAAGCATCGAGGGAACCGGGCATGTTCACGGCGAGGCGAGTACGCAACGGCTTCGTCTGGACGCGTACCCACATCCGGGCGCGGGCCGCCATTCGTGCGGCATACGCGGAGTTGGGTAACTGCCGGAGCAAGTGGACGGCGTGCCGGCGCACCTTGTGCGACCGATCATCGAGTGCGCGTTCGAGCAGCGCTTCATCCGAGTCGCCGAGCCCCGTTGCGAGTGCCGCGATGAAGGCTGCTCGGTGCTCGCCGCGTTCGGAGTCCCATGTGCGGTGCAGTTCGGCGGCCGCGGACGCTGGGTTGCTCGCACGCATCGAGCTGAACCACTCGAGGCGGTCGCGGTGTAGGCCGTGCCTCCACACGTCGTAGCGATCGGCCCCACGGGCCGGCGGCGCCCAATGCGGGTAGCGGGCGGCGAGCCACTGGGCGCGCGGACCGACGAGCCGCACGATGTCCTCGCGGTGCGTCTCGTTTGCGTCGGCGATTGCCATCAACTCGGCGACGAGAACATCCGGTGCACGGTATCCGCGCTCGGCAGCGGCTGCGAACCACTCCGGGAGCGTCCACGACCTGACGGCGAGCAATTCCATCAGATGGGCTGCGGAGGCCGGGGGCAGCTGCGGCCGAGGGTCGGAGAGATCCGGAGTCCGGCGCGCAACGAGTGCACGCGCATCGAGGGAAACGGATGCGATCTGTCTCTGCGGCCACGGCGACACCACGCCGTCACCGTAGGCGTTCGACCGGGCTCAGTGGGGGAGGGTGGACGAATGTCTGCCAAGTTGCGGATATACAGCCTTGTCTCGTGGAACGCTGTCGTTAGGTGCTACAGCGAGGAGGGCCGGTGATCCGCGGAAGGTACTTCGAGTTCAAGGGTCGTCCCGCCGTGCGGTTTCGGTGTTCGTATCCGTGCTCCGAGCAGAAGTTGTGGAAGGCTGTGTCCGAGCCGGACGAACTCGAGCACTGGTTCCCCTCGCGCGTCCGCATCGATCCCTACGCTGGTGGCGACATCGAGTTCTTCCCGGACCGACACGGGGATCCCGAATCGGGGATCGTTCTCGTCTACTGCGCCCCGCGCACCCTCGCGTTCACTTGGGCGCGCGACGAAATCCACTTCGAGGTCGAACCAGCGGCGCAGGGTTGCGTACTGACCCTGGTGAACGTCCTGGAGGTTCGCAACACCGCGGCACGCAACGCCGCAGGATGGAGTGTGTCTCTCACTAGCCTGAACCGGCATCTCGGCGGATCGAACGTGTCCGTCCACCGCGACGAAACGTCTTCGCAGTGGCGACCGTTCTATCAGACCTATCTTGCCGAGGGAATGCCGTCCGGCGCGTCGATCCCCGGAGATGCGGACTGACCGGTGGCGCGGAGGTCGGAGCCGAGGCGTTCGAACATACCCTCCACGTTCGACACCGGCTCGGTAGGTGCGTCGACAGCGACGTTCCGTCCGGTCCTCAGCCAGCCGGCTCGCAGCGAGGATGTCAGCCAGTTATCCAGTGCAGCTTGGGTTTCGAACTTCAACACAATCACGCAGATGTCGGATGTGCTGCTTTCCTTGAGCCATCCTCCGCCGAGGAATCCAGGGAACAATCGTGCCAGCCCGAGTCCGGTCTGGATCCAATCGGCGAATTCTGTGCCGCAACCAGCGAGGATTCGGCGCACGATGGTCGTGGTGACGTCACCCACAAGTTCGCTCGTTCGGGCGCTATCTGCCGTGTTCGCCATCGTCGTTTCCTCGGTCCTCACTTGCAAAAACTTGTGTCACCTTAATTTACCAGCGGTTTCGTGGCCTTGACCCGAAATTGGAACGGCACACCGGAAGGCGATGCACGATCCATTCACGCTGGTAGCCCTTGCAAAGCGAAACTGTTCTCCAATTGTGACCGTGTGGTTTTCGCAGGCTAGGGGTGTTGCGTCGCAGAGGGTAGCAGTATGAGCGTGACTTGGTATTCGTCGACGGAGATGTGACCACGGGTGATATCGGCCACGACAGTATCGGAGGCGAGGGCCGTGCGTGAGTATTTCAGTGCGCCGACATTCGCTGTCGCAACCCATGAGAACGCGGTATTGACGGTGTTCGCGCACGCCGAGAGTGACCCCGATCGCGTGATGTACTGCCGTGAGGAGTTTGCAGGCTGGGTGGACGTGACAGCCGCAGACTTTGCGGCGCTGGTCACCGGAGTTGCGAAGGGCCTTATCGCCATTGGCGTTCGACCGGGCGACCGAGTGGCCTTGCTGTCATCGACGCGATTCGAGTGGTCACTGCTCGACTACGCGATCTGGGCCGCGGGTGCGGTGTCCGTTCCGATTTACGAGTCGTCCTCACCTGATCAGATCCGTTGGATCATCGAGGATTCAGGCGCTGTGGCGGCTCTGGTCGAGACGTCCGCCAACGCGTCGAGCTTCGATGACGTCATCCCGTACACGCTCAGTCGCGTCCTCACGATCGACGACGATGCGGTGGGCACGCTCATCAAGGACGGGCGGTCGATCGACGACTTCGAGGTGTTCAACCGCGTGCTGGCCCTGACCGCGGACGATCCGGCGTCGCTGGTGTACACATCGGGGACCACGGGACGGCCCAAGGGTTGCATCCTCACACACCGGAACTTCCTCTCGGAGGTGCAGGCGCTGCTCGCTGCCCCGTTCGGTGACGTCGCCCGGCCGGGCAACCACGTGCTGATGTTCCTTCCGCTGGCACACATCCTGGCGCGTGCAGTGTCGCTAGCGATGTTCGAGGCAGGCGCGACGCAGGTACATCTTCCGGACATCGACGCGGTCACTGGCGAGTTCGAGCGTTTCCGACCCAAGATGATCCTCGGTATTCCCCCCGTATTCGAGAAGATTCGAGACGGTGCCGCACGGAAGGCGGCCTCGGCCGGGCCTCTGCGGAAGAGGATCTTCGAGTTTGCCGAAAAGACGGCGATCGCATGCAGCGAAGCCTCCGGCAAGGACAGCCTGCCTGTGCGTCTCCGGCTCGAACGAGTAGTCGCGAACATGCTCGTCTACTCCAAGCTCCGCGCATCTCTGGGCGGCGACTGCTGGTGGGCGATCTCCGGTGGCGGAGCACTCGCGCCCAGCGTCGGTCACTTCTTTCGCGGGATGGGACTTCCGGTTTTCGAGGGGTACGGACTCACCGAATCCACCGCCGCGGTTTGCGCGAACACCCCAGGCGCGCAGAAGATCGGGACCGCCGGTAGGCCACTCGACGGCTGCAGCGTACGCATCGCTGGGGACGGCGAGATCGAACTACGCGGCGCTGTCGTCTTCGACGGGTATTGGCGCAACGAGAGGGCCACCGAGGAAGCGTTCGACGACGGCTGGTTCCGGACTGGTGATCTCGGCATCTTGGACGAGGAAGGCTATCTCACCGTCACCGGGTGCAAGAAGGATCTCATGGTCACTTCGAGTGGTGAGAACGTGTCGCCAGGTCCGCTCGAAGACAGGCTGCGCGCGCACCCACTGATCTCGCAGGCGGTGGTGGTCGGGGACGGCCGGCCGTTCGTCGGCGCCCTGCTGGCCGTCGATCCGTTCGAATTCGAGCAGTGGAAGTTTACGCACGGCGAGCCGGCGGACGTCTCTGCGATCGACCTGTGGGACAACGAGGAGTTGCGCGCGGATCTTCAGGATGCCGTCAACGATGCGAACACCACCGTCCCCCTCTCCACTTCGATCAAGCGATTCGTCATCCTCGATCGGGCACTCACCGAGGCAGAGGGAGACCTGACTGCCACGTCGAAGATCAAGCGCCGGGTGGTGCTCGAACGTCTTGCCGACGACATCGCGAGCCTGTATCGGATGGGTTGACGGGCTACCGTGGCGGCATGACCACAGCTTTCGTTCTGTCGGGGGGAGCGAGCCTCGGTGCCATCGAGGTCGGGATGTTGCAGACCCTGATCGACCGGGGCATTCGGCCCGACCTCATCGTCGGTTCCTCGGTCGGCGCGCTCAACGGCGCGTGGCTCGCGGGGGGATCCTCCGAGCAGGATCTTCGTGAACTGGCGGACCTGTGGCGTGGGCTCGAGCGCAGCGCGGTGTTCCCTGCCACGTGGCTCACAGGTTTCACCGGATTCATCGGTGTCCGGAACCATCTGGTGTCCAACCACGCCATAAGGCGTCTGTTGGCGAAACACCTCCGCTTCGAGCGGATGGAGTCCGCGTCCATCCCACTGCACGTCGTCGCCACCGATGTGCTCACCGGCAAGGATGTTCGCCTCTCGACGGGCCCAGCCATCGACGCCGTCACAGCCAGTGCGTCACTGCCGGGAATACTCCCACCCGTAGTGATCGACGGTCGGTCGCTGATGGACGGCGGAGTCGTCAACAACACGCCCATCTCCCATGCAATCGAACTGGGCGCCACCACGGTGTGGGTTCTGCCGACCGGATACGCCTGCACGTTGTCGAAGGTCCCGCGAAGCGCCCTCGGTATGGGATTGCTCGGGGTGACTCTCGCGGTCAATCAGCGGCTTGCGCTGGATATCGAGCGGTACGAGAACGTCGCCGATATTCGGGTCGTGCCGCCGCTGTGCCCGTTGGACACGAGTCCGGCTGACTTCGGCAACGCCGACGAACTGATCACGCGGGCCCGAGAGGAGACTGCCATGTGGCTCGACGAGGATCACATCGTCGACAGGCAGGCCATTCTGTTGATGCCGCACACGCATCGGTAGCCCTGCCATCCTCCGAACACAGGAAGAGATCAGCGGCATCCTGGGGCCACGGGAACTCCCGCGAGCCGTTCGTCGATCCAGTGCATCAACTCCGGCAATGCGAACCATGCTGCGGTGACGTGCTCGCCGATCTGCGGGGAGTAGGTGATGTTGCCTCCTGCGCGACACCATTCCTGCTGCAGGGAGATCGCCTCTTCTTCGGGTATGAACTCATCACCCAGAAACACCCGAGACGACCCGTGATAGAGGAGTACCGGCGTCGTCGGGGCGGATGCGCCCAGCTTGTTCTCTGCGACGATCATTCTGCCCGTCGGGGTGTCGAACGGGTCGGGCACCGTCGCGAGCGTTTCGACGGGGAGCATGGACACACCGCCCAGTTCGAGTGTCGTCACGCACTGGTCTTTGAGTGGTGACGCCGCGAGGAGAACACCCAACGGGTTTGCCAACTCCAGCATTTCGGGATACTCGCGGGTGAGCCCGAGCACGGCAGAGAGATACAGACCCGAACCGAGCTGACCGTCCATCGTTTTTCTCAGCGGCCCGAAATCGGCGGGAGTCCCGCCGGCGGCAGCCCCGGCCAGTTCGACGTCGGGAGCGTATGACGGTTGCAATTGCGCTGCCCATCCGGTGGCGATCGCACCTCCGCTGTAGCCGGCGATGACGACGGGACTCTTCGACAGGCCGAGTCCGGTCAGGTGCTTCATACCGCGAATGCTGTCGAGTACGGCGTGCCCGGCCATGCGACCCGCGCTGTATGCCATCCTCGGCCCCTCGTGGTCGGGGACGAGTACCGCGTAGTTCTTCGCCAGGAGCAACGCCGGCACGGGCGGATCGAGGTCGGGGGCATTCGAGCCGTGCACCATTTTGTACGAGGGGGTGCATTTCGCGCCCAGGGAATCGATGGGCATGTTGTAGACGACGACCGGGCGAGGGCCGGGGCCCGTCCACGCTTCGGCCGGGACCAGTAGCGTCGCGGTCACCGGGACCGGCCGGTCCTTCGAATCGTTGGAACGCACCATGACCTGGTATGCCTGGTGTGCTGTTGATGTGGCAGGGAACCCGAGGGTTGTGACTTCGCGCGAGCGAATGATCTCGCCGGCCTCGTACTGTCCGACATTCGGTGGCCACGAAAAGAAGTCGTCGTTCTGGATGGGGGACGGCAAGATGGAATCGGGTCCGAGTGGCTGGGCGCCGGAAGGAGGCGGGGGTGCGGACACGAGTGCGGCGAATGTAGAGATCAGTAGCAGGCCTACTGCATGAAGCAGCTTCATCGAGCACCACCGATTCAACGTACCGAGGCAATCGCCTCCCTCCGCAAACTTCGTTCTCGGTTGTACTCCACTCCGCAGACACAAGCACGGACGGCGTTCTCGTCGACGGACGGCTGCTGCGACTGCGCTGCGGTGTCAGTGACAGCCCGGAGCCACGGCAACGCCCGCTAGTCGTTCGTCCATCCAATGCACGACCTCGGGTAGCGCGAGCACCGCTGCGGTGATGTGTTCGCCGAACTGCGGGGAATAGGTGACGTCGGCCCCACCGCGACACCACTCTTGCTGCAGGGCGATCACTCCTTCTTCCGGAATCCACTCGTCACCGAGGAACACCCTCGAGGACCCGTGGTAGAGCAGCACCGGAGCACTCGGGACGAGCGCGCCCATCCTGTTCTCGGCGACCACCGCTCGGGCCGTCGGAGAGTTGAACGGGTCGGGCGTGGCCGCTATGACTTCGGCAGGTAGCGAAGCGATGCCGGCCGGTGCAATGGTGAGGCTGCACTGGTCCTTGAGCATCGACGTCGCCAGGAGAACGCCCAGCGGATTCGTCAGCACCAGCATTTCGGGATACTCACGGGCAAGTCCGAGAACTGCGGCCAGATACAGGCCCGAACCGATCTGACCGTTCAATGTCTTGCGCAGCAGCCCGAAATCGGCGGGAGTCCCGCCGGCGGCGACCCCGACCAGTTCGGCGTCGGGGGCATACGACGGTTGTAGTTGCGCCGCCCATCCGGTGGCGATCGCACCTCCGCTGTAGCCGGTGGCGACGACGGGGCTATCTGACAAACCGAGTTCGGTCAGCCTTTTCATGCCGCGAATGCTGTCGAGCACGGCGTGCCCGGCCATGCGTCCGGCGCTGTATGCCATTCTCGGCCCTTGGTGGTCGGTAACGAGAACCGCGTAGTTCTTCGAGAGGAACAAGGACAGAACGGGCGGGATGTCGATATCGAGGTTCTGCCAGTCGTGCAGCATTCGGTACGAGGGTGTGCAGTGCGCGCCCAGAGAATCGATGGGCATGTTGTAGGCGATCACGGGTCGGGGCCCGGGCGCAGTCCACGAAGCGGTGGGGACCAGTAGCGTCGCGGTCACCGGGACCGGCCGGTCCTTCGAATCGTTCGAACGCACCATGATCTGGAAGGCCCGGTTATCTACCAGCGTGTTCGGGAACGAGCGGAGGGCAACCTCCCTCGAGCGGATGATTTCGCCCGGCTCGTACTCCTCCACGTTCGGTGGCCACAAGAAAAAGTCATCGTCCTGGATGGGGGTCGGCGATATGGACCCTGGTCCAAGTGGCCTGGCGAAACTGTGCAGGGGATACACGGACACGAGCGCGGCGGCACAGGTGGAGACCGTCAGCAGGACTACCGAACGAAACAGCCTCATCGCTACCACCACGAAACGTGTCGAGGAGACCACCCAGTCTGTAAATTGTAAGGCCGGTCATACCACTTGTGTTGGCGGAACGACGGTTGGCGTTCGTTTTGGTGGATGGATGGTTACTTTGGCTAATGTGGCTGCATGGCGGTCACGGTGGAACGCGCGGTGCTGGATCAGGCCGAAGACATCGTTCAGATGCACTGGGATGCAGAAGATTGGATCCGAGAAAAAGAGCTTGATCTACCGGCCCGCGGCGACGTTTCTCTCGCAGACGTGCGTGAGCAGATCGAACTCGGACAATGGCAGGTCGCGTTGTTCGCCGGAATCGTCGTCGGTGCGCTGCGGGTGCTGCGATCCGATCCGGAGGTCTGGATCGACGACGGCATCCCGGCCACTTACGTCGCCCGCGTAATGACCGATCGGAAGCACGCCAGTGCCGGACTCGGTGCGCTGTTGCTTCGGGTAGTTGACGATCAGGCCCGTGCGGAGAACGTGTCCGTCGTCCGGCTCGAGTGCGTGGAGACGAATGTGCGACTGCGCGACTACTACGAGCAGCAAGGGTTCTTCAGAGTGGGCCGCCGCGACTTCGAGGTGGACTGGCCGAGCGTCTTGTTGATGGAAAAGTACCTCCCCTGACGAGGAGAGGGGAGCCGTCGGGCGCAGGCGGCCGTCAAAGCGGGTCGAGAATGCGGTGCAGGAACTGCCGCAGGCGGGGTTCGGTCGGATTTGTCAGGACGTCTTTCGGTACGCCTCGTTCGAGCACGACACCGTGGTCCATGAACAGCACCTGATCGGCCACCTGCTGTGCGAACCGAATTTCGTGGGTGACGATCACCATCGTCCAGCCCTCGTTCGCGAGATCTCTGATTACGCGTAGCACCTCACCGACCAGTTCAGGATCGAGTGCGGACGTGGGCTCGTCGAACAACATCAGTTTCGGTCTCAGTGCGAGGGCTCGCGCGATCCCGACTCTTTGTTGCTGACCGCCGGACAGTTGGTACGGATACTGGTCCGCCTTCGGCGCGAGGCCGACGTGGGTCAGCAATTCCATCGCGTCCGTGCGAGCCTCGTCCTTGGGCCGCTTCTGGACCACGACCGGCCCTTCCATGACGTTCTGGATCGCCGTCTTGTGCGGAAACAGGTTGTGAGACTGGAAGACCATGCCGCTCTGCGCGCGGAATCGTGCGAGCGCCGCCCTGCCGACATCGGCACCGAAGTCAACCGATTCGTCGCCGATCGAGATCACGCCGCTGTCCGCCCTGTCGAGCGCATTCAATGTCCGAAGCAGCGTGGTCTTGCCGGACCCGGAAGGCCCGATGATGGCGAGGACTGTTCCCTGCGCGACGTCGAAGCTGATGCCCTGCAGGACGCGATGGTCGCCGAAAGACTTTTCGACGCTGGAGACCTGGAGCAGGGGAGGAGTGTCGGTCATCTTGCCACATACCTGTCGAGTCGGGCCTCGAGCCGACCTTGGACAGCCGACAAGAAGATGCAGATCACCCAGTAATACAGCGCGGCGACGCCGTATAGGGCGAAGAAGTCGAACGTCGGTGCTGCGGCGAGTTGGGCGACGCGAAGCAACTCGGTGACCAGGATCGTCGACGCCAGCGAGGTGTCCTTCAACAGCGAGATCAATGTGTTGGACAGCGGGGGTACGGCAACCCGCGCCGCCTGCGGCAACACGATCCGCTGCAGTGTGGTGGCATAGCCCATGCCGATGGTCTGTGCCGCCTCCCACTGGCCCTTGGGAATCGAAAGAATCGCCGACCGGATCACTTCGGCCGCGTAGCCGCCTACGTTGAGGCTGAAGGCGACCACCGCCGCGGGGAAGGGATCGATAATCACACCGAACTGCGGTAGCGCGTAGAACACGATGAACAGCTGCACCAGCAGAGGGGTGCCCCGGATGATCGAGATGTAGAAGCGCGCAAGGATCGACAACGGTCGGATCGACGAAATGCGCGCCAGCGCGACCAGTAACGCGATGACGAGTCCGAGCACGAAGCTGATGATCGTCAGCGGGATCGTCATCGTGACGGTGGCCTTCAGCATCGGCCACAGGTTGTCCAGGATCAACTGGACAGTTGCGTCGTTCACGCGCGAACCGGCTCAGCTACCTGAACTCGGCGACGAGACGTCGGTACCGAAGTACTTCTCCGAAATCTGGGCGAGTGTTCCGTCGGCCCGCAGTTCTTCGAGCGCCCGGTCGACGTCGGGAATCAACCCGCTGTCCTTGCGGGCGGCGAAGGCCTGCTCGCTGGTGTCGCCGGTGTCGGCGACGACCCTCACACCTGAGTCTCCGGTCTGCTTCTCGTACTCGCCCACGGCCAGGTTGTCGTTGACGGTGGCGTCCACGCGGCCATCCTTCAGCAGCGTGATGGCCTGCACGAAACCCTCCACGGATTCGACGTTGGCGCCCGCGTCTCGGGCGACTTGCGCCCAGTTACTCGTCGCCGACTGCGCTGTGGTCTTGCCGGCGAGATCGGAAAGGGACGTGATCGAGGTGTCGTCGGCTCGGGTGACGATGACCCCCTCGGAAACTGTGTACGGCGTCGACATGTCGTATCTCTCGGCACGTTCGTCGTTGACAGTCACCTGGTTGGCCACGAGGTCGTACCGGCCGGCTTCGAGTCCGGCGAAGAGGGAGTCCCAGGGGCTCTGGGTGAACTCGACGGAGACGCCGAGCTTGTCGCCGACTGCACGGGCGACGTCCACGTCGTATCCGGTCAGTTGACCATCGGCGCCCTGGTAGCTGAACGGCGTGTACGTACCTTCGGTCCCGACCTTCAGGACGCCCGAGGCGCGTACCTGGTCGATGACCGGACCCGAGTCGGAGCTGCCACACGCTGCCAGCGACAACGCGGTCAAGACAGCGATCGTTGCAGCCGGTAGTGTGCGTCGCACGGTGTTTCCTCCTCGTTTAGCCAGACGAGCCCACCGTACTCGACCAATGTAGTGGTCGGAGACAGAGAGGCCGCGCCGCAAATCGATCTCTCGATGCGGCTCGCACTCGTGTACCGACTCAGTTGGTCGGCGACGAGACGTCGGTGCCGAAGTATTTCTCCGAAATCTGGGCGAGTGTTCCGTCGGCCCGCAGCTCTTCGAGCGCCCGGTCGGCGTCGGGAATCAACCCGCTGTCCTTGCGGGCGGCGAAGGCCTGCTCGCTGGTGTCACCGGTGTAAGCAGCCATTCTCAGGCCTGTGTCTCCGGTCCGATTCTCGTATTCGTCGATCACGAGGTTGTCGTTGACGTGGGCGTCTACGCGGCCGTCTTTGAGCAGCATGATGGCCTGCACGAAACCTGAGACGATTTCGACGTTGGCACCCGCATCTCTCGCGACCTGCGCCCAATTGCACGTCGCCGCCTGTGCCGCGGTCTTGCCGTCGAGACCTGCAACCGACGTGATCGAGGTGTCGTCCGCGCGGGTGATGATGACTCCCTCGGAGAATGTGTACGGTATCGACAGGTCATACCGCTGGGCGCGTTCGGCGCTGACTGCCACCTGGTTGGCCACGAGGTCGTATCGTCCGGCTTCGAGTCCGGCGAAGAGCGAGTCCCAGGGGCTCTGGGTGAACTCGACGGAGACGCCGAGTTTGTCGCCGATTGCACGGGCGACGTCCACGTCGTACCCGGTCAGTTGACCATCGGCGCCCTGGTAGCTGAACGGCGTGTACGTACCCTCGGTGCCGACTCGCAGCACTCCCGACGCGCGTACCTGGTCGATGCCAGGACCCGAATCGGGGTTGCTGCAGGCGGCCAGCGCGACGAGGACGGCGATCGCTGCCGCTGGAAGCGTGCGTTGCACGAGTCCGCTCCTCACGAGGCAGATCAGCTCACTTTCGTGTTTGCAATGGGCGGAGCTTCCGATCGAGTTGTCATCTGCCCATGGCGTCGTGCAGGTAGGCGAGGTCTTCGGCGAGCCCCTCTTCCGGGGTTTCGAGGACCACGGGAGCGTCGGCGGTCCGCGCGACTTCCACGAGCAGTTCGGGGTCGATGGTCCCGCTCGCGAGATTTGCGTGCCGGTCGCGTGCGGAGCCGAAGTCGTCGCGGGAGTTGTTCAGGTGCACCAGGTCGATGCGCCCGGTGATCGCTTTGACGCGTTCGGCCACACCGACCAGATCTTCTCCGCCCGCCCAGGCATGGCAGGTGTCGAGGCAGAATCCAGCACCGAAGTCGCCGACCTGCTGCCACAACCGGTCTAGGGCGTCGAAGTGTCGCGCCATCGCGAAGTCGCCGCCGGCAGTGTTCTCGATGAGGATCGGGACGGGGAATCCTCCTTGGTCCGCCTGGCGTTCGAAGAGTTTGCGCCAGTTCATGATCCCCTCGTTCGTATCCTCGCCTTCGCGGACGTGCCCGCCGTGGACGACCAGTCCCAACGCGCCGATGTCGGCGGCGGCCTCGGCCTGCTGGGCCACGGCTTTGCGCGAGGGAATCCGGAGCCGGTTGTTGAGGCTCGCGACGTTGATCACGTATGACGAGTGCACGACGGCGTCGATGGGGCTGTTGCGGATCTCCTCGGTGCGAGGATGTGGTTCTGGCTTGTTCCACTTCTGCGGATCGGTGAGAAACATCTGCACGACGTCGGCGCCGAGTTGCTCGCCGTATCCGATCGGATCCCCGTCCTGCCGGGCGTGTACTCCTATGCGCATGTCATCCAGGGTAGGTGGGGGTGATCGAGGCCACGCTGCTTCCAGGACGGTCGGGCAAGGCTGGGTGAGCCGGCCCGCGTGCCACCGGAGGAGCCGGTGGCGTGGCTGCGGGGAAGAAGGATTTTTGAGACAGTAGTGATCAGCGAGCTGCCAGGAGGTTCGATGTCGGAGAGCGCCCAGCACGAGGAGCGCCGCGCCCGCATCTCGGTCGAGGTCCGCCGTTGGTGCGAGCATGCCGCGATCGACGGTTCCCACGATCTACTGTCGGACGCGGCTGCCGTACTCATCGCCGCGGGATACCTCGATGCCCCCACCCGGCAGATTCTCACCAACCGACGTCGGGCAGGCCGGACCATCCCTTCGATCGGGGGATTCGGAGCATTGCGCCTGCTCGTTGACGAATACCACCAGGCTGTTCGTCGAAGCGACACTGTGCGGTCCCGGCCGGGGCAGCTGTACTACAAGCACCGCGCGACCGAGTTGGGCAGGAAACTGGAGTCGTATCGGTCCGCGGTGGTGACTTCGACGGCGCACTACGGGAACGGTGTCTGGGCGATGCGCAGGGACCGGCGGTTGGGTGTCCACCTCGACTTGGGTCAACGCGAGGCCTTGTTCGAGGCCTTGCAACGAACGCCGGCACCCACTACCGGGGCGCCTCTCGGGCGCGTCGGAGACTTCGCACGGGGTACTGTCGCGAGACGGTTGAGCCAAGCAGCTGAGAAGACCCCGATGGCGGCAATGGGGCGCCGGGCGGCAGACGCCATCGGCCGCGGCGCCGTCCACGACCCAGACAAGGTTGCCGAGGACAAGTTCACCGACCGCTACGACACGCTGTTGTACCTGGCGGGGACGCTCTTCGATCAGATCGACAGTTCCCCCTTGTGGCACTCGGGCCACTTCGAGGTCCAGCGGAGCCAACTCGATCTTGCCGAAGAACTGACTCAGATCGCCCTCGACACAGTCGACCTGCGCGGAATCATGGGTGAACTCGACGAGGCGTTACGCGCCACCAGCTCCGAGAGCGGGCTCAAGCAGATCAGGGGGCGGCAGAGCGCGCTGCACTCTGTGTGGGATCAGTTGGTAGAACGAGTTGCAGCTCTGGCCCGGATCGGTGACTTGCTCTCGCGTGCGGAGGTGCAACTGCGATCTGTGCTGGCAGTCAACAAAGCCGCGAGCCTAGACGATCGCATCGACGATCTCATCGCGCGGTCCGGCGACCGTGAGCTGTCCGCTGAGAACACACACTATGTGGGGGACCAGTTCGACGGTGTGGAAGAGATGATGATCGCCTATCAGTCCGCGCTGTACGGGGACATTGCCGAACTCACATCGTGGTCGTCTGGCCAATCCTGATAGGCGGCTCAGATGCGGCCGCGGCCAACTCGACCGTCGAACTGCAGACCGGCGCACCGAAGGGCTCGGACTGGTTCTAGGCGAGTTGGCCGCGGACAGTGACTGCGTCAGATGCCGAATCAGGCCGGCGGGCAGGCGGGGGAGGTCAGCTGCGCAATCGCAACGATGGCGCACGCCGTCTCCGTCGACAGCTTCCACGTCCCGTCGTCTCCGGGCACGAAGTTGGCGGGCAGAGTGTTCGGCTGCACGTCTCCGTTGATCGTCAACTGCAGCTGTGCGGTGGCACCGCCGTCACCGTTGTCGATCACCGGGTCCAGAACCTCGACCTGAGCCCCGGCCTGCTGCGCAGCAGCGGCGACCTGGTCGAAGAGGTTGGGGTCCTGCTCCGACCCCTGCACCATGGCGATCTTCTCGTCGAGCGGAGTCGCCGGGTCGAGGCCCTTCATCAGCAGAGCGTTGAGCTCGGCAGCGGTGGGCAGCGGGGGTGCGGCCACGGTCTCGGTCGTGGTGGTCGCGGCCGCGGTGGTCGTGGTCGGGCTCGCGTCGTTCGAATCGTCGGAACCACATGCGGCCAGCGTCAGAGCAGCAGCGATCGCCACGGCGGCCACAGTCGTCTTGCGGGTAGTCAACTCAATTACCTCTTTTTCTCGGGATTCTCCGACTTCGTCGATCCGCGGACGCAGTGCATAGATCGCACCCGCATGGGTGGACGCGATCTGTGCACTACTGGTGCGGATCGATGGGACCATGTTCGCCCATCGTTCCCCTACTGTAGTGACATGGCTACCGTCTGGACGATTCCGATCGACATCACATCTCGCTGGCTCGACAATGCCGAGGTCCAGAACTTTCTTGCGTCCAACGACCTGGACAACGCCTCACCCGACCCGCTGGTGCGAATCGCGCAGTTCGCGGATGTGACGAAGTCGCTCCAGAGACACATCGGGCATACGTTCTCGTCGGTCCAGGGTGCGGCTACAGCGCTGTTCGACGGTATCGACGGTGGCGTCCCGGTGGCCCTGAAGCTTGCGGCCCTGAGGCTGATTCTCAAGGAGGTGTATCAGACCCGCCACGCACCTCAGCCGTTCTCGAAACGGGTCGCTGAGGAGCTCGGCACCTATGTGTATGCGCTCGTCGATCCGCGCAGCAGGTCCGTCTTCTATGTAGGTACCGGGCGCGGCAACCGGGTGTACGGATACGTGTGGGAGGCGTTGGCGGAGAACGAGCACCGCCAGACGCTCGAGGATTCCGAGCCCGACGGCGCCGAGGTGAGGGCGGCCACAATCGCCCGCATCCGACAGATATACGACTCCGGCCTCGAGGTCGAGCACTATGTCGTTGCACACCGGGTCCCCGACTCCGGTCGCATCGCGGACGCGGTGCAAGACGGACTGATCGGAGCTTTGGGGCTGATGGAGGGGTCCGTAGTCGCCAACGTCGCAAGCGGGGCACGAAAGCATCGGGCGATACCCATCGACGACCTGGTATTGCAATACGAGGCCGAGCCCGTGCCGAAACTGCCGACGCCCTGCGTGGTGCTCGAGGTGCCCGAGACGTCGCGGCGTGGAGTGACATCGGAGGAGGTCTACGAACTCTCCCGCGGCCCATGGGAGGCAGGCAGCGCCGTCCGCAACACCGAAGACATCCCGGTAATCGTGTTCGCAGACAACATCGTCCGCGCCGCCTATCGGGCCAATTCATGGTCTTCGGTCGCCCGACCCGGCGACACCGCACTCTGGCGTTTCACCGGAGAGTCCGATCCCGAGTTGGAAACCCAGTTCGTGAACAAGCGGATTGCCTCAGCGCAGGTAGGGCTGAGCAAGTGGCCGACACACGGCTGGGTCCCTCATCTCACTCACGCCCGCCCCGGCCGCTGACCCGAGGGTACGCACTGAGTATTGGTGCGCGAATCAATGGGCCGTACGAGTCGGTGGCTTGTGGTACACCTGAGCCGGTCGGATTCGGGGATCAAGGGGAGGTCTGGTGCTCGTACTGCATCGCGCGGAGAGTTCTACCACTCTCGCCTCGGAACTCGGCCGTGTGCTCGCAACACCGCTGTCCGATGCATTTGCCCGTGAGGTCGTCGCGGTCCCCGCGAAAGGTGTGGAGCGCTGGCTGACGCAGCGGCTCTCGGCCTCGCTCGGGGCCAGACCAGACGAGGGTGACGGCATCGCCGCGAACATCGACTTTCCATCACCGGCCCGATTGGTCGACGAGGCACTTGCGGCGGCAACGGGCCTGTCGGCGGACGACGACCCCTGGAATCCGTCCCGTGCGCGCTGGACACTGCTCGAGGTCATCGATGCCAGCCTTGGTGAACAGTGGTGCGCCGTACTCGCGAAACATCTCGGCCACGGCCTCTCGGAGCACGAGCGGGACCATCATCGCGTGGGCCGTCGCTACGCTACTGCAGCTCACTTGACCGAGCTGTTCCGGAGCTACGGCACCGAGCGGCCGGCAATGCTGGTCGACTGGGCACACGGGCGCGATACCGACGGGACGGGCGGACCCCTCGACGACGACCTTCTCTGGCAAGCCGAACTGTGGCGGCGACTCGGTGAGCGGATCGGCAGCTCCAGCCCCGCCGAACGCCTCGTATCGGCATGTGACGTGCTTCGCGCGGAACCGCACCGTGTCGATCTCCCCGACAGACTCTCGGTGTTCGGTCCGACGCGGCTCACAACCGCACAGATCGCGGTCCTGTCTGCGCTCGCGGCGAATCGTGATGTGCACCTGTGGCTTCCGCACCCGAGTCCCGCGATGTGGAGGGCTCTGAGGGAGGAACCTACGACCACATCCACACGCACCGACGACCGGACCTCGCTTGTTGTCGACCACCCGTTGCTGTCGAGCCTCGGTCGTGACGTCCGCGAACTCGAAGCGAGGCTGACCCGCCTCGACGCCGACGACGTGCATCACGCCGTGTCGCTCGAGCCGACCACCCTTCTGCGCCGGCTGCAGTCGGACATCATCGCCGATAGGGCGCCGGCACCGGTCGATTGCACCGACGACTCGATCCGCGTGCACGCCTGCCACGGTCAGGCCCGCCAAGTGGAAGTCATGCGCGAATGCCTACTGCACCTGTTTCAGGACCATCCCGACCTCCAGCCGCGCGACGTTCTCGTCATGTGCCCGGATGTCGAGTCCTACGCGCCGCTCATTGCGGCAGCGTTCGGTCAGAGCTTGCTCGAAGACTCCGGGCACCCCGGGCACGGAATGCGGGTTCGGCTTGCGGATCGTGCTCTGCACCAAACTAATCCGGTACTTGCGGTGGTCTCGTCTCTCCTCGATCTGGCGGATGGGCGGGTCACGGCAAGTCAGGTTCTCGATCTGACGGCGACCACGCCCATACGCCGACAGTTCCGCTTCACGGACGATGATCTCGAACGCATCCGGGAATGGGCGAGCGCGGCGGGTGCGCGCTGGGGGATCGGATTGCGCCAACGTGCTGCGTTCGGACTCGGGGATTTCCCGCAGAATACGTTCACCACTGCCCTCGACCGACTCCTTCTCGGTGCCGCCGCCGACGAGTCGGAGGGCACATGGCTCTCTCTGGCATTGCCGTTCGACGACGTCGACAGCAACGACATCGAACTCGCGGGAAGATTCGCCGAGTTCATCGATCGACTCGACGTCGCGCTGTGGGGGCTGCGCGGCTCACAATCTGTCGCGGATTGGTCGAATGCCCTGGCCCGGGCGCTGGATCTTCTGGTGGCGGTCAGCGATCGTGATTCCTGGCAGCTCACGCAGGCGCGGCGCGAGCTCGGGGCTGCGATGGAACACGGCGGCGAGGCCGTCCTGCGCCTGGCTGACGTACGGGTCATGCTGGCCGAGCTTTTTGCGGGCCGACCCACCCGAGCCAATTTTCGTACCGGGGAGCTGACTGTGTGCACGATGGTGCCGATGCGGTCGGTGCCGCATCGTGTCGTGATTCTCCTCGGACTCGACGACGAAGTGTTTCCGCGAGGCGTGAGCGTGGATGGCGACGACGTACTCGCCCGCAATCCACTACTCGGCGAGCGTGATCCGCGGAGCGAAGACCGGCAACTCTTGCTCGACGCGATCATGTCGGCAGGCGAGAAGTTGCTCGTGTTCTATACGGGGGCCGATCCGGTGACGGGTATGCCCCGGCCGCCGGCGATTCCGCTGTCCGAATTACTCGACACGGTGGCGATGACCGCCGGAGACGACGCCGTTCGCGACATCGTGATCCGGCATCCGTTGCAGCCGTTCGACGAACGTAACTTCCGCCGCGGCGACCCGTTCAGTTTCGATCGGTCCGCGCTTGCAGGCGCTCGGGCGGCGCAGCACCCGCCCGTTCCGGAATCGGCATTCCTGTCGACACCCTTGCGGCCGCCTCCCGGCGAGGAGGTTCCCCTTGCCGATCTCATTGCCTTTCTGGTGCACCCCACGCAGGCCTTTCTTCGCCAGGGGCTCAGACTGCGGATTCCCGAGTTGGACGAGGACATCGCTGACGGGCTCGACGTCGCGCTCGACACGTTGACGCGTTGGGATATCGGCCAGAGGATGCTTGCCGCGCGGCTGGCGGGTACCAGTCCCGCTGATTTCTGTGCTGCGGAATGGCGCCGTGGCACGTTGCCGCCATTCGAACTGGGGAAATCGGTCCTCGAAGACATCGAGCACGCGGTGGAGCCGCTCGTCGCGGTGAGTGCACCGGTTCATCGCGGTAGGGCCGAGACGATCGATGTGGACATCGACCTCGGCTCCGGTCGCCGCCTTACCGGAACCGTCGGGGGCGTGCACGGATCAGTGATCGCGAACACCATGTTCTCCAGATTGGGGCCGAAGCATCGCCTCACCGCGTGGGTGCAGTTGCTGGCGGTCGCGGCTTCCGGCTCGGGGGCACCGGGGGAACGAGGTGCGTGGGAAGGTAGACGCTGGACGGCCGTGACCACGGGGCGGGGTGCCTACCGACGTCCGGCGTGGCGATCGACGTTGACTGCGCCCGAGAACGCGTTGGAGGAATTGGTGCGACTGGTTGAACTGCGCGATTCGGGACTGTGTGCGCCACTACCTATCGCCACTGGCGCTTCCGCTGTGTACGCCGAGCGGCGGTACGGCGGGAGCAGCGTGGAAGATGCAATCGAGGCCGCACGAATGGAATGGAGACGGGATTTCGGCGATTCACACGACCGGCACATCACGTACGTGTACGGGTCGTCGCCGAGTATCGGCGTTCTCGGCGATTCGGCGACGATCGAAGACTACGCCAGGAAGCTGTGGGAATCGCTGCTCGCCGCCGAGAGATTGGCGCAGCCGTGAGCGGCACGCGAGGCTTCGACCTCCTCGGTCCGCTACCGGATGGAACGACGGTACTCGAGGCCAGTGCCGGGACCGGCAAGACGTTCGCAATCGTCGGCTTGGCCCTTCGCTTCGTTGCCGAGGCCGGCATCGACCTGTCGCAACTTCTGCTGATCACTTTCAGCCGGGCTGCAACACACGAGTTGCGTGAGCGGACCCGTGATCGATTCGTTTCTGCCGCAGTGGCATTGGGTGATCCGGCAAAGGCGAGAGTGTGTTCCGACGAGCTGATCCGGCATCTCGCGGACGCCGATGCGGAGGAGGTTTCCCGTCGTCGGCACCGCCTGCTACAGGCACAGTCGGACTTCGATGCCGCCACGATCGTCACCACCCACAGCTTCTGCCAGCGCGTGCTCGACGGACTCGGTACGGCGGGTGAGCGCGATCCTGATGCCGTACTCGTCGAGGCCGCCGATGATCTCGTCATGGAGGTAATCGACGACCTCTATCTCCGGGCCTACAGCCGCGTCGACGTCGCACCCTTCACCCTGGCAGAGGCTACCGAGGCGGCACGGGCAGCCATCTTCGACCCACAGGCCGTACTCGCTCCCGAGGATGCACACGGCACCTCGGCGGGGGCTCGTGTGGCATTCGCCGAAGCGGTCCGAGCCGAGGTCGAGCGTCGCAAACGGGCCGTGGGCCTGCGTGACTTCGATGATCTGCCGATGCTCCTGCATCGTGTGCTCGCCGACCCCGAGCACGGCGAAGAGGCGTGCCGGCGTGTGCGTGAGCGCTACAGGGCGGTGCTCGTCGACGAGTTCCAGGACACCGACCCCCTGCAGTGGGACATCTTGCGACTCACTTTTCACGGGCAGAGAACACTGGTGCTCGTCGGTGACCCGAAGCAGGCGATATACGCGTTCCGCGGCGCCGAGGTGCTCAGCTACCTGGAGGCTGTCAAGTCTGCCGACCATCACCACGAGTTGGGCACCAACTGGCGCAGCGATCAGGAGTTACTCGGCGGCCTCGACTACCTGTACGGCGGTGCCGCGCTAGGGCATCCCGGGATAGTGGTGCACGAGGTCGATGCGCCCGATGATCGACAGAAATCCCGACTCGCGGGTAGTGCGCCCTTGCGGGTGCGCTATCTGCCGCGAACCGGGGCCGGTCCGCTCAACAAGTCGGGATACCCTGCGGTGGGCCCTCTCCGGGAGCGAGTGGCCGCCGACCTTGCCGCCGACATCGTCAGGCTGCTCGGTGCAGGCGCGACGATCGATATCTCGGGTGAAACCCGCCTCGTGGAGCCCGGTGATATCGCGGTCCTGGTGCGCACCAACGCACAGACCGCCCTTGTATACGACGCCCTCACTCGTCTGGGCGTACCGTCGGTGCTCGCGGGAGGGGCCAGTGTCTTCACGACACCGGCTGCGCAGCACTGGCTCTGGATCTTGCAGGCCATCGAGCAGCCACACCGTTCCGACCGGGTGCGACTGGCCGCGCTGACCCCATTGCTGGGACGCAGGCCCGAGGAACTCGCTGATAGTGGAAGCGGCGACATCGTCGCCGAAATCGGTGCGAGTCTGCGCGAACTCGGTTCGGTATTCGTGCGGTCAGGTTTTGCGGCACTGTTCGAGCGTCTACCTGGGGCCGGCACGCTGGAAGAGAGACTGCTTGGTACTGCGGCGGGTGAGCGGGTATTGACCGATCTCCGGCACGTTGCCGAACTGCTCAACGCTGCCGCAGTCGAGGAGTCGCTCGGCCTGACTGCCCTTTCCCGTTGGCTCACCGAACGCATCAAGGATCCGTCCTCGGGAGGCGTGGACCGCAGCCGACGCCTCGACAGTGACGCCGCGGCGGTGCAGATCGGGACCGTCCATGCCAGCAAAGGGCTGGAGTTCCCGCTCGTCTATCTGCCCTATGCCTGGGACGCCGCCAAGGCTTCGAAGCCAAGCAAGCTCCTACTCCACGATGACCGCGGTAGGCGAATTCTCGACGTGGGTGGAGCCGATGGCGCCGGCTACTCCGAACGCAGGAGGCGTCACGACGAGGAGGAGGCGGGGGAGGAGCTGAGGCTGCTGTATGTTGCGCTCACCCGCGCAATGTGCGGACTGGTGGTGTGGTGGGCGCCGGCGATCACCACGTCGGGAGCGCCGCTGCACCGGATGATCTTCGGTCGACAGCCCGGCAGCCGAGATGTCCCGCAGAGGGTGGGTGTTCCGGAGGATCCCGTGGTCGCGGAGCGACTGGCGGCCTGGGGACGGACTGGGCCCGAGGCGGTGAGAGTCGAGGCTGTCGGCTCCGAACCGATCGACGGGACGCAGTGGGCACCGGAACGCGGGCCCAGTGAAGAACTGAAGGCCGCCAGTTTCGAGCGCAAGCTCGACCTGCGCTGGCGTCGCACCTCGTATTCGGCGTTGACCGCCTCCGCTCACGAGGCTTCCTCGGTAGGCAGCGAAGCCGAGGTCGAAGAAAAGGCAGATGAGCCGGCTGAGCCACCGCTGTCGGTGCCTACGGACGACGTCGCCGGTGTGCCGTCGACGATGAACGGGTTTGCGGGTGGTGCGGCGTTCGGCACGCTCGTCCACGCGGTTTTGGAGGTCATCGACACCTCAGCGAGTGATCTGGAAGCGGAGGTCGTCGAGCGCTGCCGGACCGTCACCGCGTCCGTGCTGTCGGAGGCCGATCCCGAACACCTCGCAGAGGCCCTGCTGCCGGTTCTGCGAACTCCTCTCGGCCCTGGGACCGATCGGACATTGGCCGACATCGCAACTACAGACCGGCTGGCGGAGCTCGAATTCGAGCTTCCGCTGGTAGGCGGTGACACCCCTTCACCCACGGTGACGCTCGGCGAGATCGGAATTCTGTTGGGCAGGCATCTGCCATCCGAAGATCCACTGCAGCCGTATGCCCAGGCCGTGCAGGATCTCGAATCGACCGAGCTGCGCGGCTACCTCACGGGCAGTATCGACGCCGTGCTGCGGCTTCCCGGACCGCGATACGTCGTGGTCGATTACAAGACGAACAAACTCGCGGAGGGCGACGAACTCACCACGGCGCACTACACACGCGAGGCAATGGCCGCGGAAATGCTCAGAGCACACTACCCGCTTCAAGCGCTGCTGTATTCCGTTGCGCTGCATCGCTATCTTCGTTGGCGGCAACCGGGCTACGATCCCGCGGAGCACCTTGGAGGGGTGCAGTATCTGTTCGTGCGTGGAATGGTCGGAGCCGAGACCCCAACCGGCTGCGGTGTTTTCGACTGGTCTCCTCCGGCCGCGCTGATCACCGAACTGTCCGATCTGCTGTCCGGTGCGGTCTCTCACCAGAAGGGGGCGCCGTGATCGACGTGAAAGTGGCTCAACGGGGTAAAGGCGTGCTGCGGGAGTTCAATGAGGCAGGTGTGCTCGTCGCCGCGGACGTGCACGTTGCCCTGCGGTTGTGCGCACTCGGTGGTGAGAGCTCGGAGGACGTGGCGCTGGCAACTGCGCTCGTAGTTCGCGCGGTGCGGGCCGGATCGGTATGTCTCGACCTGACACGGATTCGCGATGTGAAGGTGGACGAGCAGTCCGGCACGGATGTGGAGAAGCTGCCGTGGCCGGCCGACGAGGCAGTGGTCGCCGCGCTTCGGCGCAGCCCTCTGGTGACGGGTGGGCAGGCGGGGCCGCTGCGTCCATTGCGTCTCGTCGACACCGATAAGGGTGGGCTGCTCTATCTAGACCGCTATTTCCGGCAGGAGTCCACCATCCGGCGCATTCTGGATCAGCGAGCCCTCGGACATCCCGACGTCGACGAAGAGTCGCTACGCGAGGGGCTGGCCGAGTTGTTCCGCGATCAGGGTGACGCCACGTTGCCGTCACCTGCACCGGATCGGCAACGAATCGCGGCTGCCGTCGCCGCCACACACTGGACGTCAGTGGTGGTGGGTGGGCCCGGAACAGGCAAGACTCACACGGTTGCTCGGGTGCTGGCCCTATTGAGGCGGCAACCGGGGCAGAAACGGATCGCGCTCGCCGCACCCACCGGCAAGGCCGCCGCCCGGTTGCAGGAATCGGTGCGCGAACAGTCCAGCACAGTCGGGTTGCCGGATGACCTGACGGCAATGACGCTGCATCGGCTGCTGGGCTGGCAGCGCGGGGCGGCCACCCGGTTCCGCTACAACGCGACCAACCATTTGCCGTACGACGTGATCGTGGTCGACGAAACGTCGATGGTGTCACTGACGATGATGTGCCGCCTTCTCGAGGCCCTGCGACCGGATACGCAGTTGGTACTCGTGGGTGATCAGCATCAATTGGCGTCCGTCGACGCCGGCGCTGTGCTCGCTGACTTGGTGGAGCGGCCCGTGCCCGCAGCGCGGAATCCGGTGCTTGGCAGGGTCGTCGGCAAGGATCTCGAAGCATCGGATGGTCCTCGCGAAGTCGCCTTGAATGACGACGAGCGAGACCAACTCAGTCGGGGAGTCATACGGCTGAGCCGAGGGCGTCGATTCGACGAGACAATTGCAGAACTGGCTGCTGCGGTGAATAACTCGGATGAAGACCGAGTGATGCAGATTCTGCGCAGTGGGGATTCGGCGGTGTCATTCCATCAGCCTGAAGATCTGGATGCGCTGAAATCGGATGTGACAGAACTGGCCAAGGCGGTCACGGACGCGGCTGAGAGTGGTCGTGCCAAAGTGGCGTTGGAGGAGTCGGCGAAGCACCGACTGTTGTGCGCGCATCGGGAGGGGGAGTACGGCGTGCAGCGGTGGTCGCGCAGGGCGATCGAGTGGTGCGGAGAAACATTGGGGCACAGGCTCAATCCGGATCTCTGGTATCCGGGTCAGCCGCTTCTGGTGACGGCCAACGATCACGAGACCCGGATCTACAACGGCGACACCGGGGTGATTGTGCGGCGCGGTGATGGAAAGCTTGTTGCCGTCTTCGAGCGCGGTGACCAACCGTTCGAGCTACACCCGACACAGTTACCCGCGGTGCAGACGGCATATGCCATGACCGTTCACCGCAGCCAGGGTAGCCAGTACGACACGGTATCGGTGGTGCTGCCGGAGGCGAAGTCGTTGCTGCTGACCCGCGAGTTGTTCTACACGGCGATCACACGCGCGCAAGCGCACGTACGAATCATCGGGACCGAGGAATCGGTGCGTGCGGCGGTGCGCACACGGGCGCTGCGGGCGAGCGGACTGGCGAGGGCGATCTTGCCGGTCGGCGAGAAACCGACACCGCATGAGGGCGACCGAGGCCGACGCTGAGAGACGAGCCCTTCCCGCGCCGACGGAGGGTCGACGCGACACGAGATGTGGTGGGTTTGCGGAGTATCAGCGTCCGAGATGCGGCGCAGGGGCGTGTTGCCTGCCAGGGAGAGTTTGGTGTGGTCGGAGTGCAGGTCCCGGGTGCGATTCCTGTGGCCGGATTTCGGGACCGGGGTGGAATCCCTGCGGTCCAGGAACATCCCAGGGGAAGAACTCCTGATAATTCTGCGGTGGAGGCGGGACGGCGGGATCCGAGACCATGGTCGAAATCGAGCTGTCGACTCCGAGAGGAGCGTTGACGTTGGTGGAAGCCTGCGCCGCCGGAATCGTGGCCACCGACATCGCGGTACATCCGAGGGTGCTGACAACTAGCCGTCGAATATTCATCTGTTACCTCATTCTGGACTTCCGCAGAGCAGCGAAACGTCCATCCGCGGTGTAGCCCCGCGGCACTGGTTGTCGGCGAGATCATTGCGCCGACTGTGAAGCAGGACCCACGAGCCGTGATATGGCCTGGTCGCGATGCGGCCGATGGCTGTGTTACTCGTTTCTCGATCGAGGGGCGCACGCTCACGCTTCGATCGCCACATGATTATTGACGAGTTCAGCAAGCGTGAAGTGTTACGAGTGCATCGGTGTCACTGCTAGCGAATGGAAGAGACTTGTCCATGGGGGCGCCCGCCGAACAACGAGCATGCCTTGACCGGCTGCCGATCGCCGAGACATCAACTGCGGTCGGCGAGCGCCCATGGACAACTGAGCAGGCCTGGTGTCAGGCCTGGGACGCAGACACGTACTGCTGGCTCAGAAGATTCCGAAGGGGCCGAGGCCGAATCCACCGAAGCCGGGACCGAATCCGAAGCCTTCGCCGAAGCCGCCAAAGATGCCGGGCTCGAGGAACGGTCCTCCGAACATCCCGCCGAACGGCCCGATTTCAGGTGCCAGGAACGGAGCTCCGTGGTCAGGTCCAGCCTCCGGTGGGACGTGGCTCTCGGGGTTTCCGTGGTATGGCTGGTAGTCCTGAGGCCCTACCGGCCCGATAGGGTTGTCCTGAACCTGGTGCTCCAAGGGGGCAACGTCAGGTGCCGCCGGGGGCGTCATATTCAGGGCATCCGTCCACTCGGCCGGAATGCTGTTGGAAATTTCCGGTGGAAGGAAATCAAAATGCGTGTCCGCCTGCGCCACCGGCGCTGCGACCATCGAAATCGCGGCACCTCCGATGACGCTGAGAACCAACCGTCGGGTCTTCATTTGCTACCTCGCTTTGGGGGGTGGGGCAGAAAGTGCATACCTCTCGCGGTATCGCTTCATGACTTCAATCCTGCCTGTAACGATGGTAGCAGCGTTGTGTGACTTAGGTCTCTGAGCGCAGCGTCTGGGCTGATGACGAGGCTGAATGACTGCCATTGCTAACGGATTCTGGCGTTTTTTGAGAGTCGGAGACTCGGCCGAAAATCGCGTCGATAGCGTCGGCGATATTCCCCCAAATTTCACTTTCCGGATCGATGACGGAAAAGTGATTTCCGGGTCCTTCAATCAATTGGACGTTATCGGTAGTTTCGGCAGCGGCAGCGACGAATTCCCTGCTGATTTCGAGCAGGTCCGGCTCATCCTGCGTGCCACAGGCCACGAGTTGGGGTATTTGGAGCGGTAGTCGGTCGATTGGTGACGACTGCTCGTACGTTGCGCGGTCGTCGGGCCAGCGGCCACCGACCGCATTCGACACGGCGCCTCCACCGAGCCCGCGTTCGTCCGCCAGGCGTAGGTCCAGTACTCCGGCCAGGCTCACGGCGAGGGCGGGTCGAACTGTTGCGGTTGCGGTTTCGGTGTCGGCAACTGCGTCGGCCGCGGCGCGTAGGGCAAGTTGCCCGCCCGCGGAATGTCCGAGGACGACGACACGCTCGAGGTCGGCCTCCGGAATGGTTGAGACGGCCTGCAGCGCGTCGGCGACGTCGGACGTCATTGCCGCCCATCCGTTCTCCTTGGACCTCCGGTACTCGACGTTCCATGTGAGGTAACCGCGATTCGTCAGGTCGACTGCCAGCGCATCCATGAGATCAAGTTCCCAAGGCGCTCGCCAATACCCACCGTGAATCAGCACTGCCACAGGAAAGAGGCTCTTCCCGTTGGGAATCCGTAGTTCACATCGCTGATCCCGGTGGCTGCCGTATCGGACGATCGTCCCGGGGTGAAAGCGGTGGTGGTACCAGCCGTCGACCGCATAGCGGAGACCTTCGAGTCCCCGGCCGCGAATGTGCATCCGGGTGTGATCGCTGCGATCTTCCGGACAATCCCCGAAATCGAGGCGAATGACACCGCACTCGGGAGCGGAGAACGTGTTCCCGGCTCCCGGACTGACGATGAACTCACCGCGGTCCGCTGCTGCCGAAGCGGCGGCGTAGAACTCGGTAGTGTCCGCAGCGAACGTCATCCGCGCGGTCAACCCGCGCTTGTCTGCTGCCCTACTCGCGAGTTCTGTCGCGGTTCCGGGGTGTGCCACGGACCCTGGAGCGAAGATGATGTCGAGGTGGCGGGACGAGTCGTTCATGTCTGCACGGTACGGCACTTCGCTCGTTGGGTAACGTATTGCTAGCGGACGCCAGAATTATGTAATATTCGAGAACCGTCCAGCGAACGTCAGTTGCGAGGATCGTCATGAGCGTGCATGCAAACACCAGGGCCATGGAGAAGGGCATAGTCACCGACTTCGGATCCCGGATGAGCTACGGTTCGTATCTCGACCTGGACACGCTGTTGAGCGCGCAGAAACCGGTCAGTCGGCCGGAACATCACGACGAGTTGCTGTTCATCATTGCGCATCAGACCACCGAACTCTGGCTCAAGCTCGTCCTGCACGAGACGCTTGCTGCCAGAACTGCTTTCGATGAGGACGATATCGGCAGAGCGCTCAAGTGCGTGGCGAGAGTGAAGCACATCCAGAAGACACTGACCGAGCAATGGTCGGTGCTCGCGACGCTGACACCGACCGAGTACTCGGAGTTTCGTCATTTCCTCGGCAACTCGTCCGGCTTTCAGTCCTATCAGTACCGCGCGGTGGAGTTCGTGCTCGGCAACAAGAACGCGGACATGCTGCAGGTCTTCGAATCCGACAGCGCTGCACACGATCTGCTGGCCAAACTCCTCGAAGAGCCGAGTCTCTACGATGCGTTCTGGCGCTGTCTCGCTCGGCGCGGCTACGACGTACCCGCATCAACTCTCCATCGCGACGTCAGCGTGGCATACACAATGAACGAGGAATTGATGCCACTCGTCATCCACATTTACGAGAACAATGACGAGCACTGGGAGGTCTACGAGTCTTTCGAAGAGTTCGTCGACCTCGAGGAGAACTTCCAGCTCTGGCGCTTCCGCCACATGCGCACGGTGCTCCGGACCATTGGCATGAAGTCCGGAACGGGAGGATCGAGCGGAGTGGGATTCCTACAGAAGGCACTCGAGCTGACTTTCTTCCCCGAGTTACTGGCCGTTCGCACTGAGATCGGACGCTGATGACACTCTCGAATAGTTCACTGCTGGACCGGGCCGAAACCCTCGATGCTTCCGATCCGCTCCGTGCCTACCGGGATCTGTTCATCGGTGTGGACGATCCGTCGGTATCGGCTTACCTCGACGGGAACTCGCTCGGTCGCCCCACCAAGGCGAGCGCCGAACGGATCAACTCGTTCGTCACCAACTCATGGGGCGGCCGGCTCATTCGCGGATGGGATGAGCAGTGGTACGAGCTTCCGATCACGATCGGTGACACCCTCGCCGCCGTGACTCTCGGAGCGGCCGCGGGGCAGACCACCATCGGCGATTCGACGACCGTCCTGCTGTACAAGCTGGCGCGGGGGGCACTTGCATTGCGGCCGGGTCGATCCGAGATCGTCGTGGACCGCGACAACTTTCCGACGGACCGGTATGTAATGGAGTCCATCGCCGAAGAATTGGGTCTGACGTTGCGGTGGATCGACTCGGATCGACGTGGCGGCGTCAGCGTAGACCAGCTGTCGGCTTCCGTCTCCGACCAGACGGCGCTCGTCGTTCTCAGTCATGTCTCGTACCGCTCAGGATATCTGCTCGACGCCGCTGCAATCGCTCGCGTGACGCACGAGGTAGGTGCGCTTCTGCTGCTCGATCTGTGCCACTCGGTGGGCTCGGTTCCACTCGAACTCGACAAATGGGGCGTAGATCTGGCGGTCGGGTGTACCTACAAATATCTGAACGGCGGTCCGGGATCGCCTGCGTTCGCCTATGTTCGTGCCGAGTACCAGCGGGACTTCGTGCAGCCGATCTGGGGTTGGATGGGCCGCGACGATTCGTTCGCGATGGCACAGGGCTACGAGCCGGCGCCGGGCATACGTCGGGTGATCAGCGGGACGCCGCCGATCCTGGGCATGATCGCCCTGCAGGACACCCTGAACCTCATCGAAGAGGTGGGGATGGGGGCGGTTCGGGCCAAGTCCGTCGCGCTGACCGAGTACGCGCTCGAACTGGTGCGCGAGTTGCTGGTTCCACTTGATGTGGAGATCGGATCACCAGAGGATGCTGCCGAGCGAGGTGGGCACATCATCATCGATCACCCTCGGTTCGAGTCCGTGATCGCGCGGCTTTGGCACAAGGGCGTCATTCCGGACTTTCGAGCACCCCGGGGACTGCGCCTTGGTCTCAGTCCGTTGAGTACGAGCTTCCGCGAGGTGTGTGTCGGGGTTGGAGCGATCCGTGACGAACTCGCCGACTGAGCCTGCGAGCGCGATCCTCGACGATTTCGATTCGCGTCCCGGCAGCGCAACATCGCTGATTCGAACCGTCCTCGGCGCCTACGTGCGTGACTTCGGCGGATCGGTGGTCATCGCCGATTTCGTAGAACTGATGCGCGCCGTCGGCGTCCCTCCCGAATCGACACGCATAGCGGTGACACGCCTGAAGAAGAAGGGCGTGCTCGTGCCACGCGTACGTGACGGACGAGGCGTGTACGAGGTGACAGAGCAGGCCGAGGGGATGTTCGCTCGCGGAGATCGAAGAATCTTCACCTTTCGCCAGATGAGGGAAGGCGATCCGTGGCGGTTGATCTCCTTTACCATCCCAGAATCCCAACGGGCGGCGCGGTACCAGCTACGCAGAAGGCTCGGCTGGATCGGATGTGGAACCGTGTCTCCCGGGCTGTGGATCGCCCCTGAGTATCTCGCGCGTGAGATAGCGGGTGTCGTCGACGCATTGGGTCTTTCCGAATTCGTGACGACGTTCCTGACCACCTCGTTGTTCGTGCCCGGCTCGATGGGAGACGCAGCGGCACGGTGGTGGGATCTCGAAGCCCTCGCTGCTCGCCACCGAGAGTTTCTCGAGCACCACCAATGGAGACTTGATGCCGGAGAAGACGTTTCGCCGCGCGAAGCGTTCGTCCGTTTCGTTCCACTGCTCGACGAGTGGCGCATCATTCCGTATGTCGATCCTGGCCTGCCGACCGCGATGCTGCCCGACAACTGGCCCGGATCCGACAGCGTTCGTTTGTTCGCTTCAGCCCGGGACCGCTACCTCGCGCCCAGCCGGGGCTGGGCGCGAAGCATTCAGGGTGGAGTGCTGACCTAGGTGGCGGCCGCATCAGGACGTGATCCCGCCTCTCGATCGGGCGGAAACGTCATCCCGTCACTGGGCGTACCGACAGCTGGTCGACACCGATCCCTGTCTGCGAGCACCCGGTGGAGGGGTAGGGGACGAACACAGATCCGGTGTCGCCGGGTGGATAGACCCGGAATCCGGCCACCGGTGCGGGTCCGCACGTCTCGGCTGGATAATTCTGCACGACCGTGGCGCGCACGGCGGCGGTCACACTCGCACCCGGGGTTACTGTCACCGGACTTCCCGACCCGTCGTCCCGGGTAGCGGCGGATCCCACCTGCGCACCGCCCGGTGCTGCTACGTATGACACCCCGGGGTATCCCTGCAGAATGCAGGTGCGGCTGCCTGTGTTGGTGAAATCGAGCGAGATCTCCTGGGACCCGGCGGCCCCTTCGACGTGGCCGACCGTCACCCTCAGTTCATCGACGAGACAGCGGTCGGAGCGCGGAGTCGCCCCGCCCGTTGCCGGAGGCGTGCTCTCCGATGACGGTAAGGCAGTGCCGGCGGTCGGGGAGGCTGTGCCGGTAGCTTTCGAGGTCGCCTCGGTCGAACTGTCCGGGGAAATTTGGCCAGTTCCGGACTCGTCCGCCCCACACCCTGAGGCGGTGAGTACGGCGAAGAGTCCGAGTGCCGCGACAAGGGCAGATAAAGGTGATTGCTCGACCATTGCTGGCTCCTGCGTTTCGGTTTCGGGTATAAGCTCGCGTCGGATGGGGATACTCGATGCTGTCATGGAGGCTGAGCGATGAGTGGAGTTCAGGACCGGACCAAGATTTATGTCGGCGGGTCGTGGATCGATTCGCAGGGCTCAGGCCGTATCGAGGTGTTGAATCCGGCCACCGAGGAGGTAATCGCGCGGGTCGCAGAGGGCACTCCCGAAGATGTCGATCGAGCTGCGGCGGCTGCTCGCGCAGCCTTTCCGGCATGGTCGGCGCTCAGTGGCAAGGAACGCGGCGAGTACCTCGCCAAGGCGGCCGCCATCATCAAAGAGCGAATCGAGGAGTTTTCCGCGCTGGTTTCGCGGGATATGGGTATGCCTCTCGCGCTTGCCAAGCCGGTTCAGATCGGCATGCCGCTCGCCAATCTCGCTGCCTTTGCCGAACTCGCCACCACCTACGACTTCGACGCGCATGAAGTGGGAAATTCACAGGTCGTGCGTGAGCCGATCGGAGTCGTCGGGGCGATCACTCCGTGGAATTTTCCGCTCCACCAGGTAATTCTCAAAGTGGGAGGAGCCCTGGCCGCAGGCTGCACGGTAGTGCTCAAACCCACCGAGGTGGCGCCGCTGGCCAGCTATGCGCTCGCGGAGGTCTTCGACGAAGTCGGCCTGCCGGCAGGCGTGTTCAACCTCGTCAGTGGTTACGGGCCCGTCGTGGGCGAGGCCATCGCGGGGCATCCAGAGGTCGACATGGTTTCCTTCACCGGTTCCACCCGGGCAGGCAGGCGAGTTGCGGTGGTCGCGGCCGAGACGGTCAAGAAGGTTGCGCTCGAACTGGGCGGCAAATCCGCGAACGTCATTCTCGACGACGCAGATCTAACGAAGGCCGTCACCGATGGTGTGGCCAAGTGCTTCATGAACTCCGGTCAGACGTGTTCGGCGCTCACCAGGATGCTCGTTCCGTCGGACAAGGCGGAGGAAGCCGCTGCCATCGCGGTCCAGGCGGCGCAGAACTATTCTGTCGGCGATCCGACATCCGCCACGTCATCGCTCGGGCCGTTGGTGAACTCGAATCAATTGAAGAGGGTCCGCAACTACATCGAGCAGGGTATTGCCGAGGGTGCACAGGCTGTACTCGACGGCCGAGAGACTGGTCAGGACTCGGGCTACTTCGTCGGGCCTACCGTATTCAGCGGTGTCACTGAGGACATGACGATTGCCAAGGAGGAAATATTCGGTCCCGTCCTCTCGATCATCGGGTATCGGGACGAGGACGATGCCATCCGGATCGCCAACGGAACCGTGTACGGTCTCGCAGCCGGCGTCTGGTCCGGTGACCAGGAGCGTGCGGACCGCGTGGCGCGTCAGTTGCGCGCTGGACAGGTTGAGGTGAACGGGGGGGCCTTCAACACCAACGCTCCGTTCGGGGGATACAAACAGTCGGGAGTCGGCCGTGAGGCGGGGGTGCTCGGGTTCGAGGAGTTCCTCGAGATCAAGTCAATCCAGCGATAGACAGTTTCGACTGCTTCGTCGTTGACCGCTTGTTGCGCCGGTCAGCTACCGAATCGGCGTGAAGTATCCCTCTGATGGAATCAGCGAAGGTGGCGGAGTCGTGTATCAGCCATCCGTGCCCACCCTTCACCATCAGTACCTGTGGGTTACGGAGCGCTTTTCTGATCGAATGAAAGCTGGCGGCCGGGATCACACGGTCTCCTCGTCCCCACAGCAGGGTGACGGGTAGTCCGCGATCTGCGAGGACGGCGAGTTCGCGGCGTAGGTCCGCGCGCCTTGCGAGATGCGCCGTACGCCATGTGGCGCCGGGGTCGCGCAGCACATTCGGTATGAAGCCGGCGACCAGCGACGTCGCCGTCTGCGCCATGGTCTTGAACGGCAGCGCCTCGCCGAGCGCCGAAGCGCCCCAATCCCAGATAGGTCTTTCGTCGATGGGATGGACCCCCGAGCCATCGGGAGACCACTGTCCTCCGCCGACGGAGTTGACGAGAACGAGTCGAGCGACTCGGCCCGGAAGGTCGTGGGCGGCCTGAATGGAGATGCCCCCGCCGAAGGAGTGGCCGACCAGGACCACTGGCTCGCTGATACCGGCATCGTCGAGGTATCGGCCCAGCCAGGCCGCGTACCCAGCGATCGAGCGTTCCTCCGGCGGGAGGTCCGGAGTCCCGCCGAAGCCGGGGAGCGTCGGGGTGATCAGCCGATGCCCCCGCTCGGCAAGCCTGGTGAGGCAACGCTTGTACACGCGAGGGGTAGCACCCCATCCGTGTACGAAGACGACGGGTGGACCCTGCCCTGCGATTCGGAGGGCCGGTGCCTCGTCGACGCCGGGAGCTTCGAAGACGTCGGGTTCGATGATTTGGGTCACAGACATGTAACAAAGCGTGGGCTAAGTGCCTGGGTGTTGGGACCGGTCGAATTACCCATAGGCGTACCTATTTTTACTCGTTGTTGGGTAAGACCGTGGGTTTTGCTCTCCAGAACGGGCATCCGCATATCATATGGATAGGCATGCTTGTGGGCAAGGTGACCGTTGCGTGTTCCAGTTGTGACCGGAATGTTATAAGAGTCTCGTCCGAGTGTATGGAATCTCACTTTGACACCATCTGAAATCCGAAGGACCTAGCTCAATGGCCAAGCACAGATTGCGTCGAAGCAATCATCTGCGGAAATCAACAGGCGGATTCCTGGTCGCCGCTGGCATGGGAATGGGGGTGTCCTTGCTTCCCGTTGCCTCGGCCGCGGCAGCGCCCGTGACCATCCCTGGAATCGGAACGTTCGACATACCGGGTCTGCCGCCAATGCCCTCACAGCTGAACCTGGAGCCACCGCCGCCGCCCCCTCCGCCGCCGCCCCCTCCGCCGCCGCCCCCTCCGCCGCCACTCCCACCATTCTTGGCGCCGAAGCCACTCCCGCCGCTCCCGGTACAGAAGCCACTCCCGGCGCCGGAGCCACCGCCGGCGCCAGTGGTCACTCACGGTGCACGAGCTCTTGCCGCGGCCAAGTCGAAGATCGGGTCACCCTACGTGTGGGGCGCGACAGGTCCCAATGCGTTCGACTGTTCCGGGCTGGTTCAGTGGGCCTATCGGCAGGCGGGTGTATCGGTTCCGCGAACCACCTATGACCAGGTGAACGCCGGGATACCTGTGGACCGGAACAGCTTGCGCCCGGGTGATGTCGTTCTGTTCAACGGCGCAGAGCACGTTGCGCTGTTCGAAGGAAACGGCATGGTCGTACACGCATCCACCAGCGGGCAGCCCGTGAAAGAGGCGCCACTCGATTCGATGCCGTTCTACGCTGCACGACGTTTCTAGCAGCGCCCTACGAGTTGCGGATCAGGTCTGACGCCCGTTCACCGATGAGCACTGATGGAGCGTGGGTGTGCCCGCGCACAAGGGTCGGCATGATCGACGCGTCGGCGACACGCAATTTGTCGACGCCGCGCACTCGAAGTTGCGGGGTGACGACGCTGGCGGAATCGCTACCCATTCGGCACGTTCCGACCGGGTGGTAGAGCGTTTGGGCGTTCTCCTCGAGCGCTCGGGAAAGCGTCTCCTCGGGCGGCGTTCCCGGCGACACCGTAGGACGAATCATGTTACCCAGCTTCGCCTTCAGTGCAGGAGCCGATGCCAACTCCTCGCACTGTCGCAGTCCTTCGAGCATTGCTTTCCGGTCCGCGCCGCCTCTGTCACTGAGATAGCGGGGGTCGATGATCGGTTTGGCGAACGGATCGGCCGACCTGAGCGAGATTTCTCCGCGACTCTCGGGCCTGAGCAGGATGGCTCCGATCACCACACCGTGACAGGTCGGGGGAACGAGCGCCTCGTCGAAGAACGGTCCCGGCGCGAAGATCAGTTCCAGATCGGGCAGAGTCAGATCGTCACGACTACGCGTGAAGCCGTATGCCTCACCGACATTCGAAGTGAGCATGCCCCGACGGCGGGTCAGGTAGTTGAGTAACTCCGGGATCTTCTCCGCCGTGAACAGGGTGTCCGATTCGGCACCGTATCCGAGAAACGACACGAGATGATCGAGCAGATTCTTCCCGACCCCTGGAGCGTGGTGCTGCACCGAGATTCCGTGCTCACGCAGTTGGGCTTCGTCACCGATACCCGAGAGCATGAGGAGTTGGGGTGTGTTGATGGCACCGGCGGCAAGTACCACCTCCTTTGCGGCGCGCACCGTGCGCCGAGTGCCGTCCTTCTCGTATTCGACGCCGACGGCAGCCGACCCGTCGAAGAGAACCCGGGTAGCCTGCGCGTCGGTGACGACGGTCAGGTTCTTCCGGGTAAGGGCCGGTCTGAGGTAGGCGTCGGCGGTGCTCCATCGTGTGCCCCGCTTCTGAGTGACCATGGTCTGGGAAAAACCTTCGGGCCGGTCTTTGTTCGCCCGCTCGATCGGGTATCCGACTTCCTTGACGGCTTCGAGGAAGTCCCCGGTGAGGGCGCGCGGGCTGCGCTGGTGCGAGACCGCGATCGGTCCGATGTTCCCTTGGTTGGCCTGGGTAGCGTCCTGCACGCTCTCGATGCGACGGTAGTACTTGGCGACTTCTGCGAACGACCACGACTCGTCTGTGAGTTCGGCCCACTCGTCGTAATCGGATGCGAATCCACGTACCCACATCATGGCGTTCATCGACGACGAGCCGCCGAGCATCTTGCCGCGAGGCCAATAGATTCGGCGCCCTCCCAAGCCAGGCTGCGGTTCGGTGAGATAGTCCCAATCCAGTTCGCTGCGAAACAGTTTCGAGAAAGCGGCGGGAATGTGGGCGAACTTGTCCTTGTCCACGGGACCGGCTTCGAGGACCACGACCGAGTTGGCCGAGTACGAGCTGAGGCGATCGGCCAGCACGGCTCCCGCCGAACCCGACCCTACGATCACGTAATCGGCCACCGACAGTTCCTGGTTCATCGTTCGCCTCCACTTAGAACGGGGATGGGGGACGGGGATGGGGGACGGAAAGTGCGGACCCCGTCATCCGCGAAGGGCAGACGCAAAGATCGCCGGAAGTCGAGTCCATGAACGGGAACCGGCAAATCCTGTCAGCAGACGGGCGGTCGTGGCAGCAGTACGGTTGTTCACGAACCATGGCGGCTTAGGGGAGATGGACATCTCGCCGCCCAAGACCGACCGGGGGGACGGCCGGAAGGGGCCGCGCACGATTGTGCGTTCGGGGCGGTCGATGAGGAGCGCGTTGTGCACCACTCCGATCCCGCTCTGGACGTCGTCGATGGTGTGCCCCGGGAACGCCCCCCAGGTCGCGCTGGGGGTGAGGTATCCGACCGCCGTCCACGCATTGATGGCGATGGTCCCGTACCGCAGGCGTTCGAGAAGTGACTCGAACTGCGAACCCATCGAACGGATGGTCTTGGGTGCGGCAATGATATTGATTCCGAGGGTACCGGCGAAATCGTCGTTCGCCAGGTCAGCTGCCCGCGTGGCGAACTCGGCGCCCCCATAAGGAAGATCGATCACACCCAGCACCGGGGCAAAATACTCCGTCTGAAGAAGTGGTGTGTACTGGTCGAGGTCCAGATCCGTGACCAGAACCCGCCCGCCGTTCTTCCCCAGGTGCGTCGCCGACGGAAACTTCTCGGTGGCACCGGCTACGCGGGAATCACTTCCGGGATAGTAGGGGGAGCGGTCAGGGGCCCGATCGAGAGCGTCACGCAGGGCGGACACGAACTGGTCCCGCTGTTTCCATTCGGACGAAACGATCACGGCCTGCGACGCGACGCAGTTGTAGCCGCCGTTGTGCAATCGTTGCGTGGCCACGTGCTCGGCCTGGAACTTGATGTCGGCACTGCTCCATTCGCCGGGCAACACGATGGTCGGTGAGACACCGCCGAGCTCGCTGGAGATGGGCTTGTCGAGAATGGGTTCGTTCGCTGCCTTGCGGCGAGCACCCTCTTCGCCGGTGCCGAACACGATGGCATCGTGGGTGAGCGCGCTGCCGGTCATGTGGACGTGGTCCACGAGGGCATGGTGCACCAGATACGTCCCGACGTCCGCACCGCCGGTCAATATTCGGACCGCCCCGATCGAAATCAGCGGTTCCAGAACGCGTTCCAGGACGGGAAGCAGCGGATCTGTGATGGGGTTGAGTTTGAGTGCGACCACACGGTTGTGCGCGATCAGCTCGTACAGGGTGTCGAGTGGTGCGATCGACGTGATGTTCCCTGCGCCGAGAACGACACCGACCCCCTGTGTCCGTGAGGGGTTGCGCTGGGCCAGTCCGGCATCGTGCTGCGCGGTCGCACGATCGATTCCCTCCTGCAGCCAGACTTCAGCGCTGAAGCCGCTGAGGAGCAGCGTGTCGAAGATGTCGAGCGGCAGGACCTTGACGGTGACGCGGCCGCCGGGCCCTGTGCCGAATGTGGCGTCGTCGAGCGGACTGGTTCCGGCGTCCAGTTTCGCCAAGCTTGCAGACAATGCCGCGGCACTGATGGCAAGCGGGTACGGCCCCGACATCCATTCCTCACCGACCAGCGCAGACTTGGGGTCCAGACCCTTGATCTCCACTGCGGCGTCCACCCAGGCTTCGGCGTTCCGCACTGCGAGGTCGCGCACTTTGTCGAGCAATCGCCCGTGATCCGCCAGCGAAAGGGCGCCCCATGTCTTCTCTCCTTCCGCGAGGTCGACGAGTGCGGCATCGACGTCGGGGTGGGCCGAGACGGCATCGGGTGTCGAAGAGGTGGCCCCGTGGTCTGATGTACTCGGTTCTGACGTGCTCACTGTGGACAACTCCGCTCGCGTCGAGTGGACAGATGAGGACACCACCGAGAGCGGAACGCTTCTGTGGTGTTCAACATCGATTGTCGTCTTCCGAAGGTTGCGGCGCCACGGAATCTGGCGCCAATGTCGGCGCTGCAATGATGGTGCGGGGTCGACGAGAATCGTCGCGGGATCGGCTTCTGAGCCTATGCTCGCATTAGCCCTGGTCAGTCGGGTACGTCGAACGAGTGAGGTAGTGCAATGGGAAGCCACCCCGAGAGCTTTGTCCGCGACGAGTCCGTGATCGGGGGCGATGATGGCGGCTTCGGCCCCACCGACCGCATCGTCGGCTCGGTCGTCGACCTGGCCGGGGTGGCTCGGGCGAAGGTGTTCCCGATGTCGAGACTGGACTCTTTCATCGAATCCGGTGCGGGCGCTTCACCGTCTTGGAGTGTTTACTGCGTCGACAACCACACCGCGTTGATTCCGGCGTTGACCGTCGTGGGCGATCTGCGCCTGCGGATTCACCGAGAGGACGTGAGGAATCTGGGTGGTGGGACGTTCTGGGCGCCGGCATGCCTGACCGAGCAGGACGGGACACCCTCGAGTACGTGCACCCGGACCGCGTTGCAACGCGCGACGGATCGATTGTCGGCGGTCGGTGTGAGCGCCCGAATCGGGCACGAGATCGAGTTCAATCTCTTCGACGCGACTTCCCCGGAAGAATGGATGTCCTATGGATTGAATGCCGTTCTTGCGCAAGAAGAGTTCATCGAAACTCTACTCGCCTCGGCATCCGTGGCTGGGCTGTCGATCGACCAGATCCATGCTGAGGGAGGGCTCAACCAGTTCGAGGTGTCGCTTGCACCCGCAGATCCCATCAGTGCGGCGGACAACCTGGTTCTCACTCGTGTACTGATCAGCCGGGCTGCACGCGAGAGAGGGCTGCGAGCATCATTCGCACCGATGGCGATCGCGGGCGACTTTGGCAACGGCGCCCATCAGCATTTGTCGTTCGTCCGAGAAGGCCTGCCGATCCTGTCGGGCGGTTCCGGCCTGCACGGGTTGACGCCTTACGGCGAAGCTGCCATCGCCGGGCTCGTGCGCGCCCTGCCTCAGTTCGTTGCGGTCCTGGCGGGATCTGCACTGTCGCACTTGCGATTGGGGCCGGGAATGTGGGCGGGTGCGTTTCGCTGCTGGGGTCTGGAGAACCGCGAAGCAGCCGTGCGGATGTGCGCCGATACCACCGGGAACCCACACGGCGCCAACCTCGAAGTCAAGCCGATCGATTCGTCCGCGAACCCGTACCTGAGCAGCGCCGCGATCCTCGGCGCCGTGCATGCGGGAATCGTTGATCAACTTCCTCTCCCGAACGAAGTGTCGGTCAACCCGGCCGATCCCGACGAAGAGGTCTCGGTCGAACTGCTACCGACCGCGCCGTCGGAGATGCTCGCAGAGCTCCGGTCGTCAGCCCTCGCGCAGGATCTGTTCGGTTCGCTGCTCATGGAGGCCCTCCTCACGGTCAAGGGCTACGAGTACTCCGAGTACCGCGACAAGCCGGTCGAGGAAGTGACACGACAACTCCGGTACGCGTGGACCTGCTGACGTCGATTTTCTGTGGAGATCGCCTCTCCGAGGATTGATTGCCTGCGTTTTGGGTACCGCTTCGTCAGGGCAATGACGTCATTGGAGGCAGTCATGGGAACGGGCAGGAGATTGGCCGCGATAGCGGCGAGTATCACCGTGCTCGGATCGGGGGCAACAGGTGTCGCCTGGGGCGGTACCCTCGACTCCGCCGTGCCGGTGAGTGCGCAGGGCTACCTTGTGCAGGAGCCCTACGATTCGCAAGACGTCGACCCGGAGGAATGCAACGACCTCTGGGGGGACTACGTGCCCGGATTCGGTGTCAATCCATTCAGTCAGTTGCAGGATTGCGACAATCCCAACACTGAAGTCCCACCGCCGGTAAATGGGGGTGACTCACCGCAGAGTGAAGACGACAGAGGGGTGGTCAATCCCTACTAGCGGGTGGATTCCTTGATTGGGCCCATGCACTCAGCGGATTTCGCATACTGAGAACATGAGCGCTCCGACTACTCGTCGGTGGGTCCTTCATGTCGATCTCGACCAGTTCATTGCCGCTGTCGAGGTTCTACGCAACCCTGACCTGTTGGGACGTCCTGTTGTGGTGGGTGGTCGCGGAGACCCCACCGAGCGCGGCGTGGTTTCGACGGCGTCGTACGAAGCGCGCGAGTTCGGTGTGGTTTCCGGAACGCCGTTGCGAACCGCTGCACGCAGGATCCCCGACGCGGTATTTCTCCCCGTCGATGCCGAGGCCTACAGCGCGGTGTCGGCGGTCGTGATGGACACTTTGCGGACGCTGGGTGTCGTCGTTGAAGTGATGGGCTGGGACGAGGCGTTTCTCGACGTCGAGACCAGTGACCCGGAATCGTTCGCCGAAACGGTCCACGACACCGTCTTGGACGCGACCGGTCTTCACTGCTCGGTGGGTATCGGTGACAACAAGTTGCGCGCCAAGATTGCGACCGATCTCGGTAAGCCTCGGGGTATTTTTCGGCTCACTGAGGAGAATTGGTTTGCCGTCATGGGGGCGCGTAGCCCCGAGGCGCTGTGGGGAATCGGTAGAAAGACCTCGAAAAAGCTTGCTGCTCTAGGTATTTTTACGGTCCAGCAGTTGGCGGAAGCCCCCGATCGTGAATTGGCAGCGGTCCTCGGTCCGAACATGGGCCCCTGGTACGCCAGGATCGCGCGAGGAATAGATCATTCAGCGGTTTCGGCCGAGCCCTGGGTCGCGAAGTCGCACAGTCGTGAGACCACGTTTCAACAGAACCTCGTGGACCTTCCGTCGATCACCGAGCACGTCCGCCGTTTGGCAGATCGCGTCAGGGAGGACATCATCGCCGAGAACCGTCCGGCAGTGCGTGTGACGGTGAAGGTGCGCTACGCCCCTTTCGATACCCACACGGCGAGTATGCCGATAACAGATCCGACATTCGACGCGGACGTGATCGCCGATAGTGCAGCGGCCCTGGTCGATCGATTCGATCACGGGCGAGAGGTTCGGCTCCTCGGAGTGCGGCTGGAAATGGCGCCGCCTACGTGAGCCCGGGAGTGGTCTCGCACCCGTTGGCAGACTCCAGTTCTCAGCGCCGAGCGAAGGTTGCCGGCTCGGAGTTTGGCACCTGCGCTACGAGATCGCGGGCCACGAGGTGCCGAAGGTGCGCTGCTGCCTCGGACAGCGCCAAGCCCTTACCGACCGGGGAGATGTCCGCCCAAGGCTTGTACCACTTCATGCGCTCGGCAACCTGCCACACGGTGATCTGATCATCGCCGAAGACCCTGTACAGGTGTTCGAGTCGCTCTTCGTGGTGTTCGATCAACTCGCCTGCCCGGCTCGCGACATCGTCGATCGGAATGCCGTGGGCGCCGAGCCCGAGGGTGATGTTCATGGCCCGAACACGACGCAGCGAGTCGACGAATTCGGCTAGCGCGTCTCGCTCCTCGAGTGGGTAGACGAAGTTCCCGACGTGGGGCGTGGTCTTCTGCAGGATGTGGTCGCCGGTGAACATCACGTCGGCGTGCTCTAGGTAGAAGCAAACGTGGCCGGGGGTGTGTCCGGGCGTATAGACAGCTCGCAGGTCACGGCCGGTGAGGGAAATGAGCTCGTTGTCGACCAAGACACGATCGGGTGCGGAGGCGGGACCGACGGGAGGATTCGTGGCCGCGATGTCCTCGAATGCTCCGAGGTCCGATGGTCCCGCGCCGGCGCGCATCATGTTGGCCTTGTGGGAGGTCATCCACTCGGCGCCGAAGCTGGTCGATATCTGTGCGAACAACTCGTGGTCGGATTCGTGCATCGCGATCCATGCGCCCGACGCCTCCCGTACTCGCCCGCACAGACCCGTGTGGTCGGGGTGAAAGTGGGTCAGTACCACGCCTTCCACATCCTTGACCGAGTGCCCGATGGATTCGAGTCCGGAGGTGAGGCCGTTCCAGGCGTTCTCGTCATCCCAGCCGGCGTCGACGAGGATCAAACCGCCGGGCGATTCCATCGCGTACACGAATGTATGACCGAGAGGGTTGTTCGTGATCGGGACCGGAATCTGAAAGATCCCGTTGCCGATGGGTGCCGCCTGGTCCATACGCATCCCCTCTTCGCCTGGATGAACTTATCGATTCCGGTCAACTTCATCGATTTCCGGTGCCCATTGCTGCCAAGGTACCGGCACCGTGCCGGGCACCCCCCGAGAATGCGAGTCCGAAGAAAAAATGTGGCGGCTATTGCCCCTGCAGAGCGGATGCTGTGATCAAGGGGGCTGTGCTCACCGCCTTGCCAGTCGACGGCGGCGGGCGATCACCCGGGTGCCGACGAGCCCGTGCCGTGGGCTGAAGAGGTAGACCATCGCGAAGGCGATGCCCTGGGCCAGAACAACCATGCCGCCGGACGCGGTGTCGAGGTGGTAACTCGCGTACAAACCCACCACCGAGCACGCCGCCGCCAAGACCGGCGCTATGACGAGCATGCGTTCGAATCGGTCTGTGAGCAGGTAGGCGGTGGCGCCGGGGATGATCAGCATCGCGACGATCAGTACGACGCCGACCGCCTGCAGTGCGACGACCGCGGTCAGCGCGAGCAGACCGAGCAGCGCCGCCCCGAGGAGGCGCGGATTCAGGCCGATCGCGTGGGCGTGGGTCGGATCGAATGCGTACAACGTGAAGTCTCGGCGCTTGAGTGTCAGGGCCGCGAAGACGATTGCGGCCAGGATCGCCACTTGGAGCAGGTCCGAGCGTGAAACGCCGAGCAGGTTTCCGAAGATGATGTGGTTCAGGTCGGTCTGGCTCGGGGTCACCGAGATCATGACGAGGCCGAGCGCAAACAAGGTCGTGAACACGATGCCGATCGCCGCGTCCTCCTTCACCCGGCTGGTGCTGCGGACGGCGCCGATCAGTGCGACGGCTAGGAACCCGAAGATCACTGCTCCGAGCGCGAACGGTGCTCCGACGATGTAGGCGAGCACCACCCCGGGCAGCACGGCGTGCGAGACGGCATCACCCATGAGGGACCAGCCGATGAGCACCAGCCAGCACGAGAGCATCGCGCACACAACCGAGGCGATTACGGTGGTGGCAAGCGCGCGGACCATGAACTCGTAGCGAAGGGGATCGAGGAAAAAGTCGACGACGCTCATCGGTGGTTCCGTCCTTGCTCCATGACATCCAGCCCGAAAGCGCGAGCGAGATTCTCCGGCAGCAGCACCTCGTCGCAGCTGCCATGCATCAGCACGGTTCGCATCAGCAGGACAGCCTCGTCGGCGAGTTGTGGTAGCGCGTGCAGGTCGTGCGTCGATACCAGCACCGTGGCGCCGTCGGCGGCCATCTCGCGCAGCAGCCGGGTGATCGTTGCCTCGCTGCGTTTGTCGACGCCGGCGAACGGTTCGTCCAGCAACAGAATGGTGGCACCCTGGGCGATGCCACGTGCGACGAAGGCGCGTTTCTTCTGCCCGCCCGAGAGTTGACCGATCTGGCGGTCCGCCAAGTCGGTCAACTCCACGCGGTCGAGAGCGTATTCGACGGCGTCGCGATCGGCCCGGCGAGGCCGGCGCGTGAATCCCATCCGGCCGTACCGGCCTGTCATCACCACATCCCGCACCGTCAGTGGGAAGGACCAGTCCACGTCCTCGCTCTGGGGGACGTAGCCGATCACCCCGGATCCGCGTGCCTGTGAGGGGGATCGACCGTCGATCGTCACTGTTCCGGTGTCGGGCACGACCAGTCCCATGATCGTCTTGAACAGGGTCGACTTGCCGGAGCCGTTCATCCCGATCACGCCACACACGCCGCCGCGTGCAACCGTCAGGGAGACATCTTGCAAGGCGAGGACCTCGCCGTAGTGAACGGTGACATCCCGCACGCGGATCGCATCCGTCACTGCTGTTCCCCTCCGTTGAGCCCTCGAATGATGGTGTCGGCGTCGTGGCGGATCAGATCCAGGTACGTCGGAACGGGTCCGCCCGGTTCCGAGAGCGAGTCGACGTAGAGAGTGCCGCCGAACTCCGCTTCGGTGGCCGAAACGACCTGTTGCATCGGCGCGTCCGACACTGTCGACTCACAAAAGACAGCCGGAATTTGCTGTGCCCGAACGAACTCGATGGCTGACGCGATCTGCTTCGGTGTGGCCTGCTGCTCGGCGTTGACCGCCCAGATGTACTTCTCGGTCAGCCCGGCGTCGCGCGCCAGGTACGAGAAGGCACCCTCGCAGGTCACCAGTGCTCGCTCGTTCGGCGGCAACGTAGCGAGTTCGGTGACGAGGTCGTCCTGCACCTGCTGTAGCTGCGCCTTGTACGCGGCGCCGTTCGCCTCGTAGGCGGCCGAATTCGCCGGATCGAGGTCGCTGAATGCTGTCACCATGTTGTCGACATAGGTCTGCACGTTGAGCGGGGACATCCACGCGTGCGGATTCGGTAGCCCTGCGTAGGCGTCCTCGGTGATGCCGACCGGCTCGATGCCCTCGCTGACGACGACGTGGGGTACATCGAGGCCGTCGACGAACTGCGCGAACCACGCCTCGAGATTCAGGCCGTTGTCGAGGATCAGGTCGGCTCCGGACGCCTTCTTGATGTCCCCGGGTGTCGGCTCGTAGCCATGAATCTCCGCCCCCACCTTCGTAATCGACTCGACCTGGAGATGGTCTCCGGCGACGTTGCCGGCGATGTCGGCCAGGACTGTGAACGTGGTCAGCACGACCGGCTTGTCTGCCTCGCCTCCGGCACTGCCCGTCGAGCACGCGGAAAGCGACAGTCCCACGGCAGTGACCAGCGCGGCGATCGAGATCCGACGCCGGCCTCGCCTAGTAAAGTTGGGCATCCCGAAATTCTATGATTGGGCATGCAAACAATCAAATGGCGGCGCTTCGCCGCGTCGTGCCGACCGTGTCGGGACGACGTGAGCGCTCTGCTGGTGAAATCCCGATGGAGCCACGAGTCATCCCAGCTGTGGGCGTGGAAGCTCGCACAACATTGCGTATCGAGCCGCTGAGAACTACCGGGCCCAGTCAACGGTCCCTGGCGCGGCGTGACACCCGACAGCTCGGGTGTCACAGCTGCAAGCTCAGTCCTTCAGGGCTGAGTAGTTGACACGCCTCCGCTCCGGCTGCCGCCGACTACCACAGCTCTTTCGGCGAGTACGGCCACGGCTGTGTTAGTGACTTGTCTCATACGAGAGGACATTACGTCCTCGGCCTGACCCATGAGGAAATCCCCGGCTCGATGTCCCGGCTCAATGTCGGAGAGCGGCGAGGACGTAGCCGCTGCCTTCCATCGGCGGGCAAGTTATTGTTCCTTCCACAACACGCAACGAACGCGGAAATATCCTGACACGACAGTGCGCAACCACGAACTGGAGGAAGAGCATGGGAGTCACCCTGGCCAAGGGAGGAAATGTCTCTCTGACCAAAGCAGCCCCGGGTCTGAAGGCGGTGCTGGTCGGCCTCGGTTGGGATGCGCGCACCACGAGTGGGTCGGACTTCGATCTGGATGCAAGCGCGTTGCTGCTGAATGAATCGGGGAAGGTTCTGTCCGATCAGCACTTCGTCTTCTACGGCAATCTCGTGAGCCCGGACGGCACAGTCGAGCACACAGGGGACAACCTCACTGGTGAAGGTGAAGGCGACGACGAGTCGATCAAGGTCGATCTGATGTCCGTGCCGGGCGATGTCGCCAGAATTGTCATTGCCGTTTCGATCTATGAGGCCCGCGAACGCAGCCAGTCGTTCGGGCAGGTCAGTAACGCCTACATCCGCGTGGTGAACCAAGCTGGCAATGCCGAAATCGCGCGGTTCGACCTCACGGAGGACGCATCGACCGAGACGGCGATGTTGTTCGGCGAGCTCTACCGCCACGGGGGCGACTGGAAATTCCGGGCCGTCGGTCAGGGGTACGAGACCGGGCTGGCGGGAGTTGCCCGTGACTTCGGCGTCAACGTTGCTTGAGTAGCACCTTCTTGACCCGGGAGCCGTTCGCGGGCAGGCGGGTGGGGATTCCGCCTCCTTGCCAGCGCAGAATTGGTCGCACGCGGCGGCGTCCGGTATCGATAGCGCACGTACTCCAAACAACACTGAGGGCTCGAAACAATACTGAGGAGAATTGATCGCGTGAGCGTGAGCTTGAGCAAGGGCCAGCAAGTTTCTCTGACCAAACCGAGCGGTTCATCCTTGACCCAGGTGCGTATGGGTCTCGGTTGGGACGCTGCGAAGAAGCGGGGCTTCTTCGGAGGTTTGAAGAACCAGTCGATCGACTTGGATGCCTCGGCGTTGCTGTTCGATGCCGCCGACAACTTGGTGGATCAGGTGTGGTTCCGGCAGCTTCAGAGCAAGGACAAATCAGTCCTGCATACCGGCGACAACCTCACCGGCGCCGGCGATGGAGACGACGAATCGATCAAGGTTGACTTGCAGCGCATGCATCCTTCGATCACGACGATCGTCTTCACTGTCAATTCCTTTACGGGCCAGAACTTCTCGCAGGTCGAAAATGCCTTCTGCAGATTGATCGACGAGACGACGGAGACGGAGATCGCGCGGTACACGCTGACCGGATCAGGTCCCCATACCGCCCAGATCATGGCGAAGGTTTCCCGGGACGGCCAGAGTTGGTCGATGACCGCGATCGGTGCTCCCGCTACCGGACGTACCTTCAAAGAACTGCTACCGGCAATCGTGGCTCTCTTGTAGTCTCCGTGGGCGGTTCTGCGTGATCGACTGCCCTGCTCGCCGACTGCCCCTTCCGCGCCCCAGATCGCAGAAACACCGATCACAGAAACTCACCTGCAAGGAGTCAATCAATGTCCGACCTCGACCTCGGTTCCACTTCGGCGCCCGCAGCTCCGGCTGCGTCGGCCGGCAACGCGCTCGTGTTGACCCCTCCTGCCCCCGTTGTGGTCGTCAAGCAGGAGGAGGCCGCAGGCGCGATTGCGCTCGACGACGGCAAGCAGGGTGAGTTGCGGACCAAGGCAACCGCATTCGCCAATGAGCTCGTCGCCATGGACATGCGATCTCCGGACTTCGCCAACAAGATCGACTCGATCACCACGATGGGCAACAACGAGATGCGCGCCTCCGCAGGTGTGGCGAATCGCATTCTCGAACGCCCCGCCGCGGGCGTGCGGGCAGCGAAGGGGCGTCAAGGTGACGATGCCCAGACCCGAGTCAGCAACACTCTGCTCGATCTGCGTAACACCGTCACCGAGCTCGATCCGGGGCGCGCAGAGCTCAGTGGCGCAAAGAAGCTTCTCAAGTTCCTTCCCGGCGGCAACAAGATAGATCGGTACTTCGCCCGCTATCAGTCCTCGCAGGCGCACCTGAACTCGATTATCAAGGCCCTGGACTCCGGTCAGGACGAGCTACGCAAAGACAATGCCAGCATCGAGACAGAGAAGGCCAACATGTGGAACATGATGGCCAAACTGACCGAGTACAACAAGCTCGCCGAGGCCCTCGAGAGCGCGGTCGAACAGAAGGTTGCCGAGCTCGAGGCATCCGGAAGCACCGAGAATGCGAACACGTTGCGTTCCGACGCATTGTTCGCGATCCGCCAGCGTCGTCAAGACCTCATGACGCAGATGACGGTCAACGTGCAGGGCTACATGGCCTTGGACCTCGTGCGGCGCAACAACCTCGAGCTGATCAAGGGTGTGGATCGTGCACAGACGACCACGATCACCGCGCTTCGTACTGCGATCATCGTCGCCCAGGCGTTGTCTCGGCAGAAGCTGGTGCTCGATCAGATCAGCGCACTCAATACCACGACGTCCAATCTGATCGAGTCGACCTCGAACCAGCTGCGGATGCAGGGCGCAGAGATCAACCAGCAGGCAGCCAGCAGCATGGTCGACGTCCAGAAGCTTCAGGCAGCGTTCGACAACGTCTTCCAGACGATGGATGCGGTCGATACGTTCCGTGCCCAGGCTGTCGATTCCATGGCCGAGACAGTGACTGCGCTCGAAGGTCAGATCGAGCGCGCGAAGCCTTACCTCGAGCGGATGCAGCGTGGAACGGCGGACACGGCAGGACAGATCGGCAACTGACGATGTTGTCGTGGTTTCGGAGGAGTCAGGGTGAGCCGGGTGGTGCACCGCCACCCGGTGCACTCGTGGAAGATGAGGACAGTCCCGAAGCATTGTTTCGGGACCTGCACGAACTCGTCTCGTTCATCAACCTGAATGCTGGACGGCTCCCGAACGAGGCGGTTGTCGCGGCACGTTGTGTCACCGACACACTTCGGGAGATCATCGCTACCTCCGAAGCCCGTCCTTTGGATATTCACGCCACCATTTCGGTCAGAGCAATGACGACGGATTACCTGCCTACGACGCTGCGCAGTTACCTGGCGCTCGACGATCAGACGGTGGACACCGTCGGGCGGTCCGGGCGCACCCCTCGGCAACTCCTGCTCGAGCAGGTCGAGTCCCTGTGGGGAGCAGCCACCGACATCCTTGCCGCAACCAGATCTCACGACGTCGATGCTCTGACGACGCAGGGAAACTTCCTCCGTACAAAGTTCACCAGATCGGACCTTGATTTATGACCAGCGTCATGCGTAGGGGAGCGAATGTTGAACTCACCAGAGAGATCCCAGATCTGACAGGTTTGGTTCTGGGCGTCAGCTGGGATGCGGGAGGGGAGTCGCCCCTTCACGACAATCTCGTGATGGCCACGATTCTGTGCGGCGCGGACGGAAAGGCGCTGTCCGGAGATCACTTCGTCTTCTTCAATCAACTCAGCTCCCCGGAGCTGTCTGCTGTGCAACTCGAGCAAGCCCTCGGGGGCGATCAGGAGCAGGTAGAAATCGACCTGTCAGCAGTACCTGATGCCGTGGCACGACTCGTCGTCGTGCTCTACCTCAACGAGGGCTCGGCCCGGCGTCGCGCGCTCGGTCAACTCCGCAAGTGTGAGTTGCGAGTTCTCAACCTCGCAGGAAACGCCGAACTCGTGCGCTCGGAAGACTTCGCTCCACTGCTCTCCAACGAAACGGCAATGGCGCTGGGCGAGGTATATCGATACAAGAACGGTTGGAAGTTCAAGGTCATCGGCCAGGGCTACGACAACGGAATCCTAGGTATCGCGCAAGACTACGGAATCCCGCTGTGAGGGGCAGCGTATGAGCTTCGCCGACCCGACCAGCGCGCCCGGTCGTCCCGATCTGGTATTTCTCAGGCGACGTACCCGGCCGAAGGTTGAACCATCCGTAGTCCTTCCACAGTCCGTCGACGACAGTTCGCCAACCGGCACCCATCCGATGGCCCCGCCGTCCGATGTCCAATCGACGGCCGGTGTCCAATCGACGGCCCCGCCGTCCGCAGACTCGGGCAATCTGCTCGACCTTTCGACCCCCGGGGATACAGCACTTGACCTATCCACCGACAGTGTCGCCACCTCTGCCGTTGTCGACGACGCTCCGTCCTCGATCCGCCCCACCCGGCGGGCCAACTCTGCAGACCGAACCATCCTGACCCCGGATGCTCCGACCGTCACCCTGACCCGGTTGCAAAGCGGTGTGGGCATGCTCACAGTCGAGGCGGCATGCACAGATGCCGTGGGTGATTTGCGGTTCGGATGCGCCTACACGCTCAGGGGCGGTGTTTCGTCGACTCTTGCGCCTACCTCGGGCAGGATTGCCGCACCACCGAACTCCAACGCTCCCGCGATATCCGGAATCAACGACGGTCGTGGGAAGTTCACCATCGATCTGAGGCAGTGCCGAGATGTGGACCGGCTCGTCATCTACGGGTATTCGGATGCCGGCAACGAGGTTCCGTGGAGTGGCACACTGGTCGTGACGACCTTTGCGAACGCGCGGATCGAGATTCCACTGGATCGGATGCCTGCGGGGAATATCGGTGTTGTGATGTCGCTGTACAACGTTCATGGCGAGTTCGTACTGCGTGCCGAAATGTGCCCGATCGACGGTTCAGTTCAGCAGGCATGCCGAGCGTACGGGTTCGATCGCATCACCTGGGTGGACGACCGCACTCCTCTGCACTGAAGACGTGGTGCACCGATATCGACTCGGTGCGTGTGCCTGGAGTAGATGTGGTCACCGGAATCCGGTGAACCGTACCAATAGCAGAATTTCTTGACGGTCGGCGGGGATTGTGAGGTATCGCTAGTCGCGGTACCGGGACTGGGGGAGATCGGTCTGGATACAGATATGCTCTCCTGCCGTGACGGACATCAGAACGTCGGCGCAGCAGCCGATGCCAACGCCTGATAGTGATCGAGCCGGGGGCGAATCCCACCGAATAGGGACTCATGTCGCTCGGGCACGTCTGGGCGCGGTCGTCAGCGCGGTGGTGGGAATTCTTGCAGCCATAGCGCTCCCGTTCCTGCCGGTGCAGCAGACCGAGGCCAGGGTCTCATGGCCTCAGAACGGTTCGACTACGGATGTCACGGCGCCGTTGGTGTCGTACACGCCGACCGATCTCGACATCGCAATTCCGTGCACGGCCGTCCGGGAGATGGCAGAAGCGGGAGGCGGGGTGCTGGTGTCGACGGTGCCGATAGGCGCCGCGGAGCCTGATCGGTGGGCGCTGTCTGCCCGGGTGATCGCGGGGGACGGCGTCGAGGAGCGGCTCGAGGTGGTTGCCCGGAACACGATTCTGCTGTCCACACCCGTCGGATCCCTGTCCGGTACGGACTGTGCGCTGTCGATCTCGTCGACTCCGACCCAAACTGTTGCCGCAGTCACAGGCAGCGGTGGCGGCGACATGGAGCAGGTCTTCGATGGCGATTTGCGCCCGCAGGTGGTCGGGGTGTTCTCGGACCTCGACGGCCGTGCACCGGATGGCCTGCAGGTCGACGCGACACTCGATACAAGGTTCACGACGTCGCCAACGGCAGTGAAGCTGGCAGCCATGGTGCTGGCCGTGCTCGCCACCACCCTCGCGTTGTGGTCGTTGCACCGGCTCGATGCCACTGATGGTCGGCGTTCGCGAAGGTTGCTGCCCTCCTCGTGGTGGTCGTTCACACGTGTTGACGCCGTTGTCGTCGGCGTTCTCGGGTTGTGGCACATAATCGGCGCGAACACAGCCGACGACGGTTATCAGCTCGGGATGGCTCGGGCTGCCGGCCAGTCCGGCTACATGGCGAACTACTTCCGCTGGTTCGGGGTCCCCGAGGCGCCCTTCGGAACTCCGTTCTACGACGTCCTTGCGTGGATGACTCAACTGTCGACGGCGAGCGTGTGGGTGCGCGTACCGGCACTTCTCGCCGCAATACTCTCCTGGTGGCTGCTCAGTCGTGAGGTCGCACCGAGGCTCGGTGTGGCAGCCCGGCGAACGTCACTGCCGCTGTGGACGGGTGCTCTGGTGTTTCTGGCGTTCTGGCTGCCGTTCAACAACGGTTTGCGTCCGGAACCGGTCGTCGCGACGGGCGTGCTGCTCACGTGGTGCTCACTGGAACGCGCCATCGCGACACGCCGACTGTTGCCGGCTGCTGTGGCGATCGTGATCGCGGCCTTCACGGTCACAGCCGGGCCGTCGGGCATCATCTGCTTCGCTGCGTTGATTTCTGGAGCCCGTCCGATCGCGCGGATCATCGCCGACCGTGCCCGATCGGTCGGACGCGTAGCGTTGCTGCTGCCGTTGCTGTCGGCCGGTCTGGTCGTACTGGTGGCGGTGTTCGCGGATCAGACGTTCGCGGCGGTGCGGGAGATGCAGCGCGTGCACGCGATCGGGCCCAACGTCGCTTGGTTCGACGAGTACATGCGCTATCAGTGGCTGTTCCAGGACAGCACCGACGGCTCCCTCGCACGCAGGTTCGCGGTGTTCACGATGGTGCTGTGTCTCCTGACGGTGATCGTGGCATTGCTTCGGCGGGGTCGGATTCCCGGTGCGTCGCTGGGGCCGACCCGCAGGATCGTTGGAGTCACCATCGGCGCGATGGTGTTGATGATGTTCGCGCCCACCAAGTGGACCCATCACTTCGGAATCTACGCCGGTCTGGCCGCAGCAGTCGCGATCGCCGCCTCGGTTGCGGTGGCCCCGGCGGTGTTGCGGTCTCGGCGCAACCGTGCGTTGTTCGCGGCAGCTGTGATGTCCGTGCTCGCGATCTCCTTCGCCGGTCGCAACGGCTGGTGGTACGTCTCGAGCTACGGCGTGCCGTGGTTCGACAAGCCGCCCTCGATTGCCGGCCACGGCTTCGCCGTCGCGCTCCTCGCGGTGGCGGTGCTACTCCTGGGCCTGGCCGCCTGGTTCCACATTCACCCGCACGCCTCCACGCGCACCGATAAGCCCTCACGATTGTGGTCTGTTCCACCGTTGACGATCGCTGCCGCGGTAATGGTCGCCTTCGAGGTGCTTTCGCTCGCGAAGGGCGCCGTCTCCCAGTACCCGGCGTACTCGGTGGCCAGGTCCAACATCGATGCACTCACGGGTGCGCCGTGCGGGTTGGCCCATGATGTACTTCTCGAGACCGACCCCAACGCCTCGATGCTGCAGCCGCTCTCCGGAGATATCGGTGCGGCTCTGTCCGCGGGTGGAGTCGTCGGATTCACACCGAACGGTGTCGCTCAGGACCTCACGCCGGACACCGAGGAAGTCGCCTCCGGAACCGCGAACACCGTCGATCGCACCAATGCCGATCAGGACACCTCCGGCGGCACCGCCGGAACCGGCGGAGGATTCGGCGGCGAGGGAATCAACGGCAGCACTGTTGCCCTGCCGTTCGGGCTCGATCCCGGAACCACTCCGGTACTTGGCAGTTTCGGCGAGGGTGAGATTGCGACGGTGACCACGGACTGGTACCAGCTTCCCGAGCCCGATTCGGCCGGTTCCCGAGGAGACATCGTGTCGATCTCGGCGGCAGGGCGGATTCGTTCCGTGAACCCCGACGGCATCGAAATATACGGGCAGAGTCTGCTTCTCGAATACGGAGCCTCGAACACTGACGGCACGGTGACCGCGCTGGGTTCGGCGGTGCCGATCGACATCGGACCGACCCCTTCGTGGCGGAACATGCGTGTTCCGCTCGACCAGTTGCCGCCCGAGGCCGATGTGGTTCGCATCGTTGCCACGGACAATGATGGCCGCCCCGAGCAGTGGTTGGCGTTCACGGCTCCACGCGTTCCGCAAACCCAAACGCTTCAGGAGGTATTGGGTCACGACACCCCGGTGCTGCTCGACTGGGCAGTGGGACTGAACTTCCCTTGCCAGCACCAGATGCTCCATGCCAACGGTGTATCGGAGGTTCCCGAGTACCGGATCTCTCCGGACCGCCCGCTCGCGGTCGTGACTGGCCTGTGGCAGGACCACTACGGCGGAGGCCCGCTCGGATGGACCCAGTTGCTGCTCGGGGCCAGGACCATCCCCTCGTACCTGGCCAATGACTGGGACCGAGACTGGGGGTCGATCGAACAGTTCGTCCCGATCAACCGCGAGGCAGAACCGGCACAGATCAATACCAGTACGGTCACCCGGTCCGGGCTGTGGACACCCGGACCGATCAACATGGCTTCCTGATCCAGCGCAACGAACGAACACGACTGCCCTGGTCATCATGTAGCGGCATCCCGGGTTTGATGTCTCCATCGAACCCGGGATGCTCGATCGACCAACAGATCGGGTGAATCCCCGCTACACCGCTCCGAGTCCAGTGGCATCTAGGGCGTGTCACCCGCAGAACTCACCGCACGCGATGACCTCGTACACCACACGTTTGGACTTGACCCCGGTGGGCACCGAGTCAGCTACCGGCGAGACAGTCTGAACCGACCCGCAGCCGCTATCCGAGGTGGTCGTGTTGCATCAACTGCCGAAAGGATTTCCGGACCCGGGTGCGACGGCATCGACGGGGGGTACCAGGACAAGTTGGCGTGTCATGTCATTGGCGTAGACCTTTCCGTCGTCGACGGCGCGTTCGTAGATTTCCGCATATCGCTGCGGAGGCGAGAACGGCCCCCACCCGGTATAGACGGGCAGGGGCCGTTTCGGCGACGGAGCCTCGCCAACGGTCTACAACGGTGTAATGGCCGTGGTTCTAGCTCCTCCGCCCTCGTTCCAGCGAAGCATGTGCTCCTGTGGCGGGCCCAGGGTGCTCCCCAGGAAGTTGAAGTTGTAGGGCGGAATCATTTCGTAGATCGCGGCATAGAGGTATGGCGAGTCGTAGTTCGTGATCGACGCCCAGCGGTTATCGCCGGGGTTCACGCTCGCCTTGATGGACCCGCAGTAGCGTTCGCCCCCAATGTTGTCGGTCAGGCTGATTGGGCGATCCACGAGGTTGCCGTCGCTGTCGAAGTAGGTCACTGTGTTGCCGTCCGGGTTGTCACTGCAGAACACGTATCGCACCTCTGTCCCGGACACGATGGCTGCCTGAGCCTCGGACGTAGAGACAGTGGTGACACCCACAGCACCTGCGAGCAGTGCAGCAGCGGCAGCAATGGTCGCGACCTTCCCCATATGACCCCCAGATGTTCGATTGTTGACGCCAGTCATTCTGCCCTCGGTGCGGTAGCCGGCCCCTACTTTCGCGCACAGTGTGCAGCAGCCGGACGTGCAACTGACAGCAGCACTACAGTCCGATGCCCTGCAATACCGTGAGAAACCGAGAGGGCAGACTACAGCTCACGCTGAGATGCCTCCGCCGGCAACCCGACCTCTCTCGCGCGTTTCAAGCGGGCCATACTCGCACAAACAGCAGGCGCGTCGACAACCCTGTCCTAGATGCATACCTCCACGTCCACGCACATCAGGGTCATCGTGACTCACGATAACAACGGGTTGTGAAGATTCGAGAACCCAACAACTGCTGAGATTGAGTGGCCGTTTCGCAGAGCGATAATCCCTGTGCTCCATAGGATCTCACCTTCCTGTGATGAGCCCTTCCACTAGACAGGCGGCCGACGCCCCCGTTGATTGGGGCACCGGCCGCCTGTCTAGTGTCCTGTCGGTCCGACCGCCAGCGGCGTCAGCCTCGGTCGGCCTTGATCAGATCCGCGCACCGCTCGCCGACCATCATTACCGTGATGTTCGGGTTGACGGTGGTGTGCTCCGGGAACACCGAAGCATCGGCGACGCGCAAACCCTGCACACCCTTGACTCGCAGCTGCGGGTCGAGCGGCGACATGTTGTCACCGGCCGGGCCCATCCGAACGGTGCCGATCGGGTGGTAGACGGTGTTGTGGGTGCGGCGGATGTAGTCGGCCAGTTCCTCGTCGGACTGCACATCTTTTCCGGGGAACAGTTCGTCGCCGGTCCATGCACTCATCGCCGGCTGAGCGGCGATCTCCCGTGCGCGCCGGATTCCAGCGATCATGATCCGCATGTCGTAGCCCTCGGGGTCGGTGAAGTAACGAGGATCGACTCGCGGCTTGTCCCGGAAGTCCCGCGACCGCAGGCGCACCGTGCCACGCGAACGTGCGTGTGTGATGTTGGGGGTGAGGCAGAAGACGTTCTGAGCGGTCGGGTAGCCCTGCCGCATGGTGTGCATATCGAAGGGCACCGACCCGTAGTGCATCATCAGGTCGGGCCGGTCGAGGCCTTCGTCGACGGTCGTGAACACACCGATCTCCCACCACTGAGTGGAGGATTCGACCATGGGCTGCAACGCCTCCCATGAGATGACGCCCTCGGGATGATCCTGCAGATTGGAGCCCACGCCTGGGGAGTCCACCAGGACGTCGATGCCGTGCTCACGCAGGTGCACCGTGGGTCCGATACCGGAGAGCATCAGCAGCTTCGGCGAATCGATAGCACCGGCCGACAGGACCACTTCGCCGGTCGCCCGGATGATCCGCGGGCGCCCGAACTGGTTGTCCACCACCTCGACCCCGATGCACCGGGTGCCCTCGAACACCAGACGCGTGGCGCGCAGGCCCGTCAGCAGCGTGAAGTTCTCACGCTCGATGATCGGGTGGATGTACGACACCGAGGACGAGGCGCGGGTGCCGTCGGCGCGCCGGTTGATCTGTAGGAAGTTGGCCCCGTTGACAACGGTCTCGCCGGTGTTGAACCGAGTGGTGGGAATGCCATCCTGCTCGCACGCCTCGAGAAGCGCCACCCCGCAGGGGTCGGCGGGCGGGACGTTCATCAAATGAACGGGGCCGCTGTCACCATGATGCGGCGCGTCCGGACCGGCGTCTTCGTTGGTCTCGAGTCGCTTGAGCACCGGCCAGAGGGTGTCCTTGTTCCAGCCGGTGGCACCGTGCTCCGACTCCCACTCGTCCAAGTCTTCGGCAGGAGGCCAGAAGGCGATGCACGAATTGTGCGAGGAGCATCCGCCCATCACTTTGGCCCGGGCGTGGCGAAGGAAGGAGTTGCCGTTCTCTTGCGGTTCGACGGGGTAGTCCCAGTCGTAACCGGATTCGAGCAGTTCCATCCACCGATCGAGTTGCAGCACCTCGGGGATGCCCCGGTCATCGGGGCCGGCTTCGATCAGCGCCACGGTGACGGAGGGATCCTCCGACAGCCGCGCCGCAACGGCCGCACCTCCAGATCCCCCGCCGATTACGACGTAGTCAAAGGCACGGCCGTCGGCCGATTCGTTCATCGGTTCTCCTGCTGAGATACGTTCTCGAACCAGCCGGTGACGGCGGGTGCGATGTTCTGATAAATATGCTTGGCCTCACGGTACTCGTCGAGCCCGGTGGGGCCGAGTTCGCGACCCACGCCGGACTGGCCGAATCCGCCCCACTCGGCCTGCGGGAGATACGGGTGGAAGTCGTTGATCCAGATGGTGCCGTGACGCAACCGGTTCGCCACTCGCTGAGCTCGTCCGGCGTCCTGGGTCCATACTGCTCCGGCGAGGCCGTAGTGAGTGTCGTTGCCGATTCGGACGGCGTCGTCCTCGTCGGTGAACGTCTCGATAGTGACGACGGGCCCGAAGGCCTCGTCGACCACGACGGACATCCCGCTGCGTACCTGGTCGAGCACGGTGGGCAGGTAGTAGTAGCCCGCGTCGAGATCGGTGTTCCCGGACGTGCCGGTGGCGAATGCGCCGCCGCAGCGCACCCGCGCACCCTCCGCGACACCGGCCTTTACGTACCCGTCCACCTTGTCGCGGTGCGCCGCAGAGATGAGCGGACCGGTTTCGGCGCGATCGTCGAACGGGCCACCTATCCGGATCTGTTGTGCGCGGGCGACCAGTGCATCGGTGAACTTCTCGGCGATCGACTCCTGCACGACGATCCGGGCACCCGCGGAGCACACCTGCCCCGAGTGGACGAACGCGCCGTTGAGTGCGTTGTCGACAGCTGCATCGAAATCGGCGTCGGCAAAGATCACATTCGGGTTCTTGCCACCGAGCTCGAGCGCCACCTTCTTGACGGTCGCGGCGGCGGCCGCTGCCACGATCCGGCCGGTTACCAGCCCGCCGGTGAACGAGACCAGGTCTACGTCCGGGTGCTCACTCAGGGGAGCGCCGGCCTCGGGGCCGGTACCGGTGACGAGGTTGGCGACACCCGCGGGCAGACCGAGTTCGTCGAGCACCTCCATCATGAGGATGGAAGTGTGCGGGGTGAGCTCGGCCGGCTTGAGCACGAATGTGCAGCCCGCTGCCAGGGCGGGCCCGATCTTCCACGCGGCCTGAAGTAGCGGGTAGTTCCAGGGAGTGATCATCCCGCAGACGCCGACCGGTTCGTACTGGATGCGGCTGACGACTGTGGCGCTGCCTGCGTCGACGAGTCGCCCCGCATCCTGAGCGGCCGCGCGGCCGAAGTACTCGAAGCACGCCGTGATGTCGTCCATGTCGATCTCGGACTCGACGAGTCGTTTCCCTGTGTCGAGGGATTCGGCTCGCGCGAACTCCGCCTTGCGTTCGCGCAACCGCTGCGCCACCCGAAGCAGGAAGGCGCCGCGCTCAGTTGCGGGGACACCGGACCAGCGGCCGTCGTCGAAGGCGGTGCGCGCCGCGGCTATCGCCTTCTCGGTGTCGGTGCGGGTGGCCTCGCTGACCGTTCCGACGTGCTCACGGGTGGCGGGGCACTCGATGTCGCGGACACCCCCGTCCGCGGCGGCCTGCCACTTTCCGTCGATGAACAGGGTGCTGGCGCTCATTTGGGCTCCAATTCGAAGCGGGCCTCGTCCTTTGCAGGCTCGGCTCCCGGCTCGACCCTGGGCTGGTCGACGATATCGAGGGTCTCGAAATCGTGTGACCAGTCGATGACCGGATCGCCGTCGACAGCCGTCGAATCGAGGCCGGTGCTGCGATGCAGGAACTCGAGTTGCCGCTCGTAGTGGTCGAGAACGTTGCTGATGAGTTGTTCCTTGGTGAACCCGAACACATCGAACCCGTTGCTGCCGTCGGCCGAGAACACCTCGAGACGGAAGTACTTGTCCAGTTTCTGTGCGCCCTGGCCGTAGCTGGGTGTCTGGTGTTCGGTGGGATAGACCTGGTAGTGGAACGGACGCTCACCCTCGAACGGAACGTTGAGGTGGTAGGTGTGGATTCCGCAGGATTCGACTACCTGTTCGCCGACTGTCGCGTCAGCCCCCTGGCTTCGGAGTTCGGCCGCAACCTCGGCAAGGGCCGGTCCGACAACCGTCGTCGCGTAGCGTTCGGTGGCTTCGGCACCGGGGAAGCGCATAGACCGCTCGACGCGCTGGCGCCAGTGCAGCGTGGTGCCGCCGGCACTGCGGCTGGACAGCGCGTTGGGCAGCGATTTCCGCAGAGACTCGGCCCAGTTCTTTTCCACCTGCAGCGCCTTGAACAGGCCGAGCATGATGAACATGATGACGACTGCGAACGGCAGGCCCATGATGATCGTGGCGTTCTGCAGCGTGGCGATACCCCCGATCATGAGTGCGACCAGGGTCAGTACGCCGGTGGCGACAGCCCAGAAGATTCGCACCCAGGCGGGGCCGTCGGATTCGTTGTCATGCATCCGGGAGCTGAAGTGAGACATCACCAGTGCGCCGGAGTCGGCGCTGGTGACGTAGAACAGCAGACCGGTGAATGTAGCGATCGCCGCGAGGATCGGGGCTCCCGGGTATTGCTCGAGCAGCGAGTAGAACGCCCGCTCGGGGGATGCCATGGCGGTCGCGCCGAACTCGGCGTCGCCTCCGCGAACGATGTCGATGGCACTGTTTCCGAAGATCGAGATGTAGACCAGGATGAACAGGAACGGGATGGTCAGCGTGCCGACCACGAACTGACGGATGGTCCGGCCACGGGAGATACGGGCGAGGAACAGGCCGACGAACGGTGCCCAGGCAATCCACCACGCCCAGAAGAACAGCGTCCACGCCGAGAGCCAGGCCTCTTGCGAGTCGTAGGCGAACGTATCGAGCGTCATGCCAGGGAAGCGGCTGGCGAAGTCGCCCATGTTCTGCACCATACCGTTGAACAGGAACGATGTGGATCCGGCCACGAGGACGTACAACAGCAGGCCGATGGCCACGACAACGCTGATCTCCGAGAGCCGTCGCACACCGCGATTGACGCCGGACACCGCCGACAGAGTTGCAATGATCACCGCAACCGCGACCAGTCCCGCCTGGGCGAATGTGTTCTCAGGCAGCCCGATCAGACCGTTCAGCCCGACGTTGAGCTGAGCGACGCCGATCCCGAGGCTCGTGGCAAGTCCGAAGATGGCACCGAGCAGCGCGGCGATGTCCACGAAGTTACCCAGCGCGCCGTTGATCCGCTTACCGAAGATCGGGTAGAGGGCGGAACGGATGCTCAGTGGGAGGTTGTGGCGGTAGGCGAAGTAGCCCAGAGCCAGGCCCATCAGGGCGTACAGACCCCACCCGATGATTCCGTAGTGGAACAGCGTCCACACCAGTGCCTGTCGGGCCGCCTCGTTGGTCTCGCCTGCTCCGGTGGGCGGCTCGAGGTACTGCGTGACCGGTTCGGCAACCGAGAAGAACATCAGGTCGATGCCGATTCCGGCGGCAAAGAGCATCGCCGTCCAGGAGAAGAGGCCGAAAACAGGCTTGGAGTGGTCGGGTCCGAGCTTGACTTTGCCGACGCTGGACATAGCCGCCCAGACGACGAATCCGAGCACCACGGTCACCAACAGGATGTAGAACCAGCCAAGGTTGCCGGCAACCCAGGACACGGCCGAGCCGATGACGGATTCCGCGTTGTCCTGATTGATCCACGCCCACAAAATGATGCCGACGATGCCGACGCTGGAGCCGATGAAGACCGGCCAGTTCACCGAAACCGGCGGGGCAGATTTTCCTGACGAGTCGTTGGGTGTTGGTGGTCCGCCATTGGCTAGATCAGTGGCACTCGATCCGGCCTCGCGAATATTGTTTACATTGTCAATCGGTTTCATAAGAATCCTCATGTGATCGGCCCTACGCGACCGGTAAGTCGGCTCTGCGGCTCTCGCGAACGTTTGGGGCAGACAGACGGTATCACCTGGATGCGGCCAAAAATGAATCCGATTCGGTTGATATGGTCACAGTTTTTGCCGACGTGGGCGGCATGAGCGCATACGTCTAGTGAACGATCGTTCGCATCGTTCCCGTGTCGGCATGCGCGTCGAACTCCGAATCAGGCGCCGTGACAGTGACCATTTCAAGCTCGGACACACCGCTCAGATCTTGATTGCGGGTCGACGTACAACGACGGATCGATCGGCGAAATTGCTGGTGGCGAGACCCGACGTACTCGCTTACCGTTGAGTTGAGGGTCCGGCCCCGAACGGAAGAAACGGAAGCGGTTCGAGGCGGCTCGGGTCCTGCGGAACGTGATCGTAGGTGATGCAAGATGATCGAGTTGGGCGCGGCGGCGCTGGTGTTGGGCGTGCTCTTGATCGTCGTCGAAGCTCACGTACCGACTGCGGGGGTGCTCGCCGGGATCGGGGCTCTGTTCGTCGCCGCCGGTGTCTGGCTGCTCATCACGTCCAGTGACACGGCACAGATGATTGCGATCCCGGCGGCCGTCGGGGTTGCGCTGGTCGGGGTGGGCCTTGCGGCAGTCAGCGGAAGGAAGGCGCTGACCGCCCGGCACGCGCCCGTGCGCACCGGACTGCAATCTCTGGTCGGATCGCACGCCACCGTCCGCAACTGGGCGGGAAGACAAGGCCAGGTGGAGGCGGCCGGAAGCCTGTGGAAGGCCCAGACGCAATTCGGGGATGACGAGACACCGGCCGTCGGTGATGCCGTCGTCGTCGAGCAGATCCGCGGACTCACCCTCACAGTGCGCCGCCGCGAGCCCTGGGAGATACCGCAATGACCACCGTCCTCGTCATTTCGATTGTCGTCATCACGCTCCTCGCTATGTTGGCGGGTAGTGCGATTCGGGTTCTGCGTGAGTACGAGCGAGCCGTCGTGTTTCGGTTGGGGCGGCTGGTCGAATTGAAGGGTCCGGGGCTGGTTTTGCTGATCCCCGCAATCGACCGGATGGAACGCGTCAGCCTTCGGACGGTCACCTTGCGAATCCCCGTACAGGAAGTGATCACCCACGACAACGTGCCGGCCAAGGTCACCGCGGTCGCTTACTTCCGGGTTGTCGATGCAGATCGGGCGATCGTCGAGGTCCAAGACTTCCTTGCGGCGACTTCGCAGATCGCCCAGACCACATTGAGGTCGATCCTCGGAAAGGCCGATCTCGATGCTCTCCTGTCCGAGCGGGAACGACTCAACGAAGACCTTCAGAAGGTGATCGATCAGCAGACCGAGCCGTGGGGCGTCAAGGTCACCACGGTCGAGATCAAGGACGTCGAGATTCCTGGCAACATGCAACGGGCGATTGCTCGCCAGGCGGAGGCCGAACGTGAGCGGCGCGCCCAGATCATCAACGCCGAAGCCGAGTACCAGGCATCGGCCAAACTTGCTGAGGCTGCCGAGGTCATCAGTCGCAACCCCACCACACTTCAACTGCGCTACCTGCAGACCCTCAGTGCGATGGGCGGCGAGAACAACTCCACGGTCGTCTTCCCGCTGCCGCTGGACTTGGTTCGCCCGTTCCTCGCGGCCGGACGGGAACCAAGCGATGAGGAAGAGAGCGACGAGCGTGCACAGTTCGAGGGCCAGGCCAACTTAGCGGCAATGATCCCGCCGGCAGGCCCGGAGAAGCGTGCGCCGTATCGCACGCGAAACTGAGTTGCCGTTCAAGAATTTTCGAGCCTGGTTCATTGACCGGTGGTGTGCTGAGCCTGAGATCGAGGGCGTGCCGGCCGGTCGCGGTAGTCCATCACGTCCGAGAGTCGGAAGCGGCGGTGTGTCCCGCGCATCTCGATGGGTAGTGTCTTCGAGTCGGCGAGCCGGCGCACGTAGGTGTCCGAAACGCCGAGGATCTCTGCGGCCTGCGAGGTGGTAAGCAGAGCGGCGACAGGGCCGAACGCGACGCTCTGCCCCTCACCGAAGAGCGCGAGCAGTTCGAGAACGGCCTCCTGCACAGGAAGGGGAAGCTCCGAACCGTCGAGCGTGACGGTCGGAGACTGAGCGAGGGCGGTCCGAAGTTCGGCCGCGACCTCCGGGTCGAGTGCGGGAACGATGTGGTCGATACTCATTCACCCACGATCTCACGATCTCGACCGGGCCCGATGTGGAGTCACCCGAAGCAACGGCCAGTAGCCGTCGAGTGGTGAAATGCCGTTCAGTCCAGGACGGTGAAGAACGAATCGCCGTCCTCTACGGGCCCGTCGATCTGACCTCGGTCCGTTCGCGAGTCTTCGACGATGACGCCCTCTATCACGTGAGCGTGCTTCGTGCCGAAGACCGGAATCTCGACTTCGTCGCCGTCGATGACCCGATCGACATCTGTTGAGAGTTCATCGTCGGACAGATTCGCTATCGGGACCTCGAGTTGTTCCTCGAACTCGACGTCGGGCTCTTCCCCGTACAGCTTGTCGTCGAGCGACTCTCCTTCGCGCACTTCCCTTGCGGTGGTGCCGAACTTGTCGGCTTCACTCCACCCGTCCGGCGGGTCGACCACGTCGTCGCCGTCATTGTTGCGCACGTCATCGGAGTCCAAGCTTTCGCTGGGATTCAGCGTGTCTCCGGGGCCGTCTTCGCTGCTCATAGTCACCAAGTGTCCAGTTCAGGGCGCCTGAAGCTCCGATGGGAGTTCGGCTCGCGGCGCTCCCGAGTCAATTCTCCAACACCTTGCCGTCGACGACAATCCGTACCCGATCGGGGTAGAACGACAGGTGATCATCGATGCCCGATGCCTCGGCGGTCGTGAAGGGGTAGTACCACGCAGCGTCCTTCACGGGGTTCGAGTCGCCTCGCCCCGTGAAGGACAGGTGCGACGCGTTTCCCTTGTACGGGCAGGAAGTTCTGGTGTCGGACTCGGTGAACAACTCGGATCGGACGTCTATTCGCGGGATGTAGTACCGCACGGGCAACGAGGTCTCGAACAGCAACCGAGGACGGACCGTGTCGGCCACGAGAGTGTCCCCGACATAGACCTCCACGTGTCGCGAGGACGGTAGGACGTCGATGCGGACGTACGGGTCGCGGGCATGGACGAACACCTGCTGATCTTCCTCGAACCAGGCGTCCATCTTGTGCCAGTAGAACGCGACATAGGGGCTGAGGTCGAGCGAGTCCGCGAGAGGTTCGTCGTATCCCCAAGCCGAACGGTGCGCACGACGGTCGCCGACCACGACGTCCCAGTACCGTGCCTTCCCTTTCCATGGGCAGGTGGTGGTGGCCTCGACGGGTTCGAGGAAGTCGAAGTTCACGTCATCGCGAGGGATGTAGTAGACGGGTATTTGTCCCTTCTCGAACAGGTACACCGCACGGGTCGTGTCGGCGACTGCATGACCTCCGAAGAACACTCTGATGCGCTTGTGACTGGGTTCGATCGAGATGTGCCCGTTCTTCGCGGACAGTTGGGTCTCGGCTGCATGGGTAAGTGCTGTGGACATCGACTGCTCCAAAGATTGTCGGTCGCGGTGCGATGGTGTGCCTCCATGATCGCATCTTCTTCCTGGTGCTTGACCTGTTCGGCGGATGTTGACAGCCTCCACGAGCGGTTCGACGATGGAGGCATGGACGCGCCCGCCCGCAAGCCCGAAGCAGATGTCGACGGATGCGGAAGGGCTACTGGGTGGCCGAGGTGACAAGGCCGGGCGCGGCGACGGGGCTCAGTTCCGAACTGGCCGAGCGGGGCATCGATCTCGACACCGGATCACGGCGGCGTGCGGAGTACTCCTTCGATGCATCCAACTATCGTGTGCCGCCGCGGGCTGTGGCGTTTCCACGCACACCCGGTGAAGTGGTCGAGATCATCCGCGCCTGCAGTGATCGGGGTATTCCCGTCACCGGCCGTGGTGGCGGTACGTCTCTCGCCGGCAATGCCATCGGCAGGGGAGTAGTGCTCGACTTCTCCCGCCACATGAACCGGGTGCGCTCCGTCGACGTGTCCACTCGCACAGCCGTCGTCGAACCGGGCATCGTACTCACAGACCTGCAGAAGAGCGTGCAGTCTGCGACGGGCGGTGCTTTCACGTTTGCGCCCGACCCGTCGAGCAAGTCCCGTGCGACCGTAGGCGGCGCTATCGGCAACGACGCCTGCGGCAACCACTCCGTGCGCTACGGCCGTACCTCAGATCACGTCGTTGCCCTCGATCTCGTGACGGCACGTGGGCACCGTCTGACCGCGACCCGGGGCAGTCTGCGCAGCACCGATCCGGGCGATAGCGCCGCGGCTGCGGAGGCCGAGCGGATCGTCGCCGCACTCGAGGAACTGACCAGGGAACATCTCGCGGACTTCCGCCTCGAACTGGGCCGTATTCCCCGGCAGGTGTCGGGGTACAACCTCGGTAGTCTCTTGCCCGAGAACGGTTTCGATGTGGCACGGGCTCTGGTGGGAAGTGAGGGAACGTGCGCGGTGGTGGTGGCCGCCACCGTTGCGCTCGTACCGGTTCCGCCCGCGGCGATGCTTCTGTGCCTCGGATACCGTGATCTGGTTGATGCTGCGCGGGACAATACGACGATCCTCGAGTACTCGCCTGCCGCGATCGAGGGGATCGATTCGGCGATCGTCGACACGATGAGGCACCGGCGCGGCGTCGACTCGGTGATGGGGCTACCGGACGGCCAAGCCTGGTTGTACGTGGAACTCGATGGGGAGGATCCTGCCGAGGTTGAACGTCGTGGGGCCGAACTGGTGTCGAAACTGCGTGGGGCGGGCAGGATCGTCGACTCGCGCGTGATCGGGGACCCGGCCGAGCGTGCGTCGTTGTGGCGAGTGCGCGAGGACGGTGCGGGGCTGTCTGCGCGACTGGTCGACGGCGGCGAATCCTGGACGGGCTGGGAGGATTCCGCGGTCGCACCCGACAAGTTGGCCGGCTACCTCGTGGAAATCAAGGCGCTGCTGGCCGAATTCGATCTTACCGGTGTGATGTACGGCCACTTCGGAGCCGGGTGCATGCATATTCGCATCGACTTCGATCAGCGCACCGATCAGGGCCGCGACGTCATGTCGCGATTCATTCATCGGGCCGCCGAACTGTGTGTGCGGTTCGGGGGATCGATGTCCGGCGAGCACGGTGACGGTCGTGCGCGGTCGTCGCTGTTGCCGATCATGTACAGCCCCGCGATGATGGCGGCGTTCGCCCGGTTCAAGCGGATCTGGGATCCGGGGGGTGTCCTGAACCCCGGCAGCATCGTCGATCCGGAACCGTTGCTCGGCGGTCTCGCGCTCGAGGGTGTCGATTCGCGGGCCTGGCAGACCAGTTTCGATCTCACCCTGCCCGGTGACGTCCCGGTGGCTCCGTTCGTGCATGCCGTGCAGGGTTGTATCGGGGTGGGCCGGTGTCGAGCGTCGACGGGCGGGGTGATGTGCCCCAGTTTCCGGGCAACCGGCGACGAGAAGGATTCCACCCGTGGCCGGGCCCGGGCACTGCAGGAAATGGTCCGCAACTCACCGACCGTTGCCGACGGGTGGCGGTCGGACGACGTGCGGGAATCGCTGGACCTGTGTCTGTCCTGCAAAGCCTGCTCCACCGACTGCCCCGTCGGAGTGGACATGGCCACCTACAAGTCCGAGTTTCTCGACCATCACTACCGTGGCCGGTTGCGGCCGATGTCGCACTACTCCCTCGGTTGGTTGCCGGTGTGGTTGCGGGTCGCCCAGCGGTGCGCCCCGGTGGTCAATCGCCTGGTGTCCGGACGCCCGGCGAAGGTCGGGGCCAAGTTGGCGGGCCTGACCCCGCGCAGGTCGATGCCGGAGTTCGCATCACGGAAGCAGATCCGGCAGGCCCTCGGGGATTCTTCGGCGAACGGTAGCTCGGACGTGGTGCTGCTCGCGGACACGTTCACGAGGGGGTTCCGGCCGAGGGTGATCGGCGCGGCGACGCGGGTTCTCGCCGAGGCGGGTCTGCGTTCTCAGTGCCGCAGCGACGTTTGTTGCGGGCTCACCTGGATCTCGACGGGCCAGCTGAAGCAAGCCGCGAGGACCCTCGCCAAGGCAGTCGAACGCCTCGACGACGGCAGCGCTCGGCCGATCGTCGTACTCGAGCCGAGTTGCGCTGCCGCATTTCGGAAGGATCTGCCCGAACTCGTCCACACCGAAGCCGCCCGTCGCGTCGCCGCACGCGTGCAGAGCTTCGCGGGGGTGGTCCTGGAACGAGCGGAGGCAGGCTGGTCGCCACGCGTACGAGTGCCGGAGGATGTCACCGTGCAAACCCACTGCCACGAGTACGCGGTGTTCGGTGCGACCACTCAACGGAGGGCTCTGCAGGCGATCGGAGTGAACCGCGTGCGGGAGGCAACCGGATGCTGCGGTGTCGCAGGTAATTTCGGATTCGAGTCCGACCACTTCGATCTCAGCATGCGTATCGCGGAACAGGCGCTGGTCCCGGCGTTGCGCGAGAGCCCGAAGGAGGCCGTCGTGCTGACGGATGGGTTCAGTTGCCACATGCAGGTGCGGCAGCTCGAACTCTCCGAGCCGTCGGTGCACCTCGCCGAGATGCTCGACCCTGCCCAGATACTCGATCCCTGACCATCGGCGGACGCCGGAGGGCGGAACGGAGGCCAGCATGCTGCGGAGAATGATGACCAGCGGTGAACGGCACAAGTTCCTGGCCGCGTTGCACGTGGGTGTGATCGCCGTCGTCCGTGACGGACGGGCGCCGCTCGCCGTGCCCGTCTGGTACGGCTACGCACCGGGCGGCGACGTGTATGTCTGGACCAGGCGTGGGTCGATGAAGGACCGACTGATCCGGATCGCCGGTCGCTACAGCCTCGTCGTTCAGGACGAGCAGCCGCCGTATCGGTATGTCAGCGTCGAGGGCCCTGCGGAGTTCGACGAGACACCCTCCATCAGCGACTTTCGGCGCCTCGTCCGCCGCTATCTGCCCGTGGACAAGGTCGATCAGTTCGTGGAGCGAGAGTTCGACGGTCGCGGGATCATCATCCGGATGAGGCCGGAGCATTGGCACGCAGTGAACTACTCAGAATCTCCGGGTACCTTCGAGTGAAGTACTTGTTTCGACTTCACGGGGAGTGAGGCATGGCACGCATTCGTACGTCGGCTGAAGCGGAATTCAACGCCGCCAATCAGATGCAGCGGCTCGGATATCGTGACGCGACAGTGCTTCTCGCTGGGGCGGACGAGGGCATCGACGTACACTCGTCTCGGGCCTCCGCTCAGGTGAAATGGCGTGGGGGTTGTGCCGGCCGGTCGAACCTCCAGAGTCTGTATCGAGCCCGCGGAACCAGCCGCTCCAGAAAGTTGCTGTACTTCTCGGGTTCGGGATACACCGACGAAGCCGTCGAGTACGCCGACGAGGTCGGTATCGCCCTGTTTCGCTGCGAGCCAGACGGCCAGACTCCTCCGATCGGTGCTCATGCACCCAAATTGGTTGCTGCGGTGAGCAATTCGACTTCCACTTCGGCCCCGCCTTCACCTCCACTCCTGCCGTCGAAGCCGGAGTCGCCGGTTCGTGCCCTCGCCCGTGGTATCGGGGCTGCGCTCGCACGCCGTCTTGTTGCGCACTGGCGCCTGCTCGGTGCCGTCGTCTGCACGCTTGTCTTAATGATCGCCCCCTTTGGCGAGGGGTTCGTCGCGTTGCGGGTCCTGTCGACAATCCTTGCGGTCGTCGGTGCGCCGGTATTCTGGCTTCTCTTCGTCGTGCACCGACGAGACGCAGGCGCGTAGCGCCGACGGTCATCGACGCTCCGGCACGATGTCACACCCGTTGTGGGGCATCTGCACCGTTGCGCGCGCTGGGAATGGGCAGGGCTGTGGATCTGCCCCAACCGGAGTCGTCGGTGAGTTGCTCGAGCAGGGGCTGAATCCGATACGACAGTGGGCTGGTGAGCGCGATTGTCGTGGTCGAATGGGAGATTCCGGGTAAGTTCGCGATCTTCTCGAGTAGCTTCTGCAGTTCCGCGTGCGTGGACGTGGCCACTCGCACCAGTAGATCCTCGCGGCCGGTGGTCGCGTGGATCTCGATGACCTCGGGCAGGTCGACGAGGCGGTTGCTGACGGCGGTCAGCTTGCCCTGTTCGAGTTCGAGTCCGACGAACGCCTGGATGGGGATGCCGACCTTGGCGAGGTCCAGATTCGGGCGGAAGCCGGTGAGCAAGCCGTTGCTCTCCATTCGTTTCATCCGTGACTGGACCGTGTTGCGTGCGACGCCTAGCGAATTCGCGAGTTCGGCGACGCTCATCCGGGAGTCGTTGCCGAGCAGTCCGAGTAGCTGTACGTCGAGCTTGTCGATGCTGAGCACTTTGGGCACCTCCGGGAAGTGACGGCCGTCACGTACTGCGCGATCTGATCAGTTGTTCAGGATCGCGTTGACAAATTTTGAACAAGATACATGATCAAGCTCACTATTTGATTACTCGCGACGGATCGGGGATCGCAATGACACAGTTGGACGAGGCTCGCCCCAGCGCAGCATCCTCAGATCTCGCCGACCGCTACCGGGTCGATTCGGGTCCGGTGCTGATGACCGGTGTCCAAGCAATAGCCCGCCAACTGGTCGAACAGCATGAGCGCGACCGGCGGGCGGGACTACGCGTCGGGACCTTCGTCTCCGGCTACCAGGGCAGCCCCCTCGGCGGCCTCGACCGCACCATCGCGGCCATCCCGGCCCTGCGCACCGACCACGAAGTGAAGTTCGTGCCCGGTATGAACGAGGAACTGGCCGCGACCTCCGTCTGGGGCAGCCAGGTCGACCTTCCGGCCGGCGAGCGCACCCACGACGGCGTTGTCGGCGTCTGGTACGGGAAGGGCCCCGGCTTCGACCGCGCCAGCGACTCCCTCCGGCATGCCGCCATGTACGGCGCCAACCCACGCGGCGGTGTTCTCGTCTTCGTCGGTGACGATCCCAATGCCAAGTCCTCCACGATTCCTTGTGCCAGCGAGCGGTCCATGGCCGCAATGGGCATGCCGGTCTTCTTCCCGCGCAACGCCGAGGAGGTCATCACCTACGGCCTTTACGGTGTTGCGCTGTCACGGATCTCGGGGTGCTGGGTGGGGATGAAGATTGTCGCCGACGTGGCCGACGGACTCTGGACGCTCAGCCGCAACTTCGCCGATCTCCACATCGCCGAGCCTGAGATCGAGTGGAACGGCAAACCCTGGTCGTACCGGCAGCGCGTGCTCGCGTCCCCGCCCGACAGCATCTATGCGGAGGCCGACCTGTACGGTCCGCGCTGGAAGATGGTGGAGGCGTTCGGCGCCGCCAACGACGTCGATCGACTCGAACTGAACCCGCCCACGGCCTGGCTGGGCATCGCCGCCGTCGGCACTGCCTACGACTCGCTTCGGCAGGCCCTGCTCGACCTCGGTCTCGGCGACTCGGAACTCGAGGACGCAGGCATCCGCATCCTCCGGGTCGGCATGCCCTATCCGCTCGGGGCGGGCAAGGTCGACGAGCTTGCCGCGGGTGTCGAGCAGGTCCTTGTCGTCGAGGAGAAGATGCCGTTCGTCGAATCGCAACTCAAGGACATCCTCTACGGTCGTGCGAACGCTCCCGCCGTGTCGGGAAAGAAGGATCTCGAGGGCAAGACCCTGATTCCTGTCGATGGCGAACTGACCGCCGCCCGACTGACCGGACCGTTGCGCCGCGTACTCCGGGGCAAGGTTGCGCTGACTCCTCCGCCGCCGCCACGTCTCGAGCTGACCGTCCTCGGGGCGTCGCGTACTCCCTACTTCTGCTCCGGTTGCCCGCACAACCGGTCTACTGCGGTGCCCGAGGGATCGATCGCCGGCGGCGGAATCGGCTGCCACACGCTGGTCACGATGTCGGGCAGAACCGACAGCGCCGTCACGATGCTCACTCAAATGGGCGGCGAGGGGGCACAGTGGATCGGGCAGGCTCCGTTCACCGACGTCAAGCATCTCTTCCAAAATGTCGGCGACGGAACGTACTTCCACTCCGGCCAGCTCGCCGTCCAGGCTTGTGTTGCGGCGGGGGTCAATATCACCTACAAGGTGCTCTACAACTCTGCGGTCGCGATGACCGGTGCTCAAGATGCGGAGGCCGGGCTGACCGTCCCCCAACTGACCCACAAGCTCGCATCCGAGGGTGTCAAGAAGATCATCGTCTGCGCCGAGGAACCGGAGCGGCACAAGGGAGCCCACTTCGCCGAGGGCACGGTGCTGTGGGACCGCAGCCGCCTCGACGAGGCCCAGCGCGTCCTCCGCGACATCGAGGGCGTCACCGTGCTGATCTTCGATCAACAGTGCGCCGCCGAGGCCCGCCGCAAGCGCAAGCGCGGAAAGCTACCCGTTCGACGGACCCGAGTACTCATCAACGAGGCCGTCTGCGAAGGCTGTGGTGATTGCGGGGTGAAGTCGAACTGCCTGTCGGTGCAGCCTGTCGACACCGAGTTCGGACGCAAGACCAAGATCGATCAGACCACGTGCAACACCGACTACTCCTGCCTAGACGGCGACTGCCCGTCGTTCGTGACGGTCGAGTTGCCGGAGGAAGGCGCGCCGCAGACGCGGAGGGAGGTGCCCACTCCGCCGGAGGTCGGTGACCCGGTGTTGCCGGTGTGGACCGGAACGCACAACCTGTTCATGGCCGGTGTCGGCGGAACCGGCATCGTCACCGTCAACCAGGTAATGGGTATGGCGGCACTGCGAGCCGGACTGCATGTCGAGGGACTCGACCAAACCGGTCTGAGTCAGAAGGCCGGACCGGTCACGTCACACCTTCGGCTCAGTGACAAGGGGGCACGATCGGTCAGTGCTGCGCCGTCCAACAGGATCAGCCCGGCCACCGCCGATTGTGTCCTCGCGTTCGACCTGCTGACCGCGGCCGACGCCAAGTACGCCGGGTTCGGAAGTTCCGACCGGACGATTACCGTCGCGTCAACGAGTCGGACACCTACCGGTGACATGGTGTATGACCCATCCGTTCACCACCCCGACGAGACAAGCCTGCTCGAGCGTCTCGATGTGTCGGCCCGCGAGCTGACTGTGATCGACGGATTCGCTGCCGCTACTGCACTGTTCGGCAGCACCGCGGCCGCGAACTTCTTGTTGGTCGGTGCGGCATACCAGGCCGGTGGGATTCCCGTTCCCGCCCGGTTCATCGAGGAAGCCCTCGAGATCAACGGGGTGGCGGTGGAATCCAACAAGGCGGCCTTCAGGTGGGGTCGTGTCGCTGTCGGCGACCGCGCGGCGTTCCTCGCGGCCACCGGATCGACTGCCGCGCCGCAGCGCAGCGACACCGTTGTCCCGACCCATCTGTTCGCCCGGTCAACCCTAGGCGGCGCCACTGCCGAACTGGCGCGGCGCCGTGCCGCCAACCTGGTCGCGTTCGGGGGCGACCGTGTCGCGGCCCGCTACCTCGCACTCGTGCAGCAAGCCTGGGATGCTGAGCGCAGTGTCGGCGCCCGCACCGAATTCAGCGAGGCCGTCGCGCAGGGCCTGCACAAGCTCACCGCCTACAAGGACGAATACGAGGTCGCCCGGATGCTGACCGACCCCGCCTTCCTCGAGGCGGCCACCGCACAGGTGCCGGGTGCGGGCAAGCTCACCTACAAACTGCACCCTCCGGTGCTGAAGGCCCTGGGGCGCAACAGCAAGATCGGATTCGGTCCCCGCTCCCATGTCGTACTCCGGGCCCTCGCCAAGGCGAAATTCCTGCGCGGCACAGCATTCGATCCGTTCGGCTACGCCAAAGTTCGTCGGCTCGAGCGGCAGTTGCTCGCACACTACGAGAGCACGGTGGTGGGGCTGATCGATAACCTCTCCGCCGGCACCTACGAGACCGCCACGCTGATCGCGGCGACACCCGAACTGGTGCGGGGATTCGAGGACGTGAAGTTGCGCAACGTGTCCGTCTACCTTCGGCGTCTCACCGAACTCGGCGTGGACGTCTCCACCATCGCATACATCGCAGATCCCGAAAGGTCCTGAAAACAGATGACTCTCACCCTGGAACGGCGCGCCACCACAGCACATCGGAACGTCGGGGTGTTCGGACGCGCCGATTTCCCGGCCGGCTCCGCGCACGAGCAGGTGACCTTCTTCCAGGACCGGGCTACCGGCCTCGAAGCGATCGTCGCTATTCACGACACGACGCTCGGACCGGCCCTCGGCGGCACCCGCTTCTACCCATACGCCGACGAGGCCGCCGCACTGAAAGACGTACTACGGCTGTCGCGCGGTATGACCTACAAATCGGCGATCGCCGGAGTCGACCTCGGCGGTGGAAAGGCCGTCATCATCGGCGACCCGGCCACCGGAAAATCGGAGGCGCTGCTCGAGTCGTACGCGCGTTTCGTGCAGACCCTCGGAGGCCGGTACATCACCGCCGGTGACGTGGGCACCAACTCCGACGACCTCGACATCATGGGCCGCGCGACCGACTACGTCGTCGGACGCAACACTGCGGCAGGCGGTTCCGGTGACAGTGCGCCGATGACTGCTCTCGGTGTGTTCCAGGGCATGAAGGCTGCCGCCCAGGCCAAGTGGGGAAGCCCGAGCCTGGCCGGACGGTCGGTCGGTGTCGAGGGCACAGGCAAGGTCGGCTACCAGCTGATCAAGCTTCTGCTCGCAGACGGCGCGTCGGTGATCGCGACCGACGTCAACTCCGACGCCCTCGACCGGGTGGCCCGTGACTTCCCTGAGGTCACGATCGCGCCGAGCGTCATCGACCGTGTGCTCGACGTTTACGCCCCCTGCGCGCTGGGTGCCACTCTCACCGGCGAATCTGTTTCAGTGATCGCCGCCGACGTGATCTGCGGAGCAGCCAACAACCAGCTCGCGGACACCGCGGTCGAACGCGCTATCGGGGACAGGGGGATCGTGTGGGTTCCGGACTATGTCGCCAACGGTGGCGGGCTCATTCAGGTCGCCGGCGAGAGGCTCGGAACGTCCGCCGAAGAGGTTCGTGCACAGGTGGAGAAGATCTTCGCCACTGTCGTGCGGATCCTCGATGTCGCACAGCGTGAGGGCGTCCTCGCCGGGGCCGCAGCAGACGTCCTCGCCGAGGCCCGCCTCGCCGCCGCGAGGTAGACGAACCGAACTGCCGGTAGGCGTAGGCCTTCGGTCACGAGCACCGAGTTCGTCCCAGGACACCGGGTTCTGAGATCCCGTCCGGTGTGTCGCGAATCTCCCCTCTGCTGGCATGGCATGACCTACACGGGGACACTGAGGGCATGGCCCAGCGGGATACGTCCGGCACGGTCAGAGATGTGGAGCGGTGGCCGTTGGGTGTGTCGCTGTCTTACTCTCTGCTGGTCGTCGCTGCGCTCGGGTGGTGGTGGACAGTCGTCGGTGCGGGGCACATGGAATCCTCCGCCATGGCGACGATGTCGTTCGCAGCTTTCCTCGTCGCGTGGATAGCCATGATGGCGGCGATGATGTTGCCGGCGATCCTGCCAGTGGTTCGGCTGTATGCGCTGGCTGCCGCTCGTGGCGCCGCAGCACCGGTGGCAGTGTTCGTTGGCGGCTACCTGGTGGTGTGGAGTGCGGTAGGGGTACCGGCATACCTCCTCTGGCGGCGCCTGAGCGGGCCTTTGGCGCAGGCAAGTCCGGGGGCGGCACGGTTCGCCGGTGCCGTGGCCATCGGGGCTGCGGTTTATCAGTTGACGCCGCTGAAGTCGTTGTGCTTGAAACGTTGTCGTTCGCCGCTGTCCTTCTTCCTCCACCATGGCCGGCACCTCGACCGGCCTGCCGGGGCAGCGCTGGCCGGCGGCCGGCACGGGGTCTATTGCCTTGGTTGCTGCTGGATGCTGATGGTCCTGCTCGTTGCCTTGGGCACCATGTCGTTGGGGTGGATGATTGCACTGGCAGTTCTGATTCTGCTCGAAAAGACGGCCCCGTTCGGAGAGGTGCTGACCAGGGTGGCTGCGGCTGGGCTGTTGATCCTCGGTGCTGCTTTGCTACTCCAGCCGGCTCTTATCGGGAACATTGTGTGAAAGAGAGGCTCGATCATGACGGCAACCGAACAACGCACCAGGTGGGTCCTGAAGGGTCACGCTTATGAGTTCTGCAACTGCGCGCCAGGTTGTACATGCTATTTCTCGGGGTTCCCAAGCTCAGCAGATGGCAGCTGCCAGAACTTGCTCTGCTTGGACATACGGCAGGGTTCGTGCGGAGCCGTCGACCTCACCGGGGTGAAGAGCGTCGTCGTTCTCGATTACCCGCGCGCTATCCATGAAGGGGGTGGCAAGACGGTGTTGATTGTCGACCCCGACGCCACCGAGGAGCAGGTCGATACCCTGCATCAGATCATCACCGGCGCACTCGGCGGTGACCCGTGGAGCTTTCTTGCCGGGACTTATGAGGTCATCGGCCGGGCAAGGGCACCGATCAGTTTCGAGGGCGTCGGCGTGAAGGCAACGATGACAGCCGAAGGATTTGGTCGAGCGACTGGCGATTCCTTGAAGGATCCGGTGACAGGGGAGGACCACCAGGTGCAGATCGTGTTGCCCGAAGGGCCCATATTGACGAAGGGAGAGTGTGGGGTCGGATCGTTCGAGGTCGAGGTCGAGGTCGAGGGACTCCACTACGGATACGCCGACACCAACTGCATCGCCTTCGAGTTCGAGTGGTCCAACTAGGAAGGATCGTCGAACCGGGTTCTGTCCTCCGGATTGCCGAACGTTCCCAACTGCTCGTGCCGCGGCTTGGGTTCGGGGGCGGAGGTTGTCGGTGGCAACACGACGGCACGCAGGGCGTCTCGCAGGACTTGCACGATTCGGTTCCAGTGCTCCGTAGTCGAGTCATCGGTGTCGCCGAGGTGAGCAATCCAGTCGGTGCAGATGTTGAGGAGCGAAAGGATCCGATCACGATCGTGACCGCAGACGTCGGCAACGGTAGCCGGATCGATGTCGACTATCGATCCAGGTTCCAAGTGAAACAGCGTGAGAAGTTCCTCGGGCAGCTCTGCAGGTGCACCGCGGGTGTCGGCGGCGGTTTCCTCGTCAGAGGAGTTGTCGCGATAGAAAGACAGCTTCCCGCCGAATCGCTTCGAGAACTCGTCGTCGACGCTTTCGAGGAAATCGGAGAACAGACTGCAGTTGTCAGTCAGATGCTGCGGAACGAACGGGTTGCCCGACACTTCCAGAAACGCCGACAATCGGTCGTCGACCAAGACGAACTTGATCCGTGACCAGGTCCGGTTGAGGTCGGCGGTGACCTCGGCGGCCCGTGTGCGGTCGCTGATGCTGTGTACCAGCGGCGCGAACAGTTGGACGTCGACGGAGTCGGCGATCGGCCCGACGAACAGGATGGTGTTGTGCATCCGGATCGGAATGTCTCCGTCAGGGTCGCGTTCGGGAAGAATGCCGAGTAGCGGTACGAGGGCGTGGGTGATCAGCTCCTGAAGATGTTCGACGTCACGCGGAACGAAGGCCGAGGCAAGGTCGACGTCCTCCGCGAGCGGCTCTCGTACCGCGACCGGATCGAACGAGGGAGCAGGATCGGTGACGGAGGTGTCGGTACGCAGAAACGATGGGTGCGCCACCCCCCAAACGTCACGGAACGCAGCGACCGCCATCGCCGCGAGTTGATCCGACCATGACAGCTTCTTGTCGACGTAGAACGCAGGAGAGCCATCGTCGAATTCTTCGATGGGGCCGGAAGTGGGTCGGTTCCAGCCGAGTTCCGTGAGGTAGGTCTGCTCGGCCTCGGATAGCCGGCGGGTGGGGTGGAGGTGGTGGTTCGCCGGCACCTCACAGCGCACGGTGTCACCGTCCCACACGAGAAACTGGACGCACGGCTTGAGTCCCTCCGACTCGTCGAGCTCTTCCAATCCCGATTCGAGCACCAGAAGGTCCTCGTTCTGCATTGTCGCCAGATAGTCCGCGAGGCGCCGCTGGAAGTCGGCCCAATCGCGGTTCACGCTCGAATCCAGGTCGAAGTTCTGCATGTCTGCCCCGTCCAGGTCGGCCACGACTCACCTTCTGTCGCTCTACACGGTAACGGCGATCACCGGCTGCGCGGCTCAGGCCGACGCGTGTTCGACGGGGTGTCCGGCCGCGATCGGTCCGGTCAAACGGTTGACCGCGTGCAGCAGATCCCACGACGTGCCCGGTTCCACTGCCACCGAGGTATCGCCCCACACGAGGTAGCGGCCGTCGCCCTCGATGTCACGCCACGCAAGACCGCCCACTGGAAGTGGACGCTGGCGTGTCCCGCGAATCACCCGGACAACGCCCTGGCTCGTCGACGGTCTGCGCAGGATCCGGGTGGCCAGCCGGGCGTGTCCTGTGGTGGGACTCTCGTGGCGAGCAAACACTATTCCTGATGCAGAGCCGCGGTCCGGGTCGGGGAGCTGAGCGATCAGTTGTCTGCCGAGGTCATACGGTTCGCAACTCCGGATCACCACTTCGGCATCCGGATGCTGCACAGCCGCGATCGCGTGCCCACCGGCGGCGGCCCCGATCATGCGGATGGGGGTCTGAACGCCTGCGCCCAGCGAACCCGAGATTTCGATGCGGAGGTCGGGTTCGGCGAGTACCAGCAGGGCTGCCTCCAGAAGATCGTGTTCGGGCCCGGAGAACTCTGCGCGTATGCGGCGCTGCTCGGCCTCGTACTCGTCAGCGGTACGAAGTGCACTGGTCACCCGGAACGGGTACGGAAGGCGGTCTTGGCCGGTCCGGGCCCAGAGTGCGACGAACTGCGGCCCGCTCAATCCCCAGTGACCCATAGCTATTCGCCGATCACCGCAGGCGAGACCGGCGCGAGTCTTCCCACGAGTTCGCTACCTTCGTCGATGCTCTCGAGGTACGTCGGGGGCTGTACTTCGGTGTCGTGCTCGTCCGCCGGGTTGTTCAGGGTGCTCGGCTCCGGCTCTGCAGCGGCAGATCGATGGGCTGCGAGGACTCGCTGCGCGTAGTGCGCTACACCGCCGCCGACGGCGCCGGCGAGTGCCGCGCTCGAAATCGAGCTCGGCGCGGGAGAGGCACCCGCATGCGGGCTCTCGTGTTGGAGCCGCTCGTGAGCGGCTTCGTGTTCGTTGGATGTGTTGGAGGGCTCCCTGTAGGCGGCCACCTGCTGATCACTGGGAATGCCGTGGATACCGTTCGGGCCGACATCGAGACCGATCGGCTGGGGGGCCGCGGCGACCTCGGTCGCGGCGGGATCGAGGCCGCGGTCGGCATCATTGGGGAATGAGGAGTGCAACACTGGTAGGTGCTCGGCCGCCCCTCGGTACGCCGATGTGTACAGAGTTTCCATGGCGGCTTTCGCATTCTGCTCTTCGGCGTGAGCATCGGCCTCGCCTGCCCACTTCCAGGGCAGCACCCGGGACCAGTCCGTGGCGTGGTCGATCGGTGGACCGACTGCACCGCGTACCGCCTCGGCGCCGGATATCGCGTGACGCAGAGCAGCCCCTACATCGGAGAACTGATCGCCGACTTGCCAGGCTCCGGTGGTGTACTCCTCGATCGCCGAGCCCACCGCTGCAGCGGTCGTTCCGCGCCACCCGCTGTCGATCGCGGAACGAATCTCGGTATGAAAGCTGACGATCGATTCCTGGAAACGGCGTCCGAGGTCGTCCCAGGTCGCCGCTACGGCGCCGGAGTCCGCTGGCGCCAAGGAGTCGACTGCGCTCTTGATCGCCTGATGGTCCCAATCGCTCGATTGGAAGTTCTCCCGCTCCATCGTCAACCCCCATACTCGAACGCTCGTGGTCCCGAACCGAATCCCCAAACCCGGCGGGGTCACACGTTAACAGCCCGGTCCGTTCGCGGATCGGCGTCGCAGGTAAGGCACCCCGGAGAGTGTGCGGCGCTGCTTGCCCTTACCAGTTGTCCCGCTCCACGGCTCGTGACGAGTTGTCTATCTCCCATGAGCTGCTGTCTTCGGAAGGCTTGCTATCGTGCCCTCTTTCTCAGCCTCAGCGACCAGGGCCCAAGGTGGGTCCGCCCGCCGATCGCCGGCACCTGCCATCGCTGCCACGGCGTTCGCGTTTCTCACCACGATGATGGGAACGACGCTTCCAACCCCGCTCTATTCGATCTACGCGCACGAGATGTCTCTCAGCGCGCTGACGGTGACGATCTTGTTCGCCGTGTACGCGCTCGGAGTCGTTGCTGCACTCGCACTCTTCGGTGGACTGTCCGATGTTGTAGGCCGCCGGCCCGTACTGATGGTCGCGGTCGCGCTGGCAGTGTTCAGCGCAGCACTGTTCCTGCTGACGCCGGTGCTACCGATCTTCATCGCAGCGCGCGTGATCTCCGGTCTGTCAGCGGGTCTGGTGATCGGCGCCGGTACAGCCGCGATAATCGACTTGTTCCCACCCGGGCGGAAGGCGATGGGCGGAATGCTGGCGGTTGGGGTCAACGCCGGCGGCCTCGGTCTGGGAACGTTGATCGCCGGTGTGCTCGCGGATGTGACCGCGAGTCCGCTGACGACTCCCTACTTGTTGAACCTGGTGCTCGCACTCCTCGCTCTCGTGGGGTTGTGGGTCTTGGTACCCGCCTCTCGAGCCTCTTTGTCGTGGCGGATCCGTCCGATTCGCTTGCAGGTTCCACCGCCGATTCGCCGCGCCTTCGTCCTGGGGGTCCTCGCGGCCGGAGCTGCGTTCTCGGTGTCCGGAGTGCTCACCGCCGTATCCGCTCTGTTCGTGGCGCAGTATCTGGGATGGACCAGCCACACGTTGCCCGGACTGGTGGTAGCCCTGGCGTTCCTGTTCATGGCCATCGGTCAGCTGGTAGCGCGCCGGATACCCACCCCGAGCGCGTTGCTGATCGGGTGTATCGGGCTGGCAATCTCAGCGGCTCTTCTCGCCCTGGCGCTCGTGGAAACGGCATTGGCGCCGATGCTTGCGTCTGCGATAGTGCTGGGTCTCGCCGGCGGGTTGTGCTTCAACGCAGCCATTGCGACAACCGTCGAGCGGGTCGAACCGGGTTTGCGTGGGAACGTCTCGTCGGCGCTGTTCGCCGGTATCTACGTGATGCTGGCGGTCCCCGCTATTGGGGTCGGCGTTCTCACTCAGTTCACCGACCTTCGCGCGGCGGGCCTCGTCTTCAGTGGGCTAGTCGAGTTACTCATCCTCGCAGTGGTGATTGCACAGTTGGTCGGACGCAGGTCTGCCTGAGCCGATTCAGCCGCTGGGCCGAGTGGTCACCGGCGGAATCGTGATCACCGGCCTCGTCGTCGTGATCGTGGGGGTGCTGGTTGCGGCGGTGGTAGCGGGGAGAACTGTGCTGGTCGGAGGTCTCGAGGTCCGCGTTGGCGACACGGTGGTGGAAGGGACGGGGTTCCTGGTGCGAGGAATTGCCCTCTCGGTGGTGAGGTCGGCCATCCGCCAGGTGGGGGTCGGTGGAATGACCACCTCGGAGGTAGCGGTTTCCGTGGCGTAGGGGGTGGCGGATTGCAGGCCTTCCGAGGTGATCGGAGGTGGCAGGACCGGGGGTCCTGGATTGCCGAATGCACCCCCCGCGATGCCGACCGTCAGCCCGAAAACCGTCGAAATGGTGGCAACCGCGAGCGCCCCGATCAATACAGTTCTGTCGTTCATATGAAACCCGTCGTCGCCCTCCAAGTGCTCCAACCTTAAGGGTCGCGGGTTCGGATGTCGTACAGGTCTTCCGGATGAGTTGGAATCGGGGGCTGCTGACGGCCGCCGAGCGAGGATTCTCTCGACCCCTTTCGGCCGGAGCCGAACTTCGCTACCGCCCGCTCTCGCGGGACAGACGTCGCAGGATCTCGTCGCGGTGCGTTAACGGGGAAAAATGACCGCCGGGAATGTAATGCGCCTCGCAGTTCGGCAGTCGGACGGCCAATCGTCGCGCCAACTCGACTGGCACCTTCGGGTCGTCGATCCCGTGCCAAAGCATCACCGGCCCCGAAACCTCTTCCGGGGCGAATTCCCAAGGGCTCAGATACTGGCGAAGGTCGCCAGCTGTTGCAGCTCCACCCTGCCGGGAACTCTCCCGTACGTCCGAAACGAATGCTGCGCGGCTGGTTTCGTTGTCGAGGAGCGACCGGAAGACCTGGCGATCGGATTCGGAAAGTGCGCGCTCCATCCTTGCGATCAGCGCATCGGCATCGCCTTCTGCGGCCCTGGCCAACATGGAGGAGGAGAGTGCGCACAACCTCCGCAGAATCCAAGGGGCACCTCGCGCCAGCTTCCAGTAGAGGGCGTCAGCCCTGCTGGCCGGGGTCCACCGTTCGCGTGCATTTACTGGTGGCATGCCACTCAGGATCGTCGTGCTCGAGACCAGGTCCGGGCGTCGTGCACTCAGCGCGAGCGCCGGTCCTGCGCCCATCGACACGCCGACAACGGATACTCGGCGAAGGCCGAGATGCTCTGCCAGCGCGGAGGCGTCCGCGGCCCAGTGTACGAATCCAGCTCGCGGGTATTGAGGTGTCGACAGCCCGTAGTTGGGCCGGTCGACGGCGATCATCCTTACGGAGTGGCGTTCGAGCAGCTCGTTGGACATGGTCCAGCTCGCCATCCACCTGGAGGAGCCATAGCCATGCACGAAGAAGCAGGGCACACCGGTGGGGTCACCGAACTCGGCAAATCCGATCCGTCGGCCCTCTTCCAGTGCCAGGCTCATCGAAGAATTACTCATGCGGAAGTCTGCTCCTCCCCGGTCGGCCAGGCCTGGACCGTCTCGATCGCCCATTCGGCCCAGGAGATCATTGCCTCCAGACGCCGGATTCCTGCTTCCAGACCGAGCAGCGCTGCTCGGTCCGCAGGCCTGCCGAGATCGAGATTCTTCGTGAGCACACGCATTCCGCGTAGCCGCATTCGGTGATACTCGAGCTCGTTGGACAAGAATGCGTTGGCCTCCTCCGGTTCGACGAGCCACAACGCGAAGGAACGTAGGACTGTTTCGTTCCTCAATGAGTGATCCGGGGGCGTCGCCGTCAACCATTGGCGAAGCTCGGTCTGCCCGTCCTCGGTGATCTCATAGGGCCGACGGCCGCGTGGCCCTTCTTCTTGCTTGCGAATCAATCCCTCGGCGGCAAGGCGTTTCAACTCGGGATACACCTGAGTGGGCTTGGCATGCCACACGAACTTCAACACGCCGTCGAATTCCTGGCCGATGTCGTACCCGCTCCGGGGTTCGCCTGCAATCAGAGTGAGCAGGGCCATTCGTAGGGACATCATTTATATATAACACTAAAAAATTGTAGTGTCACGCCAGGCGATGCTCTATTGGCGAATCCAAGGAATCGCCGGTCCTACGCCTCCGGCTTGGTGGGCACGGAGTTCATGCGCCCGAATGTGATCCGCCAGGAGGTCGGATTGGTGTCCGCGATCAACGTATCCCAGCCGCCTATGTCGTCGTATGCGAATCCGTACGCCTTACCGTCGGTGGCGAACTGGTGCAGCGCAGCCGCATAGTGATTGCTGACGAGTTCGCGGTAGAACTGGGAGGAATCTGGAACAGGTTCAAGCGAATTGCTGAGCAATGTGGACCGGTTGAAGGCCGCACACAGTGTTGCCCCGACTGGGCCGGTTATCCCGTCATTCGGAGACTCCAAGGCGCCGTGGCAGAAGAATACGTCGCGGGTGGTTGGTTTGCTGAATGGTGCAACGTCCTGGTCGAAGACGAACTCCCCGTCTTCGGCCCCGTCCTCGACGTGGCCGGTGTAGGTGTTCCCGCTCACCTCGTCGACGACCGTCAAGTTGGTCGAGGAGTATTTGGTCCACACATCGTCGATGTAATCCTTGTAGTAGCTGGAGGAGAACAAATTGGAGTCGATCCCGTGGCTGGGCGCAATGACCCTGAAGTCGCCGCGGACGAGTTGGTCGAATCCGGGCGTGTTGGCGACCGAGGAAAATATCCTCTCGCGACCATCGGGGACCAGTGTGCCCGTGATCTGGGATCTGGTTCCCTCGAGCTGGATTGCCAAGGGAAGGCAGAAGTCGTCGACACAGGTGGTATTGCAGAACATTCCGGTGTCGTCGAGGGTGAATTCCACTTGGTCGTACAGCATGAAGTAATCGGGCTGACCCACCACCCAACCGGCCGGATAGTGCATGCTCCGGTCGCCGTTCGGGGTGACTGCCACTCGGAAATTCAGTTCGTCTTCCTCGTCAATTTTGGCTAGGACGTAGACGCGGCCCGACATCTGTGGCAATTCGATTGTCGTGATTCCGTTGCCGGCCATCGGAATCTCCACGTCGAGGGGGTCGCCTTCCTGGCCGTCGGGGGGGACCGGTACGAACTGGCCGTCGGCGTTGACGAAACCTTCCTGGCCGGACCGGTGCCCGGTTACATAAATAGATACGGCCTCGTTGTCGAACACGCCGGAGTCGTTGACCACGGTCGCGGTGAGGGTGGTGGCCGCTGAGGCACGAGCGGTCAGGCCCGGAACGAGTGACGACACGACCGGCGCTCCGAGTGCTGTCGTGCCAAGTGTCGCCTTGAGAAAGCTCCGTCTGTTCAGCATCGTGTACTCCGCTCGGGATCCCCCGCAGACGATGGCAAATATACGCCCTGGAACCGAGTGGATATACCTGCTTAGCAACTAATCCGGCGCTCTGAGATCGCTACTTTCTAGCGTGAGAGCGTGCCCGGTGAGCCGGCGTCGGCATTTCGGGTACGGTCGGTGGCCGCACGGATGAACTCGCCGATCTCGCGTACGGCGCGGATGCCTTCGGGGAGCAGTCCCGCAGCGGCCTGGAAGACGTGCACCTGCCGTTCCCATACCTGTAGTTCGCACGGAACGCCGGCCAGGGAGAGCCGTTCGGACATCAGTTCGGCGTCGACGTAGACCATTTCCTGCGAGCCGGTCTGGATCAGGGCCGGCGGCATCGGAGCAAGGATGCCGTCCACCGGCGAGGGTGAGGGGCCGTGCCCGCCTTTCGCATCAACCCGCTCGATGAGCGTAGACAGTGCCCCGACGGCGCGCCTGGGAAAGACCGCACATCGATCGGCGTTGGGGTGGGCCAGTTTGTGGGCGGGGTCGAGATCGGTCAGCGGAGACAACGCGACATCTGCGGCGGGGCACGGCAGCCCGCGCCGCAGCGCTTCGAGTGTCACCATGAACGTGAGGAATCCGCCTGCAGAGTCGCCTGCGATGACGATGCGATCGGCGGTGTACCCGTGTGCGAGCAGCCAGCGGTATCCGTCGATGCCGTCCTCGACCGCCGCGCGGATGGAATGCTGCGGGATCATGCGATATGCGACGTTCAACGTCAGGGCCTGAGCCTCCGCCGCGATCCGGGACACCATCCGCCGATGGGAGTTGATCCCACCGCACAGGAACGCGCCGCCGTGGAGGTAGAGGATCGCCCGGTCGGCCAGGTCTCCCGCAGGCCGGATCAACTCGGCCCGGCAGTGGGGCAGCTGGACCGGCCTGCGTTGCGTGCCGCGGACTGGGCCGAGAGAGTACCCGAACAGGTCGACGACTCCAGTCGGCCATGGCAACTCGGGGTAGCGTGCCCACCTGTCGAGGAACGGCCGGACCGTGCGACGAAGGGTGTGCGCAAGGGCCACCGACTGTGGGGTCGTCCCTGCGAATTCCCTGCGGGTTACTGGAACCGGTGCTGGGCAGAAGTCGTGAGTTGCAGTGCTCATTTTCCCGCCCTCCTTCCGACCTCGCCGCCCCATGACCTCCAGGGCGCGGCAGATTGTCTCTCAGCGTCTTAGGTATATATCGCAGTTGAGGCGCACAAACGTTACGCCCGATGTAGCATCCCGACGCAAGGATTGGTGGGCTGTCAAGAAGGTGGGGTGAACGTCCAGGTGGGACTGATGCCGGTTACCGATTCGATTTTCCTTCTCGGCGAATCGCGAGAGCATTCCATGCACGTCGGATCGCTCCAGTTGTTCACTCCGCCCGAGGACGCCGGCCCCAACTATGTCAAGACGATGTACGACACGATGCTGTCGTACACCGACGTCGACCCGATGTTCCGAAAGATGCCGGCGAATCCGGTTGGGAGTCTCGGGAACTTCTGGTGGGCGGACGAATCCGATGTGGACCTCGAGTACCACGTGCGGCATTCTGCACTCCCGTCCCCGTACCGGGTTCGGGAGTTGCTGACCCTCGCGTCGCGACTGCACGGCACACTGCTCGACCGGCACCGCCCGTTGTGGGAGATGCATCTCATCGAGGGACTCGAGGACGGCCGGTTCGCTATCTTCACCAAGTTCCATCACTCGCTGATGGACGGCGTGTCCGGATTGCGGTTGTTGATTCGAACGCTCTCGACCGATCCGAGTGTGCGTAATGCTCCGCCGCCGTGGAACCTACCCGCTTCGTCGCATGGCCGTGCCGTTCCCGCATCCCCGTCGGTGTGGGACGAGATCCGCCACACGGTTGGTGACGTGGCCGGCCTCGCTCCTGCCGCGGTGCGCATCGCCCGCACGGCGATGCGTCGGCACGATATGAGGTTTCCCTACGAGGCGCCGCGGACCATCCTCAACGTCCCGATCGGCGGAGCACGCCGGTTCGCGGCACAATCTTGGCCACTCGCACGTATCGACGCGGTACGGAAGGCTGCCGGCGCCAGCATCAATGATGTGGTGATGGCCATGTGCGCGGGCGCGCTCCGGGGCTACCTCGACGAGCAGAATGCTCTGCCGGATGCACCTCTGATCGGGATGGTTCCGGTGTCTTTGCACGAGGAGCACGATTCCGATGCCGGCGGCAATGCAATCGGTGCGACGTTGTGCAACTTGGCGACCGACGTCGACGATCCGGCCGAACGTCTTGCGGCGATCTGCGCATCGATGGCCCAGGGAAAGGAACTGTTCGGCAGCCTTACTCCGCTGCAGGCGATGGCCTGGTCGGCGGTCAATGTATCGGCGATAGCCCTGTCTCCGGTGCCAGGTTTCGTCCAGTTCACCCCACCACCGTTCAACGTGATCATCTCCAACGTCCCGGGGCCGAGAAAGACGATGTACTGGAACGGTTCCAGGCTGGACGGCATCTATCCGGCCTCGGTGGTACTCGATGGGCAGGCGCTGAACATCACACTCACCAGCAACGGCGACAACCTCCACTTCGGTATCGTCGGGTGCCGCAGTTCGGTGCCGAGGCTGCAGCGAATCCTGCATCATCTCGAGGAAGCGTTGGCCGAACTCGAGAAGGCTCTACTCGTACCCGTCGGGGCCTAGAGCTCAGGGTCGGCTCGACTCCTGCTCTGCCAGCGCCCGCCGGGATTCCTCGTGGAGGACCTCGAGGAGGAGGTGCTCGATCTCCACGAACTCGGGCGACGTCATCATCGACAGTTCGCGTGGCCGTTGCAGATCCACTGTCACCTCGGTGCGGACCGTAGCCGGTCGCGCCGAGAGTACGACCACGCGATCCGACAGGTAGACGGCCTCACGGATGTCGTGGGTGATCATCAAGACGGTCCACCTATAGCGTTGCCACACCTGCTGCAGCCACGCTTGCATCTCGGTGCGGGTCAGCGAGTCCAGGGCGCCGAACGGTTCATCGAGAAGCAGCACCGGACATTCCTGGACGACGGTCCGCAGCATCGCGGCGCGCTGTCGCATCCCGCCGGACAACTGACTGGGCCGGGCGTCCTCGAACCCACCGAGACCGAACACGGGGAACAGTTCCCGGGCCTTGTCCCGCGCCTGGGCGCGGGATACGCCCTGCACTTCGAGGCCGAGAGTCGTGTTGTCGAGGACGCTGCGCCAGGGGAACAGCAGGTCTTTCTGCGGCATATATGCGCATCGGGCGGTATCACTGCCAGCCGATCGCACAGGTTCACCGCCGATGGTGACGGCGCCGGAATCTGGTTGCTCTAGACCTGCGAGCATCGAGAAGGCCGTGCTCTTCCCGCATCCGCTGGGGCCGATCACCGACACGAACTCTCCGCGTTCAACGGTCAGTGAGATGTCGTCGAGGACGGGTCTGGTTCCGCCGCGGACGGGAAAGGCCTTGCTGATCCCGGTCATCACGACGCGTGCTTCTTCGGTCATCGCGATCCTCTCCGTCTGGTGATCCGTCATTCGTGACGGCTCCGTTCTTCACTGATCCAGGGTGCGACGGCACGTTCGACGGCGAAGGTGAGTAGGTAGAGGCAGACACTGATGGCGGCGGTCACCAGCACGGCGGCGAGCACGAGGTCGGTTCGGAACGAGTTCTTCTGCGTCGCCATGTAGATGCCGAGGCCGGACGTGGCACCGACGTACTCGGAGAACACCGCGCCCACGACCGCATAGGTGATCCCGATCCGCAGGGCGGTGAAGAATCGGGGAATCGCCGATGGTAGCCGGACGTAGCGGAATTCCTGCCAGCGGGATGCTCCCATGCTCCGCAGGAGGGCGCTGGCTTCTCTGTCCGCGGCGGCGAAACCTTCGATCAGACCGATCGTCATCGGGAAGAACGTCGCGAGGGCGATCACGAGGATCTTCGGCAGCAGACCGAATCCGAACCAGATGATCATCAGTGGCGCGATTGCGATGATCGGCAGCGTCTGGGACACAACGAAGAGGGGGACGAATGCGCGTCGTAGCCATGGCGAGAAGTCGACGAGCACTGCGAGAGCCCAGGCGCAGAGCAGGGACACCGCGAAGCCGATCAGTGTCACCTGCAGCGTCGACGAGGCGTGCCCTGCAATAGCATCGCGTGCCCGCCAGCCTTGCTCTATCACGCGCAGCGGTGACGGCAGAACCTGCGGCCGAATACCGCTGACCATTACGTACAGTTGCCACGCGACGACGAGCAGGGCCACGACCACCAGCGAGGGAAGCCCCCTGCGCGCAAGCGTGGGGGCGCCGGGGACCGTCGTGCGGTGACCCTTCTTGTGGGGACGCGTGCGAGAACCCTCGAGAGAATTCTTCGGATGGCCCCTGTCAGGGCTCAGCGAGGTACTCATTGGTGAAGTACGTAGACCAGTCGGGTTCCGTGGTCAATGGCATTCCATCGGGACCGGCGAGCAGCCCGTTCTCAAACAAGAAACCGGAGTATCCCGACCACTTCTCGGCGGTCTGTGTTCCGACTCTTCCAGAGTCGTCCAACATGTATTCGGAGGACAGCATGTCCTGGCTCTCGAGCACGAGTCGATCGTCCGTGAAGGCGCCGGGGTTGGCGTCGACAAGCATCTGTGCGGCAAGAGCCGGGTTTTCGGCGGCGAACTGGTATCCGCGCTGCAAGGCCTGAACGAACTTGCGGGCCTCATCGGGATGATCGGCCATCCACTGCTCGTTGCCCCCGATGACGAGGGCGTAGGCATCGGGGAAACCGTAGTCCGTGTAGTGGAAATACCGCATCGGGGTTCCCTGGTGCTCGGCTTCGATGCCCTCCCAGGCAAAGAACGACACGGTGAAGTCTGCGGTGCCGGAATAGACGGCCTCGTACGCAGACGTGCCGAGCGTGACGGTCGTGAATTCTCCCTCGCCGCCGTCGTTGCGGATGATCTGCTTCAATGTTTCTTCGCCGTCGGGATCCGCGAAGCCGGCGTAGATCTTGCCGTCGAGATCACGCGGGCGGGTGATGTCGTCGCGGTCCGCTCTCACCGCGATGCCGGTTGCCCAGTGCTGCAACGGTGCGAGCACGGATTTTATCTGTGCACCTGCGGCTCGCGAAAATGTGAACGAGCTCTGGAAGCTCACCCCGAACTCGGCGTTGCCGGCGTCGACGAGGGTGTCGGGCGAGGTGTCGTTGTACGGAAGTACTTGGACGTCGAGTCCGGCGTCTTGGAAGTAGCCCTGTTCGAGGGCAACGAACAGACCGGTGTGGTTGGTATTCGGTGTCCAGTCGAGTGCGAATCGGATCGTATCGCCCGACTGTGTATTGGCCGCGCAACCGGTGAGGACCGCGAGAGCGGACACGAGGGTGACCGCGACCGTCGCAGTGCGCCTGCGCGACGAGGAAGCCTTGCGGGAGAAGAACGTCATGCCGGAAAACAGTGTCTTGCCAGAAAACAGTGTCACGATGCGGGCCATTCCTGCTTGTTCACGACGGTATCCCAGAACATGAGTTCGTACCGGCTCGCGATTACGAATACCTCGACCATCGCCTCGCGCTGAGCGTCGGTCGCGGCCTCCGCGGCGGCGTCCACCAACTCGCGGGCGGTGGCGGTGGCGGTCTGGAATTCCTCGGCGTCATAAGTGGTCACCCACTGCGCATAGGGGTGAGAAGGATCGGCGGACAGCACCTCTCGGGCACTGTTTGCGAGGCGTTGTCCCACGTCGGCATAGATCCAGAAGCACGGCAGCATTGCGGCGGCAGCTACGGGGTACGGTTCGGTCGCGGCGACGGCCGTCAGGTACGAGACGTACCCCAGGCAAGCCTGTGAATGCTGGGGTTTCGCATCGGATTGGGGCAGCTTGCCGCTCGTCAGTAGGTTTTGGTGCAGCGTCGCTTCCACCGTCGCCGCCGTTGCGGCGGAACCGGCCCAGAAGCCGGCCGTGTCCGGGTCCGGGGCGTGAGCCGAAACCAGCGAGAGAGCCTTGGCGTATCCCGTGAGATACAGGTAGTCCTGTTCGATGTACGTGCGGAACAAGTCCAACGGCAGGGTTCCGTCACCGAGACGACGCAGAAACTCGAGTTCGTCGATCGCGTCGCGCAGGACCTTGGTTCGGTCCCACAGATGGTCCGTGAATCGGGTGTGCCGATCCGTGTCGGCGGCACCATAGGCAGAGTTGGTCACGACTTTGACATCCCTTCGTCAGCATTACCTGAGCAGGTTTTCCGGGTGTGTTCTCAGCCCCGCCCGTGCGGAGCACCCCGTGTCAGAACAAGGCAGACCCTACACTGAACGCGATTCGCGCCGGACACGACCCTCAGGGCGCGGACGTGCGGCAACGATGTCGTCGGCCTCCCATCTCGGTCCCGCTCACCGGATCAGACGAGCTCTGCATAGCCCGAATGCTCGGAGATGTATTTTGCGACGTACGAGCACGAGGGAATCACTGAGAGTCCGCGAGCTTTCGTGTCGTCGAGGGCAGCCTTCACTACTTCGGCGGCCAGACCCTGCCCACGGAACTGCGGGTACGTGACGGTGTGGTGGAAGTCGCGGACACCGCTGCGCTCAGCATAGTCGGCGTAGCCGGCCAGCTGACCGTCGACGAAGACCTCGAACCGGGACTCGGCCACGCAGTGCTCCACCGTTGTCGTCACAGACTGCTCCTTGACTCGTTGCCTTCACGCGGTATGGTCCCGCACGCTGTCATCCGCAGATTACCCCTCAGTTTCGAGGGCAGGTTCCGGTTGCCGTTCCGACCGGCGCGGTTATAGAACCGCTCCGGGGTTGAGGATGCCGAGTGGGTCGAGCGCGTTCTTGATCCGTTGCGTCAATTCCATGACTTCCGGACCCACCTGGTCGGACAGCCAGGGCTTCTTCAACCGTCCCACCCCGTGCTCGCCGGTGATCGTGCCGCCGAGCGAGATCGCGAGATCCATGATCTCGCCGAATACGAGATGGGCGCGCTCGGTCATCTCCGCATCGTCGGGATCGAAGACGATGAGGGGGTGGGTGTTCCCGTCGCCGGCGTGTGCAATTACCGCAACCATCACGTCGCGCTCGCGGGAGATGGCAGCGACTCCCTCGACCAATGCGGGCAGTTTCGGCAGTGGGACGCCGACGTCCTCGAGGAGTAGGCTGCCCAGCTTCTCGACTGCGGGGATCGCGTATCGCCTTGCTGCAGCGAAGGCTTCGCCCTCGTCGGGATCATCTGTCGTGAATACCTCGGAGGCTCCGTTCGCCTTACACGCATCCGCCATGACGGAGATCTCTTCGGCTGCAATCGCTCCGGGTGCGTCCGACCGCGCGATGAGCATCGCTTCGGCGGTACGGTCGAGGCCCATCCGCAGGGAATCCTCGACCGCGCCGATCGAAGCGCGATCCATGAACTCGAGCATCGAGGGTCGCAATGTCCGTGTAATTGCCAGGACCGTGTCTGCGGCGGATTGGACGGAGGCAAAAGACGCAACGAGGGTACTCGAGGGCGGCTGGGCGGGAATCAGTCTCAACGTCGCCTCGGTGACGATACCGAGGGTTCCCTCGCTTCCGATGAAGAGTTTGGTCAGCGAGAGCCCGGCCACGTCTTTCAACCGCGCACCGCCGAGTCTGACGGCGGTTCCGTCTGCGAGTACCACACGCAGTGCGAGCACGTAGTCGGTTGTGACACCGTACTTGACGCAGCACAGACCACCTGCATTCGTTGCGACGTTGCCGCCGATCGAGCACATCTCGAACGAAGACGGATCTGGGGGATACCAGAGTCCGTGCTCAGCTGCCGCGGCCTTGACCTCCGCGTTCAGCAGACCCGGTTCCACGACGGCGATACGTGTGGCCGGGTCCACCTCTATCCGGCGCATTCGCTCGGTGCTGACCACGATGCTGCCCGAGACGGCCGTCGCACCGCCGCTGAGCCCGGACCCTGCCCCTCGCGGAATGACCGGAACCTGATGTTCGGTGGCCCAACGCATCACCGCCTGGACGTCTTCGGTGGTAGTGGGGCGCGCGACCGCACGAGGGATCGTCGCGGCAGGGTCTCGTGCCCAGTCCTGACTGTACGACGCGAGGAGGTCCGGATCGGTCACCAGGCATCCTTCGGGAAGGACGGCGGCGAGCGAGGTGAGCGTGTCGTCGGTGACGGTCATCGTGACTCCTGGTATGCGGGTGTCTTGCACCCCGAAGGTAGTCCACTTGCACACAAGCCTTCGAACTGGTCGAACTTCTAACAGAACCGGTTCCTGCCCGGCCCGGCTCTCGGGAAATCACCGATATACAGCAGTCTCACGATGTGGGACCGAGGTGTGGGATTCATCCACCCGCCGGAGGTGGGGGTGGCGCTCGTGTGGTGAGACGAAAATGCAGGTAGAAGCCTCCTCTCGAGGGGTCGACCCGCACCTACCAGCTGTAACACACGTCACACTCGTAACTCTGTTACCGGATCGTATCGGCGAGGCAACACTAGAACGTGCCTCCGCACGATAGCGTCTTGGATCGTCGAACCCGGCGAAGAATGTCGGCCCTAACGGTAGAACCCACCAGGTATGAGCCAGCTCCTGGGTGGACTCGGAATTCGTCGCACCACCCCTGGAAGGAACTGCACCGATGAACACCCCCGAACGAGATCCCAGCAGCTATGTCTCCGCGATGTTCTCGTACGAGTTCTTCGAAGGTGGTGTCGACTACGAATCCGTCGAACGTATCTACCGTGGGGAGTTCGACGAGTGGATCTCGGCGCTCGCAGGGTCGGGGTTGTTCACCAACAATGAAGTTCAGTCCATGCACGAGGCATGGCGCCTGAGGCCGAGGACTCTCCTGGATGCGCTGCTCGCCGACGCGGACGAGGTGACCGCGAGGCGATGCGAGGTCATTTGGGCTGCACTCGAACAGGTCTCCTCGTCTGAGGCCGACACATTCCTCGGGTGATAGATATACCTTCCACGCCCGAACCCGTCGTCGCTAGACGAGTTCGGTGCGATCTCCGTTCACGACGATCGCCTGGTCATCGGTGAGGGTCCGGTAATCGATCCCGGCGAGCCTGAGCGCATCGACTGTTCGCCGAACTCCTGCGGCTTCCTCGAGCAGCATGGACTCTCCGGACTCTGGAGATTCAGCGGGCGGATGATGGGGGACGATTGCGAAGCTCACCATGCCCAAGCCGTCCCAGAGCGGATCCATGCCGCAGGTCGCGTTCACTTCCGCCGGGTCATCGCAGGAGTCGAGACCGTAGAGCGTTGGAGTCATGACACACGCGCCCGCGCTGTACCCGGCATACACCAACGCGTCGTTCCGCAATAGTTCAGGGATCACCCGGTCAGCCCCGCTTCTGGCCATCTGTGCGCGCAACACGAATGTGTTCCCGCCCCGGACCCAGAGCATGTCGAGCCCGGCCAGCCGCTCCTGCAGCGCGTCGACTCTCGCGTTCCCGTCGCTGCGGATGTAATCGCGCAGGTCCACCTCTTCCGGAGTGAAGCCCAGGCGCGCCAACGGCATCACATCGCTGACAACTGCAGACGCTCGTGCCGCAGGCGGCCAGGCATCCGCCGCGGCGGCAACCACGCCGACGCGTCCAGCGCTGCCGACCAGCGATAGCAATGGTGCGGGGTCGGCACCGAACCGATATGACGAGAGGAACAGGCGCACCGCGATCAGATCGTGAACGCGAGGTTGTCGACGATCCTCTTGCCGACTTCGGCGTCTCCGTGCAGCGTGATTTCGTCACGGTGCTCGGCTGCCGTGGTTCTGCCACCCGCCAGCCGCGTGAACAGTCGTGAGTCGAGGGTGATGGTGGTGGTCGCCTCGGCGGGCAAATCCTCGACCACCTTCGCCCTGCCGTCGACCACGATGTGGATGGTTCGTGCGAGCGGTCCCGTCAGTTCCAGCGTGATCCTGGCCCCGTCCGGGGCCTTGCCGCGCTTGCCGA